>CAZWWS010000004.1:24149-65567 GCA_964637445.1 uncultured Muribaculum sp.
AATGGATATTCTTTACCATCAACAGTGATAGTTTCTTTAGCTGCTACAGTCGAACGAGTGATAAAGATTTCGTCGTTTGACATATCTTTGAATACGACTTCGCGATAATTAGAAGGATGGATGTCTTTTTTCATCTTATTTTATTTTTTTATTGTTCTTACTTTTGTTGCGCTGGTAGGGCGCGTATGGAGTAATGGCTTGCAAAAGTACTCATTTTTTTTGATATGGCAAAACAAACAATCTCGTTATTTCGCTTTTTGTTCTGGAAAAATGTAATTTTGAGCCAAATAGGGGATTATTCTACTGCGAAATCGGCCGCAAGACGTTGCCGCACTACTTCATACATCATAATTCCTGCTGCGACAGATACATTGAGAGAACTGATATTGCCAAACATAGGTATTGATACCAACGAATCGCATTGACGTAAAGATTCCGGAGATACACCGGTATCTTCAGCCCCCATTACTATTGCGATAGGTCCGGTATAATCTGCTTGAGTATAGCTTATGTTGGCTTTCTCTGATGCGGCAATAATTGTATAGCCGGTATCTTTTAGAAAGCGGAGAGCCGAGTGGATATTCTTCTCTCGGCAAACCGGAATATGATGTAATGCTCCTGCCGATGTTTTTATAGCATCGCCACCTACCGAAACGCTCTCTCTTTCGGGTATTACGATTGCATTGGCTCCTACACATTCGCAGGTTCGAGCTATAGCTCCAAAGTTGCGCACATCGGTTATACCATCAAGCACTACAATGAATGGCATTATTCCGTCCTCGTATAGTTGTGGTACAAGATTTTCCAAGCGGTGATATGTTACAGCCGAAAGTATGGCTACAACTCCTTGATGGTTCTTTCTTGTTATTTTGTTGATGCGCTCAATCGGAACTCGTTGTGTTACGATTCCATATTGACGTAATAAATCTAAAAGTTCGTTGGCAAGTTTGCCTTGAAGGTCTTTCTTGATATAAACCTTATCAATGTCTTTTCCGGCTTCAATAGCCTCGATTACGGCACGAATGCCGAAGATATATTCGTTGCGCTCCATTTGCGGTTAGTTATTAAGAGAATTTGAGTTGTTTGTAAGTAGAGATATGGCATTGGCTCGTGCTGCTTCATCTATATTTGAACCGCTGAGCATCAATGCTAATTCATCAATGCGTTGTTCGTGCGACAACTCTGTGATGTGGGTATGTGTCGCTATCTCGTCATCTTGCTTGAATACTTTGAAATGAGAAGAACCCTTGGCTGCTACTTGTGGCAAGTGTGTTATGGCGATGACTTGTATGTTTTGAGCAATTGATTGCATCATTTCTCCCATGCGATTGGCCACATCGCCCGATACTCCGGTATCGATTTCATCAAAAATGATAGATGGTAACTGCATTTTTGATGCTATAATAGTCTTTATCGACAACATTAATCGCGAAATTTCTCCTCCGGAAGCGGTATTTCCCACGGGGAGTAATGGTTGATTTTTGTTGAATGCAAATAGAAAATCAACCTTGTCGATACCGGTTTCGGTCAAATCTGAAGTGCGGGAAATCGCAATCTCACAGCATAGATTTTTCATGCCCAATGGGTATGCTCGCTCTTTTAATTCAGATGCAAACAAAGCTGCTTCTTTTGTGCGCCGAGCAGAAATAGTGCGAGCTGTTGCTAATGCTATAGCTCTTGCATTTTTAGCTTCAGTCTCTAATTCGGCGATGGTGTCAGCACCATTGTCGAGCATCGATAGCTTATGTCTGAGAGAATCTCTTATCGCAATTAATTTATCCACGCGATCTACCTTATGTTTGCGTTGGAGAGCATAGAGCTTATTTAATCGTTCTTCTATTCGCTCAAGATCTGTTGGGTCGGTCGATAGATTACGATTATATTCTGAAAGTGTATCAGCTATATCTTGGATTTCGATGCGAGATGCTTCAAGTCGTTCGGATAAACTTTCTGCATCTTCGATTGCTTCAGACAAGTTGTTTATGCTATCGGTAGCCTCGGATAATAAATCGATAATGTTGGTATTGCCATCTTGTAGGGCATTCAGAGCCGTACACATATTTTCTTTTACATCGCTCATGTTTGCAAGCAACGAGCGTTCTTGTTCTAAATCCTCTTGTTCGCCTTCCTCTAAGGCAGCATCATTCAATTGCTCCAATTGAAAACGTAGGAAGTCCTCATCATCACGACTTTGTTCGATGGCATGTCGAGTTTCGTGATAATTTTTCAACGCTTTTCGGTAGGAGGCGTATTGGATGGCGTATTGCTGAAGAATATCTTCATTATTGGCCAATGAATCGATTATTTGCAATTGATATTCAGCCGAGGCTAATAATAAATTCTGATGTTGAGAATGGATGTCGACTAAATTAACTGCAATATTTTGAAGTTGACTCAATGAAACAGGGGAGTCGTTGACAAATGCTCTTGATCGTCCGGTAGGGGCAATTTCTCGTCGAAGTATGCAGTGGCAATCATCCCATTCGATATCATTGGCGATGCAATATTGTTTTAATTGAGGATAGTATGTAACTGAGAAAGAGGCCTCAATGATTGATTTTTTGTCGGGATTACGCACTGCTTTTGAGTCCGCTCTCCCTCCAAGTAAAAGCGAAAGGGCTCCAAGCATGATCGATTTTCCGGCACCGGTCTCGCCTGTTATGATATTAAATCCTTTATGAAATTCAATATCAACAGTATCAATAAGTGCGTAATTAGAAATATGTAGACTTTCAATCATTGTTGTGCTATTTGTTGTCTCCGTCTTTTATTTTTGTCAGACGGTCATTGTCCGTTGGATATATTGCATATAAAAGTTCGTAGACTTTTTCTCGCTCAGTCTGTTGTGCCTTAGAATATACATTGACAAGTTCGTCTAATTTAGCGTCGCGAAACATTGAAAGGGCGACCGACATTGGGGCGGCGTCAAATACTTTTGTCAGATTTGCGAGTGACTCTGTTATTTTAGCTCTACCTTTGTCGGGGCTGAGTGCCATTTCGTCGAGTCCGGTGCGGTGATATTGATATATCAAATCTCGGATTGTGGCTGTCGATGGTTGGGTGTAGGCTGATAGAACAGCACTGCGGTTCCTATTGTCCTCAAATGCTTTCCAACCATTTTCGCCCGATGATTGAGCCATTTGAACTACAGCATCAGCTTTTTCATAAAATTGCTCTCCTCCACGTGGTGAAAAACTATCAAAGTCAATTGCCAAAATCATAAATGCATAGAAATTGAGTATTGCAGTCAGATTGCTCTCCATTGAGTTGTCGGAATATATTAACGGCTCGTTAAGTCGATAGGTAAATTCAATTTTATCATCCTTGAAGTTTATAAGAGTTGTATTATATGAGCTATTGTAAACCGGTCGGGTGGATTGAATTTGCAAATCTCCGCTCATCAAATCGTTTTCGTAGGTTTTTATTGTAAAAAAGAGCTTGCACTCTATTTTTTCGTTTACAGCAAATTGTGCTGTCGACCATTTAGTGGTGTTCATGTAGTCGGCTATGGCCTCTTGAAGAGTGGTGAACACATCTTTATTGGAGCCTTCCACCTGCTGAGAATTGATTTCAACAGAGCAATTTAATTCTTGTGCATGCATTATTTGTAGTGCAAGCACAAATGAAGCAAATATGCATAAAAGTTGTTTCATCGTCCAACGATAGAGTCTATAATGTCACGAGCCACTTCGCGCTTAGGCTTTGTTTCGTACTGTTGCTGAGTCCCATTTGCATGAAAAATCATAATACGATTAGTGTCGGTCTTGAATCCGGCTCCTTTGTCTCGTAAAGAATTGAGAACTATCATATCAAGATTTTTCTTTTTCAATTTCAGATGGGCATTAGTCTCTTCGTTATTGGTCTCAAGAGCGAATCCTACTAAGATTTGCCCGGGCCTTTTCATTTCGCCAAGTTTTGCTGCAATGTCCGGATTCTTTACAAGATGAATGACCGGAATATCATCTTTCTCGCGCTTTATTTTTTCGTTTGCTACAACTGCCGGAGCATAGTCGGCTACAGCTGCACACATTATAGCAATATCTGTAGATGGGAATGTATCGACACAAGCATTATACATTTCTTTGGCTGATACAACGTCGACTATGGTTATTGACGGATGGTTCGCTTTTAAGGATACCGGACCGCTTACTAATGTGACTTTCGCTCCTCTTGATGCGGCTTCCTCTGCAAGTGCATATCCCATCTTGCCTGATGAGTAGTTGCCGATGAAACGTACAGGATCAATGTTTTCGTAAGTAGGTCCGGCAGTAATAAGGACATTTTTACCTTTCAAATCTTGTTGATGTGCAAAAAAAACTTCAAGATATCGCACGATATTCTCAGGTTCTTCCATTCGACCTTTACCTACAAGATGACTCGCAAGTTCGCCTTCGGCCGGCTCAATTATGTGATTCCCATAAGAACGAAGTAAATCCAAATTTTTTTGAGTAGATGGATGAGCCATCATATCGAGATCCATTGCCGGAGCAATAAATACGGGTGCTTTAGCCGATAGATACGTTGTGATAAGCATATTGTCGGCAACACCATTGGCCATTTTTGCAATCGAAGATGCTGTGGCTGGGGCTATAATCATAGCATCAGCCCATAACCCAAGATCTACATGACTATGCCACTCACCGGTATTAGCAGTGAAAAATTCGCTTACAACAGGCTTTCCACTCAATGCCGACAATGTAACCGGAGTGATAAATTCTTTTCCTGAGGGTGTAATTACTACTTGAACCTCTGCACCGGCCTTGATGAATAGGCGAAGAAGTGTTACCGATTTATAAGCGGCAATTCCTCCGGTAATACCGAGTATTATATGCTTTCCTTTGAGCATCTTATTTTTCGCGAAGCTTAATGTTGGTGAATACGTCTTTAGTATTTTGAGGGAAATCTCCTTGCATTATCCAACTATAATATCCGGGATCCTTTCGTAAAACTTCCGAAGCAATCTGTCCTTTATATTTTCCGAAGTTTATAACTTCTTCACGCTTATCATTATAGATGAGACGTCCGGCAAGGTCTACGTTGCGATTCATTGACGAGTAGTCCGACAATGCAGCTATGTCGTTAGGCAAATCTTCGTAGCGGTCAAGTTGAGCCTTTAGCACTTCGTAAGTGGCTCGTGTGTCGGCATTTGCCGAATGAGCTTCGGTCAAGTCTTTGCCACAATAAAATTTGTAAGCCGCGATAAGTGTACGTTGCTCTTTCTTGTGGAAAATTGTTTGAACGTCAACAAATCGGGGCTTGGTGAAATCAAATTTCACTCCTGCTCGTTGAAACTCTTGATCCAACATTGGTATGTCGAATCTGTTTGAGTTGAAACCTGCAATGTCACATCCGGTAAAGCTCTGTGCCAAATCTTTCGCAATCATCTTGAACGTACGACAATTTGCCACATCAGCATCGGTGATGTGATGCACAGCAGTTGCTTCTTCAGGAATATGCATTTCGGGATTTACGCGGATAGTGCGCTCTAATTCCTCTCCATTCGGCATAATTTTGATAAGTGAAATCTCTACTATGCGGTCGTGGGTGATATTAGTACCGGTGGTCTCTAAATCAAAAAATATTATAGGCTTTTTGAGGGATAATTCCATTTCTATTTGCTATAAATTTGATTAGAAATCTTGTACGGTCATAGGCATCAAAAGCATGAGCAATTCGCTGTCCTTGGCATTTTCGGCAGGAAGGAATACTCCGGGACGGCTCGGATCTGATAGTTTGATGACAATGTCCGATGTCGATACTGTATTGAATATTTCAATAAGGTATGGTGCGCTAAAGCCGATTACCATTTCATTACCTGTAAAATCGCAAGAGACTGATTCGCGGGCAGAGGTGCAGAAGTTGTTGTCTTGAGCCTTCATTATGATTTCGGTTGGCGTTAGTTTGAATTTTACCAAACCATGACTTGGATCAACAAATACTCCGACGCGACGCACAGCATTGAGGAATGATTGGCGGTCAATCGTCAGTGTATAGGGGTTGTTTGCTGGAATTACTCGATTGTAGTCGGGGAAATTGCCTTTAATGAAACGGCAATTAAAAGTGAATGATGCCGATTCAAAAGTGGCACTCTTTGGCTCAATAGTAACCTTAACTTCTTCTTCCTTAGAAAATACGTTTTTCAAAACTGTAGCCGGCTTTACCGGGATAATGCAAGACCCTTCGCATCCGGGAGCAGAAAGAGAGTTGTGATACTTCACAAGCTTGCGTGTGTCGGTAGCTACGAATGTTATACCATCGGGCTTGATATCCCAAAGGATACCCATCATTTGAGGACGAAGCTCGTCGTTACCTACTGCAAACAAGGTGTTGTCAATACCTTTTATGAGTTGCTCTGTCGGACAAGTAAATGAGAGTACGTCGATATCTTCATCTTTGTTCTCATTAGATGGATATTCAGCTCCATTAAGAGCTATAAAGCTATAGTTACCGCTGGGGTAGGTGATTTCCACAGCAAGGTTGTCATCATTGATGTCGAACGTAATGCCTTGATCCGGCATTTCTTTGAGCAATTCTACGATGCGACGTGCATCAATACAGAATTTACCGCTACCTTGGGCTTCCATGACTTCAACACGAGCCACAAGAGTGTTTTCAAGGTCAGAGGCGGTAATTGTCAACATATTATCTTCGAGCGAAAACAAGAAATTGTTTAGGATCGTGAGGGCGTTCTTTGAGTTAATTACTTTGCTTACAGCCGAGACGGTACTGTAGAGCATTTTGCTTGGAACATTGAATTTCATATTGTATTATTATTTGATTGTACGACAATTGATTATGTGTTGTATATAGTAGATAGTCTTGCTATATACAAATTAACATACAAATATAGCGAAATTTTATGAAACTAATCATATATCAATTGTAAAAACGCAACAAAAAAAAGAGACTGCGTTCAAAAATCAACACAGTCTCTTTGATACGGATTATTTTGGCGTTACCAAATAATTACACGTTCCTCGACCGGACGGAACATTGGATCGCCTTCTTTTATGTCAAATGCTTGGAAAAATTCTTCAATGTTGCGCAATGAAGCATTTACGCGCCAACGACCGAGAGAGTGGGGGTCGGTTTTGGTGCGCGATAGAATTTCGGCATCACGAATATTGCCTGCCCATACATTTGCGTATGCAAGGTAGAAGCGCTGTTCGGGTGTGAAACCATCGATAACTTCTGCCGGTTTGTCTTTTTGTGAATTTTTGTAGGCTGTCATTGCTACACGCAATCCTCCTTGGTCTGCAATGTTTTCTCCAAGGGTGAAGCGACCATTTGCATGAGTATCACCGTGTACGACTATGCTATCAAATTGAGCCACGAGGATGTCGGCTAATTTGTTGAATGCTTCTGCGTCAGATTCAACCCACCAGTTACGAAGATTGCCATCTTTGTCAAATTGGCGACCTTGGTCGTCAAATCCGTGTGTCATTTCGTGTCCGATAACTACGCCGATAGCACCATAGTTTAGAGCATCGTCTGCTTCCGGAGCGAAGAATGGAGCTTGGAGAATGCCGGCAGGGAAGCATATTTCGTTCGACAGCGGATTGTAATATGCGTTTACCGTTTGCGGAGGCATATACCAACGAGATTTATCGACTGGTTTACCATAGTCAGAAAGGTAGAAGTCTGAGTTGTATTTGATTGCAGCTTGAACATTTTCCCAATAAGACTTGGCGGGGTCGATGGTCAGCCCTGAATAATCGCGCCATTTGTCAGGATAGCCGATTTTAACTGTAAATTTGGCAAGTTTTTCTTGGGCTTGTACTTTAGTAGAATCGCTCATCCAAGTCAATGCGTCGATGTGCTGACCGAGTGCAACCTTGAGGTTTTCTACAAGCGCAAGCATTTTGTCTTTAGAAGACTGAGGGAAATATTTTTCTACATATAATTGTCCGAGGGCTTCACCGAGCATTCCGTTGGGAACAGAAAGTGCGCGCTTCCAGCGAGGTTGAAGCTCTTGAACACCGGAGATGACTTTAGATAGTTCAAAATCGGCATTGATAAAATCGTCGCTAAGATAGCTTGATGCTGATGATAGATAGCCTGCTACAAAATAGTCGTGAAGTTCTTGCTCGGTAGCTGTTCCGAGAATATCGTTTACTTTGGCTAATGATTGCGGTTGACCAATGATAACTGTCTCAATGCTGTCGATGCCTTGTTTTGCAAAATAACGACGAAGATCTACATTAGGATATTTTGTCGCTATTTCTTCCATTGTCATTGGGTTGTAGCTTGCGGCAGGGTCACGAAGTTCTTCGCGCGACATTGCGGCTTGAGCAAGGGCAGTTTCGATTTTCATTACGTTGTCGACTACTCTTTGTTGGGCAATCGAATCATATCCAACCAATGAGGTGATTGTACGTAGATATTTTTTGTACGCTTCACGTACAGCAATGGTATTTTCACTATCTTCAATGTAGTAGTCGCGATCGCCGAGCCCAAGTCCTCCTTGATTCCAATACATGGTGTTCATATTGGAATCTTTCATATCGGCATCAACACCGGTGCCAAAGAATGCTCCGACGCCAACCATTGTAGCCATAAGGTCGATTAAGTCTTCGCGCTTAGTGCTGTTGATCGTGTTGAGGTCATTCATTACAGGAGTTGCTCCTTCGGAGTTGAGGCGAACACTATCCATGCCTAATGCATAAAGGTCGCCGATTTGTTGAGCGGCAGAACCTACCGGTGAATTTTTAGAGTCAAGTCCTGCAACAAGAGACTTGACTTGTTCACGGGTGTTTTCTCCTAATTGGTCGAACGTTCCAAATCGAGAGTATTCAGGCTTTAGTGGATTGTTTTTCATCCATCCACCACAAGCATACTCATAGAAGTCTTGTTGTGGAGCAACCGAATCATTAAGATTTGCTCGGTCTACTCCTTTGGGCGAGTTTGTTGTACACATTGCGATTGTTGAAGCAAATGCGATAGACAAAACTGCATAAGGAATCTTTTTCATTTTGTCGTTTTTTAATTTGATTAATATATTATTTTTGAAATTCTTCGTATTCGATTGTTGCGAGTTCCCAAATGCTCATGGCGTTTTCAAGTTGCTTCTGCATTTCAGCATGTTTGTTGAAAATATCATTGTCCACATTCCCTGAAGCTATTTGAGATTCAATATCAGCGATTTGTTGCTCGATGGTTGATATTTCATTTTCGGCATCTTCCATCTTTTTTCGTGCTCGGCGTATTGCTTTTTCTCGTTCACGTTGCTCGGCATAGCTTAATTGGGCCTTGGTCGCTGTATCTGTAGTGGGGGACGTAGACTTTGGGGATTGCTTTTCTTTTGACGGAGATTTTGACAATTCCAATTCGGTAAGGGATGCCATTTTTTTCTTTTCAAGAAATTCGTATATGCCCCCAAGACATTCTCTGACTTTTCCACTTCCAAATTCATAAACCTTTTCCACTAAACCATCAAGAAATTCTCGGTCGTGGGATACTACGATTACCGTGCCATTGAAGTCTTTTATAGCTTGTTTAAGTATATCCTTGGTTTTCATGTCGAGATGGTTGGTTGGCTCGTCAAGAATGAGAAGGTTTACCGGCTCAAGAAGCAGACGAATCATTGCCAATCGAGTTTTTTCGCCTCCCGACAGTACTTTAACTTTTTTATCCGATGCTTCACCACCAAACATAAATGCACCAAGAATATCGCGTATTTTGGTGCGAATATCACCTACGGCAACTCTATCTATGGTGTCGAATACTGTTATTTCGCCATCAAGGAGCTGTGCTTGATTTTGTGCAAAATATCCAATCTTTACATTATGCCCGATTTTTAGATTGCCTGTAAATGGGATTTCTCCCATGATGCATTTTACAAGGGTTGATTTCCCTTCTCCATTTTTTCCGACAAAGGCTACTTTCTCTCCTCGTTTGATTGTAAACGTGGCATTGTCAAATACTTGATGTGAGCCGTATGCTTTTCCAACATTATCGGCTATAATAGGGTAGTCGCCCGACCGAGGAGCGGGCGGGAATTTCAGATTGAGATGAGATGTGTCGACTTCGTCGACTTCAATACGTTCGATTTTTGCAAGTTGCTTCATGCGACTTTGTACCTGAACGGCTTTGGTCGCTTTATATCGAAAACGTTCGATAAACTCTTCGGTATCTTGAATTTGCTTCTGCTGATTTTGATAAGCTCGCATTTGTTGTTCAAGACGCTCTTGTCGCAATACTACATATTTTGAATAGTTGACGGAATAGTCATAAATTTTCCCTAACGATATTTCGATAGTTCGATGCGTTACATTATCGATAAAGGCTCTGTCATGTGACACCAATACTACGGCATTTGCCTTTGTAATGAGAAAGTTTTCAAGCCATTGAATTGATTCAATATCCAAATGGTTGGTTGGCTCGTCTAATAGCAGCACGTCAGGGCGTTGGAGCAATAATTTAGCCAATTCGATGCGCATACGCCATCCGCCGCTAAATTCCGCCGTTGGGCGATTGAAATCGGTTCGAGCAAATCCGAGACCAACAAGGGTTTTCTCCATTTCGGCCTCGCAATTATCACTTTCTTCCATTGCGATACGCTCTGTGAGCGACGTGAGGCGGTCTATCAATACTTGATATTCATTGCTCTCAAAATCCTCTCGTTGTTGTAGTTGAGTATTTATATCATCAAGTTGTTGATGAAGCTCTTTTATATGCGAAAACGCTTTGCGTACTTCTTCGATTACTGTAAGAGAGTCGTTGAGTGCCATTTGCTGAGGTAGATACCCTATCGTTACACTTTGAGTAACAGCAACACACCCTGCTGTCGGTTTTTGTAGACCTGCAATAATCTTGAGCATGGTAGACTTTCCGGCTCCATTTTTGCCTACAAGAGCAATTTTGTCCTTTTTATTGATAACGTAGGTTATATTATCAAAAAGGTTTTTTGCACTAAATTCGACCGATAGATTTTGGATAGATATCATTTATAATATGGTAACTTGCAAATAAATTACAAATTTAATACCAAAAGTTGCAGTTCGCGGAGGATTTCAATGGCTTTAACAAAATATTAACGCCGTATGTCGCAATCTGAAATATATCCGTGCATTATAGCATAGAAACTAAGCCCGGATACAGATCTGATACCAAGTTTGGCTGTGATGTTTTTGCGGTGCGACAGGACTGTGTTTATACTAATGGAAAGATTATCCGCAATTTCTTTGTTGAGATACCCAAGCGCAATAAGTCTAAGCACATCAATCTCTCTCTGTGATAGTTCTACTTGAGACGTTTCTTCGGATTTTGAATGTAAAGAAAGAATAAGACGAATATCTTCAATTATGGAACTTTCGTCTTGACTCGGATTTAATGTTTTAATATCGCTTGATGCACCATTAGATGCCAAAACGATTGTGCGAGATTTTCGGGGTATAAAAAAATCGTGATTAGCGATAAACATATTTGCATCAACAAAATATATGGTACTAATGCTACCATCCGTATCATCGGATTTAGGTATCTCTTGGAGAATTATAGCTTCTGTGTTGAAAAATTCTTTTAAGATATATCTCAACCCAATAGCTGTAATGTTATTATGGATTAATATGTTGATTGCAATATTCATTATCCGATGGATTGTTGTAGATTATGGGCTAACGGAGTGAGAATCCTATTGCGGATACGATTGTTTTGCTTAATATCTTTTTCGAGAGATAGTATTGATACTATAACAGCATAACAAAGATTTTCGTCATACGATCCGGATAGATGAATGATAAACATATTTTTTAGATCGTGTAGCTTATCTTCTATGGGATCATTTTCTATGGGAATAATTGGCGAGCTCGTTGTGAGATTGTTCTCTTTTTCAAGTGTTGCTATCAACGGGAACCAAGAGGTAGTGTCATTATTGATACGATCGGTTATATCTTGGCGCAATTCGGCATAAAACTTGAGAATTAGCGACAAATTATTGTCGCCACTACTTCTATCTATTAGTAGACCAAAGTGTCGGTCAATATTTGGTAAATGGTATTTCAGATACGAAGTATTAGTCTTTTGCAAATACTCTATAATCGTTGACGCACAAAATGATTTCATGATTTTCTCTGGAAAATACTCCTCATTAATGAATGTATTGAGTATCGCCAAAAAGAATTCAAGGTCAAGTTCTCGTTCGTTACAAATACTTGCAATTGTTGCATCGCCTGTACCCAACTTGATTCCAAATCGATTTATGACTGGAATAATAGCAGGTTCATGAGAGATTAACTCGCATAGTTTGGTATTTGCATATATCAAGGCCATAATATATATAGCATTACTGTTTATTTGATTCGGGGATAGATATTATATTCGATTCGGTGATTACGATGTCCATTGTAATATCGTGAGGCTCTGTTTCGATATTGTCGATTAATTGAAAATCGTATCCTACACCAATTTTTGTCGCAGTCGTATTTGGTAGAAGTCGATCATAATAACCCTTGCCTCGTCCAATACGATTCCCTTTTCGGTCAAAAGCAATTGCCGGAACAATAATTAATTCGATTTTACAAGGGTCTGTTATGTTATTTCCTTTAGGTTCTACAATATTGTAGGCTCCAAAGTGTAAAGTCGATGGATCGTATGGGAGAATGTCCAAATATTCACCATTTACTCGTGGAAGAAAGATGTTTTTTTTGCCATACCATTTTGCAATAAACTCATGTGTCAATAATTCATCGGGGAGGGAGTAATATAGTAAGATATTGTGAGCATTGATAAATGAGCTGCATTTTTCAAGCGAGGCAAAAACCTTGGATGCAGAGACTGATTTTTCTACATCAGAAAGTTTCGCTTTTTCCCTTTTTATTAATTGGCGAATTTCGTTTTTAGTCATCAAGTGATTATTTTATCAGACTATCTAATTGGATTGGTGTTTGGGCATTACCTTGATTGATCTGCTTGATAGCTTCTTGTACGCTATTGTCGCGACGATTGTAGATAGAATAGAATGCATTGTAACCCAATAAATCGCGAGCAATTAAAGCTTTTAATTGGTTGACGAGAAGATCATGTGACTTATTGATATAGTACCATCGAGCCGGGACTCCATTTTGAGAAGCGTAGCGAACAAACGATTGTAGCAAAGCATCATCAGATGGAAGATGATTCAACAATTCGTCAATACTCTTGTATTTTGAAAGTTGTTCTCGGTTGAGGTCGCTATACGAGAATGCAAATCGTTGCATTAGCCCTGCGTTGGCTACGTCCATATAGTATGTGCTGACTCCGGTAGTGTCATTCGGCGTAAATACATCAGGCATGATGCCACCTCCGCCATACACAGCTCGTCCGCCAACAGTGTGAAATAGCTTTGTCTTGTCTATTTTAGCACTATCGGCAGAATAGGCCTCACCATGATTGTAGCGATCAAGTATCTCGCTATTGTATGAATCACCTTTCCCCGGGGTGTATTCCTTTTGTATACAGCGTCCGGATGGAGTATAGTATCGTGCTATTGTAAGACGAATGGCACTGCTATCCGGAAATGTTGATTGATGTTGAACCAATCCTTTGCCGAATGAGCGACGACCAATAATCAACCCTCGGTCGTTGTCTTGCATTGCTCCTGCAAAAATCTCACTTGCGCTTGCTGAAAACTCGTCAATCAATACAGCAACTTCGGCATCTTTAAATGATCCATTGCCATCACTGAATGCTTGTTGGTCTTCGAGACCATTACGCCCCTTGGTATATACAATAGAACATCCTTCAGGCAAAAATTCATTTGCCATTAAGATTGCAATTTCCATATATCCACCACCATTTCCTCGTAGGTCGATAATATATTTTTTTGCTCCGTCCTTTCTAAGGGCGGTTAGTGCAGTGAGAAATTCACTATATGTGTTTTTCCCGAATTTGCTGACTTTTACATATCCAATTTCTGGCTCAACAATATAGGATGCATCAATAGATGATACGGGAATGGCTCCGCGAGTCACTTCATAGTGTAATATTTTTTTTGATGATGTACGTTTGATGCCAAGTTTCACTTTCGTTCCTTCAGCTCCGCGTAGCATTTTTAATACCTGCTCGTTGGTAACACCGGTGCCTGCTACAATCGAGTCGTTTACTTCGACTATTCTGTCACCGGCGAGAATACCGATCTTTTCAGATGGACCACCGGATAGCGATTCTACTACGGTAATAGTGTCGTTCATTATAGAAAATTGAATTCCAATACCACTGAATGAGCCATCAAGCTCTTCATTCACGGATTTTAAGTCTTGAGCCGGAATATATGTGGAATGAGGATCTAAATTAGCCAATAGTTTAGGAATTGTAAGCTCTATAATATTGTCGACATCTACCGAGTCAACATAATTATTCTTAATAAGGGAGAAGATAGAGTTTAGCTTATCTTCAGTTGTGCTATTGTTCTTGTGGTCGCTAAAGTAAGAGCCAATCCACATACCGGCAGTTACCGATACGGCGATAGCAATAGGAAACCATACAATAGGATTGATTTTTTTCATAAGTCCTAAATCATTGTCTATTGTTCAATATCTGAAATATGTACACATTCTATACCGGCTCGACGGAGCAAATCCAATCCATCGCATATTCGATACAGATCATTAAATACAACACGTTTGATGCCTGCTTGGATTATGAGTTTTGAACATTCTACACAAGGAGAAGCAGTGACGTAGAGAGTGGCTCCATCGCTTGAGTTATTGCTTTGAGCTACTTTCGATATCGCATTGGCTTCAGCGTGAAGTACATACGGCTTGGTTACACCCGATTCGTCTTCACAGATGTTTTCAAATCCAGCAGGCGTACCATTATAGCCGTCAGAGATAATCATTTTATCTTTAACGATTAATGCGCCTACTTGTCTACGCTTACAATATGAGTTCTCTGCCCATATTTTAGCCATTCGCAAGTATCTTTTGTCAAGTAAAGATTGCTTATCGTCTTGATTCATTTTTGCAAAAATATGTTGCAAAGTTACAAAAAAGGAATGAATAATCGGATTTTGGTTTGCATAAAAATAAAATCATCAATTTGCCAATCAACAAATTGATGATTTATAGTGCGTTATACCTTGATTGGAATTATAACTCAGTTTTCCATAAGCCATGAAGATTACAGTATTCATAAACGGCAATAGGCTTATCGGTTGCAACGTTGATGATTGCCTCCGGTTTGTCTTTGAGATTAACTCGTATGCCTCCATTCTCGGTCTCAACATATACAAAAGATATATGATGTTCGGGGAGCATTGGATGAGCAACACTACCTACGTTGACCTTAATAGTGTTTTCGTCAATCTTAGTTACTACAGGCACATGTTTCTCTCCACTGGCATCGACAGTATTAGGTATCAGTTCTGCCATCTTGTCGCCGCAACATACTACCGGAACTTTGCTGTCGACCACCTTTTCGATTACATTGCCGCAATGATTGCACTTATAAAATTTCGTTGCCATAATCAAATATTGTTTTATTGTTAGTTATTTTCTTTATCTGTTGCAAACTTACAAAATAACACAACAACTACCAACAAAGTTTTTCTATGACTCAATAGATAAAATCTATTTTGCTACATTATATTTATTCTGATGAAATGTTAGAGAGATCAGACGAAAGTTGTTTTTCGGCTTTGGCTCCAAGTTCGCGAAGTTTCTCTGTCCGCGAAACAAGATTCCCATTACCGGTACATAGCTTCTTCATAGCTCCATCATATGCATCTCGTGTTTTGTTGAGATATTTTTCAATCTCTTTCATGTCATTTGTGAAATTGACAAATTTATCAACCATAGCACCTGCGGATTTTGCTATTTCGATTGCATTACGGGTTTGTCGGTCATGGCTCCATAGTTGAGAAATAAGGCGCAGAGCCGAAAATAGATGGGTCGGAGATACGAGCAATACCCGATGATCATAGGCTTCTTGCCATAATGTGCTATCAAGTTGCATGGCTGCGAGATATGCTCCTTCGTTCGGGATAAACATCATGACAAAATCTGTCTTACCTCCTCCGATAAAATCTTGGTATCTTTTGGCTGATAATTCCGCTATGTGGGCTTTTATTGACTGAATATGTCGCTTGCCCGCTGCTTCTTGTTCGGTTTCGTTTTCTGCATTTATATAGATAGTGTAGGCCGTGAGTGAGACCTTTGAATCTATTACAATATAGCGCTTGTCGGGATAATATACTACAACATCCGGTCGTAATCCGTTACCGCGATCATCTCGTAGGGGGGTTCCATCTTCATTGACGGTTTGTTGTACTGAAAATTCATGACCTTTACGCAAACCGGATTTTTCCAATATATTTTCAAGTATCATTTCTCCCCAATCTCCTTGCACTTTTGAATCTCCGCGGAGTGCCGATGTGAGATCTTGAGCTTCTTTACCGATGTTGCGATTGAGTTCGACCAATTCTTTGATGCTCTGTTGTAGCGAAAATCGTTCGCGAGCTTCAGTGGAATATGCATCAGTGATAGAACGTTTGAATTGGTCGATATTTTCTTTTAGTGGGGTAAGGATTTCTGCCAATCGAGTTTCGTTGGCTTCTTTGAATTGTCGGGAGGTTCTGTTTAAGATCTCATTTGCCAAATTTTTGAATCGTTCTTCGCTCTCTCGTGATAGTCGTTCTTTCTCCTCGTTCAGATAGCGAAGACGTTCTGTTAGTTTTGCATTTTCTTCTTTTGCAGCTGATAATGACCGATTGGTAATAATTAGCCAACCTATGAGTAGAACACACAATAATGATAGAATAATGGTTGTAATCATAATTTAGAAGGAAAAATAGTATATAAAGGTTTTAGAGTAATTAAGCAACATAAGGAGTTGAAGCTTAATTAGCTCCACTCCTTATGTTATGAGAAGTTGTGATATTATTACATAAATAGAGTGACGAGCCAATAGACTCCGCATGCCAATAGGGCACTGACAGGAATGGTCAAAACCCAAGCAACCAATAAGCTGCGAGTCACGCCCCATCTAACGGCCGACAATCGTTTGGTCGCTCCTACGCCAATGATTGCACCGGTGATAGTATGAGTTGTGCTTACGGGGATCTTTAGATATTCAGTCAGAAACAATGTGAATGCACCTGCAGTTTCGGCAACAACACCTTCGAGGGGAGTTACTTTGGTGATGCGGGTTCCCATTGTTTTAACGATTTTCCATCCCCCCGACATTGTACCTAATGAGATAGCTCCGAAGCAGGCAAATGCAACCCAATTAGGCAGATCGTCAATACCCTTGATACCCCAATCAATACCTTCTGTGTGAGCTGCGATCATGGCTGCTGCAATGATACCCATTACTTTCTGAGAATCATTCAAACCATGTCCTATACTGAACAATGCAGAAGATGCCAATTGTAATCTCTTGAACCAACGCTCTGCTGTGGCCGGGTGAGCTTTACGGCTTATATAAAGGACTAAAAGGGTAAAACCAAACGCAATAACGGCACCAATAAGAGGCGCTAAGAAGATGAATGCCGCAATTTTCAAAATTACATCACTATGTATTGCTCCAAATCCATTAGCTGCAATGGCAGCACCGGCGAATCCTCCAATGAGAGTGTGAGATGAGGATGACGGAATTCCTTGCCACCAAGTATAAAGATTCCATATAATAGCAGCGATTACTCCGGATAAAATAATAGGTAATGTGATGAAATCTTCGTATACCGTTTTTGATACAGTATTGGCGATACCAAACTCTCCAATGATATACTTTGCTATAAAAAATGCAACAAAATTAAACGCAGCAGCCCAAATTACAGCTTGAAATGGAGTTAACACTCGTGTTGAAACTATTGTCGCTATTGAGTTGGCTGCATCATGAAAACCATTGATATAATCAAATAGCAATGATAGAATTATGATAACAATGAGTAGTTCCATACGGATGATTATGCATATTTAACTATTAGATTTTTAAGAACCTTGCCAACTCGTTCTGCGGCATCGGTGGTCTTCTCTAATTCTTGCATAATTTCTTTTATCTTGATGATTTCAATGCTATCTTTTTCTTCTTCAAACAGCTTGATAATGAAATGTTCATATATGTCATCACCTTGATTTTCCAAGTCATGAAGTTTTATGCAATTATTGCGAAGTTTTGTCGGATTTTTTCGGAACGATTCTATTTCATCCATCGAATTATCTATCAATTCAGCACCTTGTTCGATGATAGAACATAGCGATTTGCCACTATTAGAGATGGGACGTGGATTATATATCGCAATTCTTTTAGCACAACTGTTGATGCCATCTAATACATCATCGATGCTTGAAGCAAGATCATGGATGTCTTCTCTATCAAAAGGTGTGATAAATGTTGTCCCCAACTCATCAAATATGAGGTGAGTCATCTTATCTCCTTCTCTTTCGATGTTTTTGATCCTTTTGTAGAAATCAGTACGTTCTTTGACAGAACTATACTTAGTGCTTTCAGTTAATTCTGCTGATGCAGATCTTAATAGCCCGGACAGTTGCTTCAAAAGAGGAAAAAATTTTGGCTCTTTTGGGGTGAATTTGCTAAAAAAAGAATTTTTCATTACTGAAATTATTTATAATTATTATTTCGCGGCAAAGATACATCTTAAATGATAAGAAAACAAAATAACTGCCATTTTATTACATAAATTAAGCTCTCTATGCAGAGGTGAATTTTAGATAGTTGTTGAGAAATAGAAGTACTCTAAAGATATGATGAATAGATTATTAATGGATTGTCCGCTAAAGATGAGGAAATGTGGTTTTGTCTACTTAAATTGAAATTCAGTCGAAAAAAATGTTACAACTTTGTTATATTGGGGCGTTTTTTTTGATATAAATTTGCAGTTGGAAATAGTAACAATTCGAATATGAAATTAAATGCCCCGATTTTGGTCGTTGATGACGAAGAAGTCAACTGCTTTTTATTAAAAACCAACTTGGAACTTGAAGGATTTGAGGTGGTTACGGCATTATCTGCGGAGGGAGCAATGAAACTTCCACTAACGAACTATTCTCTGATACTTCTTGATGTGATGATGGGAGAGATGAGTGGTTTTGATTTTGCACGACATCTTCGGTCTAATCCTGCTACGGCTAATATCCCTTTAATATTTTGTACGGCAAAAAATGAGGAAGATGCCGTGCTGCAAGGGTATGACTGTCAAGCGGATGATTATGTGCGTAAGCCTTTCTCAATGAAAGAGATGATGCTTCGTGTGAAGAGTGTGCTTCGACGCAGCTATGTGGAACCGGGTATCATTAATTTTGATACTTTGCGATTGGATACCGTAAAAAAACGTTGTTACATCGAAGGAAAAGAAGTTGTATTGACTAAGACAGAATTTGAGCTACTATTATTGTTAGTCAAAAATCCGGGAGTTTATTTCTCTCGCGATGAAATTCTCGATAAAATATGGCGACACGATGGAATTGTATTAGATAGGACTGTTGATGTTAATATTAATAGGCTTCGTCGGAAAATAGGTCGTTATGAGCAATATATAACCACAAAACTTGGACATGGATATGGTTTTGAGGAAAACATTTAATTATAAGACTCGCCTATTTTTGATGATAATGGTTTTCACATGGGTGATTGCCATTGTGATGTTTGGAATTTTCTATTTCAGAGAAAAAGAGTTTAAGGCCGAGAGCTACGATTCTCATTTGCAGATTTATAATGCTCAATTGCTGTATTCATTGCGTGATGGAATGAATGAGGGCATTGCATATATTGATAGTATAAATGCAAACGTGGAGCCAGTGAGATTCACTATCCTTGATGCAAAGGGTGTCGTGATCTATGATACAGGAGGGGAAGTTTGTGGCGCCGATTATAGCCAAAGAAATGAGATAAAAGTCACAATCGATAACGGACGAGCTTTTACATTGCGTCGCCAATCTACTCTCAACGAGAATTCCTATTTCTACTCGGCTATGAAAGGGGGTGAATATATTGTGCGTTCTTCTGTTCCATACGACCTCCCTTTGTTGAAAGCGTTGCAAGGTGAGACGGTGTATATATGGACATTGCTGATTATTACCATCGCTTTAACTATTCTTGCATTTTATGCCAGCCGACGTTTTGGCGTAAATATAGAGCGTCTTCGTGATTTTGCTATAAAAGCTGAAAATGGCGAAAATCCTGATCCGGCTGTTTATGACTTCTTAAATGATGAATTAGGTGAAATTTCATCTCATATAATTCATCTATATAATAAAGCGCAAGAAGCGGTAAAGGAGCGTGATGAATATTACCAAAATCTTCTCCATGAAGAAAAAGAGAAAACTCGAATTAAGCACCAACTTACCAATAATATCAATCACGAAATAAAAACTCCGGTTCATGCCATTCAAGGGTGTTTGGAAACGCTACTGAGCAATCAAGAGCGTATGTCGAAAGAACAAATACTGATGTTCGTCGAAAAAAGCCAAGAACAGGTTAAGCGTTTATGCGCATTACTCAATGACATATCGACTATTACGCGTATATCGGATGCTCCTGAACAAATCGCCAAAGAGTATTTTGATATAAATGAGATAATGGAAGAGGTAAGTGATGAGATGGCGATGCTACCTGTCGAACGACGTATGCGTCTGAATATAGATGTTCCTAATGAAATGCCTATACACGGAAATCGTCGACTGATAGAGTCTATATTCCGTAACCTAATATCTAATTCGTTGGCTTACTCTGGAGGACGCGATATTTTCATTAAAGCATCAATAAGCAACACCGATAAATATCAATTTTCATTCTCCGACAATGGTATTGGAGTTGAAGATATACATTTGGACCGAATATTCGAACGTTTTTACCGAGTAGACGATGGTCGCTCACGCAAAGCCGGAGGCACGGGATTAGGTCTGTCAATTGTCAAAAATGCGGTGCTATTTCATGGTGGCGACATTCATGTAAGCCATCGCCAAGGTGGAGGACTCGAATTTATTTTCTCGTTAAATAAACAATCGTAATTATATAATCAATTAATTTTAATTAGTGTTATGGATCCTATTTTTATAGTGATTTTAGTGATTCTGGGCGCTCTTGCAATCCTTGATTTGATTGTCGGAGTCGCCAACGATGCTATCAACTTCCTTAACTCAGCTCTTGGGGCTAAGGTCGCTCCGCAACATGTGATTCTTACTGTTGCGGCTTTAGGTATCATGGTCGGAGTTTTGACCTCAAGTGGTATGATGGAAGTGGCTCGTAATGGTGTGTTCTATCCCGGAAGTTTTACATTCTCGGAGATTATGGTTCTTTTTGTGGGAATGATGCTCGCTGATGTGATTCTTCTGAATACGTTCAATTCTCTTGGTCTTCCTACGTCGACTACCGTATCGCTTGTATTCGAACTCCTTGGTTCTGCAGTTGCCATTGCTTTATACAAGATTTGGACAGAGACCGGTCTCTCGATTAACGACTTAGGTAATTTTATCAATTCCGGAAAGGCTATGGCGATTATTTCGGGTATTCTTGTATCTGTGGCAATCGCGTTTACTGCCGGAGGAATATTGATGTATATATCGCGTGTGATATTCAGCTTCCGTTATCAAAAGGTATTTTCTAAATTAGGCGCTGTTTGGTGTGGAATATCTCTGACCGGCATTATCTATTTTGCTATATTTAAGGGCTTAAAAAGTTCAGGTTTAATACCCGAAGAGATAAAAACATTTATCAACGACAATACATTTATCTTTCTTCTTGGCATTTGGGCAGCTTGCTCGATAATATTAGCGATTTGTCAACGTTGCAAACTCAACATCATCAAATTCACAATCCTTTCAGGCACATTTGCTCTTGCTCTTGCGTTTGCCGGCAATGACTTGGTTAACTTTATCGGGGTTCCTTTTGCCGGATTCGACTCATTCAAAATGGCTGCTGAAAGTGGTGATATGAATATGCTGATGGGAGGGCTTGCAGCTCCGGTTCATGCAAATATTTGGTTGCTGCTTGGAGCAGGTGTAGTGATGGCATTGACATTGTTTTTCTCGCGAGATGCAATGAAAGTGGCACAGACCGAATTGAGCCTTTCTTCTCAGCACGAAGACTCAAACGAACGTTTTGGATCGTCTCCGGTCTCACGAAATATTGTTAGATTTGCCATCCAACTCAATAATGGCTACAATCGCTTGATGCCGGCTAAGTTGCGCGAAAAGATTAATACTCGTTTTGTCCAATTACCTCCCGAAGAACGCTCAAATGCTTCTTACGATTTGATTCGCTCTGTTGTAAATCTTACAGCAGCTTCGATTCTCATATGTATTGGTACGTCGTTGAAGTTGCCGTTGTCTACTACCTACGTTGTTTTCATGGTTGCAATGGGTTCTTCTCTCGCCGATCGTGCTTGGGGACGTGATAGCGCCGTATATCGTATCTCTGGTGTGATGGTGGTTATTGCCGGATGGTTCGTTACAGCATTTGCGGGATTTATTCTGTCGCTATCAATCACTCTATTTATCGTTTGGGGTGGATGGATTGCGCTTGTAATAGTATGTTTGATTTGTGGATATGCTTTGTGTCACAACTTAATCTTCAAAGGCAAATCCAAGAAGGAAGAGGCTCCGCTTATTTCTGAAAACGAGGCTGATGAGGATGTACTTTATTCATGTACCGAAGCGGTTTGCAACACAATGAAGAGTATCTCTGAGATTTATAATCATATGTTGGTGGCTTTGTTTACCGAAAATCGCAAAGTGTTGAAAGAAACCGTGCATCAGTCTGAAGTACTCTATAAAGAAGCTAATGAGCGAAAATATATGATTATGTCAACTATTCGTAAGCTCCAAGAGCAAAAAATCGAATCTGCTCATTTCTATGTACAAGTAGTCGATTCTCTTACTGAAGTTACAAAGGCGGTACTTCATATCACTCGTCCGGCCTACGATCATATCAACAACAATCATAAAGGTCTTACTGAGGAGCAAATTATGGACCTCAAAGTCGTAAACGATGAGGTGGAAAACATATTCCGTAATGTAAACCAAATGCTTCAAGACAAGGACTTTTCTCAACTCGATAGTGTCCTCACAATGCGTGATGCCTTGTTCGGTACTATCGCAGAGAGAATCAAGAGTCAAATTCGTCGCATCAAGAACGACGACACAGCATCGACTCGTGGAAGTGCTCTCTACTTTAATATTCTCAGTGAAACGAAAACTCTTGTGCTTCAATCGCGTAATATTCTTAAATCGCAAGCACACTTCCTCGAAAAAATCAAGTAAACAAATTCAGATCTAAATACTCCCCTCACATTTATTACAACAAAAGCGAGCTTCGCCCAATCACGAAGCTCGCTTTTATTCAGTTGCAAAGAATCGGGGATTATTTGTTTATTTTACTCCTTTGGCGCCTTTCACGCCTCCTTTTATTCCTCCGCTGAGAGAGAATATGTTTTGGTCGTAAGATACGGTTTTCATGCCCATTTCGCGTTTACGCTTCACTGCGAGCTGAACAAGACGATCCATCAATTGATCGAAACGGATGCCCGATGCTTCCCAAAGGTAGAACGATAGCGAGCCGGGGATGGTGTTAATCTCATTGACGTATATATTTCTGGTTTTGCGGTCGATAATCACGTCTACACGGCTCACCCCATGACATGATAGTACGCGGAATGTTTCGCCGGCAAGAAATTGTATGCGCTTTGTTTCTGCATCCGGAAGGTCAGCGGGGATTTTCTTTTGAGATGCTTGCATGCCTCGTTCGCCTTTGGTCCCTCCCATGTATTTATCCTCATAGGTGAGGAAATCGGCGCTCTTGATTGGCTCTTCACACACCGACATTTGATATTCGTCGCAGTCGCCAAGCACTGAGCAATTTATTTCTTGAAGTTCTTCTACCATATCCTCTACTATGATACGGGTTGAATACTTCTCAGCTGTGTCTACACGTTCGATAAGTTCTTGGCGATTGGCGGCACAACCTATGCCCACACTCGATCCAAGGTTAGCCGGTTTCACTATTACTGGATAGCCGAGCGTGGTTTCTATTTTTTCTATCAAGGCATCTCGTTGGGCAAACCATTGTTTGTCGGTAAACCACACATAGTCTACGACCGGAATATCGCATGCTTGAAGTATCATCTTCATGGTGATCTTATCCATACCATTGGCACTTGATAGGGTATTGCAACCTGCAAATGGAATACCTATCGATTCGAGTACCCCTTCGAAGATGCCGTCTTCGCCGTTTGACCCATGAAGCACCGGTATCACGACATCGAGTCGGGTCAAAATGTTTGACCCGAACATCGACTTTTTCACTTTATATAAGTTATAGTCGTCATATATCGGTCGCATATACACCTCTTCGCATTTAGCTAATAGGGCATTGGTGTCACGATAGTTGGCCACGTCAAAAAGAGCTTCGCCGGTATACCATTTCCCTTGCTTGGTAATGTATATCGGAGTTACGTCATATTTTTCGCGATTGATGGCATGCATGGCTTGCGATGCCGAGATTACTGATATTTCGTGTTCGGTGGAACGTCCACCAAAGAATACGCCAATGTTAGTTTTCATTTCTTATGATTATGTTATGTCTTTTGTTTACTTAAATGTGTCGGGAAGGTCGTTTTCATATAGCACTGTGTCGCCGGCAGTTGCTATCGAAGCAAGCACTCTTTGTGCTTCATCAAACGATATTACGGGACGTACCGCGTCTCCGGTCATTCCGCCCTCGGCGATTCCCTTCATCAACGCCTCGCGATTGTATTCGCCTACTATGATTGCCACATCGGCACATTCGGCAATCTTACGTCCGAGCGCTTCGTTGTGGTAATACTGCTTGTCGCCAAGCTCAATCATCCCTGGGGTTATCACTATGCGTTTACCTTTGGTCATGCGCGACAATACATCCATTGCCATTTGCGAGCCTGTAGGATTGGAGTTGAACGCATCGTCTATGATAGTTATGCCACCTGGTGTACGCTTCATGTTCAAGCGATGTTCCACTTGCTCGATTTTTTCTACGGCATATCTGATTTTTTCATCGGGCACATTCAAACGCAATGCCACGATTACAGCGGCTATGAGGTTTGAAATGTTGCATTCGCCCACCAATTTGGTGTGCAGTTTCAATTCTTTATCTTGCCCCACGATGGTAAATGTTGTGCCGTACTCGTCATATTCTATGTCGCGAGCTGTATAGTCGGCTGCGTCGGTTGCCTTTACGGCGTAGCGTAGACACTCCACGTTGTCGACCTTGCGCGAAGCTCCGAACTCAAAGTCGTTGTTCACCACGGCAAGTCCGTCGGAGGGTAGGGCATCCACGAGTTCAAACTTCGTGCGTTGCACATTTTCAATCGATTTGAACGACTCTAAATGTTGCTCGCCTACAGCGGTGACAATTCCGATATGAGGATGTACGAGGTCGCATATCTCCTTGATGTCGCCTATTTGTTTGGCTCCCATTTCGCAGATAAACACTTCGTTGTAGGGCTTAAGATATTCACGCACGGTGCGTATCACTCCCATCGTGGTGTTGTAGCTGCCCGGTGTCATCAGCACGTCATATTTCTCTTGCAGTATGCGGTTGAGATAGTGCTTGGTGCTCGTCTTTCCATAGCTGCCTGTGATGCCTATGATTTTCAGATCGGGCATTGAGGCGAGTATGCGAGCCGCATCGTTGTAATATTTCTTATTGATATGAGCCTCCACTGGCTTCAATATCACATTGGCTATCAATAATATCGGATGAGATATTACATACACACCCATTCCCACCATCGAAGTGACGATTACATCACCCCATATCAATTGGGCACCACCGGTCAATATCAATCCCATCGCTATCATGGTCGAGAATATGCGCTTGGCGCGGTTGGTGAATACAAGCGGCTTCTTATACTTAGCCTTGGCAAGCTTGCCGATGTGTATTCCTACCACAAACAATGCCGGATAGATACATAGCCATGCCGCGCTTTTCAACCCGAGCATTGCAAATATCAGTACCAATACTACCAAGCGGTTGATTGTGGTCGTTTCGCCACTGCCATTGAGCCAACGAGTGTAGCGGTCGTTGCGATACGAGTTTTGCTGAAGCATCTGGAGGTCATACTTAAACTCTAAGATAAAGTTTACCACCACGAGCATCAGTAATATGAGTGAACAAGTGTAATTTACGGTTTCCATCTTTCGTTTATGCGTTTAAGAAGCTGCGCAATACGGCAGCAAATTGATAAGGATTGTCAAGAAAGCTATAGTGTCCGCATCCCGGAAATGACACGAGACCGACCTCGGGAATGAGTCGTTCCATCGTTTTGGCATCGCTCAGTGGGGTAGCAGTGTCGTTTTCTCCCCATATCAGAAGCGTGGGTGCTTTAATCTTTGGCATCAAGTGCTTTAGGTCTTCGTTCACCACCTTTGAGAGAATGCGTCTCATCATCTCACTCGCTCCATTGTAGTCGCTCGACCCCACTTTTGCGCGATAAGCGTCCATACGCCGTTTCGCCCCCTCTTTGCCGAATATTATCGGCATCAATCGCTTCATAGCCTTATATGAATACACCTTTATATAGTATTTCAGCGAGCGTCGGGGCTTCACACCGGCAGCGTCCACGAGTATGAGCTTGCTCACCTCGTTGCGCGAGGCATACACTATCCCCACGCGTCCGCCAAACGAGTGTCCCAACAGTGTCGGGCGGTCGATCTGCTCTATTCGCGCCAACTCTTCGATCACCTGTGTGTATTCCTCTACCCCCCATACTTCGGTCGGTTCTTGCGACTGCCCAAAGCCGGGGAAATCCACATTATATACTTTGTGATTTTCTGCAGCTGTTTTCTCTACACTTGCCAGCGTGGTGCAGTTGCAGCCCCAGCCGTGCATGAGTATCACGGCACTGCCTTCGCCCTCCACTCTATAGTGTAGTTTTATGCCTTTGATAGTAACGTTCTTTTCCATATTGCAATTTGGAGTGACAAAGTTAGCGTATCTTCCACAAAAGCACAAACAAAATCCCCTCCAATCTCAAAAAATCTCACAATTAAAATGAGATACTTCCTGTTCTTACAGAAAAGATTGAACCAGCTCTTTCTCCTGTGAAACGAGAATTGGTTTTAGTTGTTGATTATGTGCCTAATCAGCCTTTGAGCGTTAGAATTTCGCGTAAACGTAATTTTGCTGCAGAAATTCCGGATGCTAAAATTATAGAACTTGACCCCGAAGTTGAACATTCTAAAAGGGGGCAATCTAACACGGTTATAACTCGTGGGAACGCAACAAAACTTATTGTTAAATTTCCGGACGGAACTGTTATAGCAGAGCCTAAAGCAACCGATACTTTCGTTAAGGCTGTAAAAAAATTGTAGTTGAAAAAGTGCGCAGTGTAGTTGAGAAAGAGGATCTTGTATTTTGTCGAGTACCGGTTATTTCAAATCGTCGTGACTCAAAATATGGCAAATCTCAAAAAGATTTAGGCGGAGGTTGGCTCTTGATTACCCACAGTAATAATCTAATGAAAAAGAGTTTCCTTGATAAGGTATCTGAAACTCTTAATCTTAACCTAATAGTAAAAGTCAAAACCGATATTTAGGCATAGTTTTTTATTGCACCTCCCGACATTATCTTGCAAGCAAAATTATGATAACAATTCAACAATTATGGACAAAATACCAACATTATATGCATTATATCATGGAACGGACGCTCGTTTAGTTAGAATGAGCAAGTATGAACGTACCGAAATGACAATCTAAACGATTGGAATTAAAAATATTAAAAAAGAAGTTGAATATGAATGAAATTTGGGACAATTTTACGAGCTTTAATTGGGGCGAGCATCTAAGAAATATCGTAGCTATTGGTGGTGTAGCTGCTCTTATCTATGGAATATCAAAAGGTATTTTAAATTTTATATATCAACGGAAGAACGAACTAAAAGATCAATTTAATGCGATTGTATCTCAGTTGACATCCGAAAACAGTACGATTCAATTAACTTCTGCTATTCTTCTTCGTAGATTTATTACGAAAACATCCCGAAAGAAATATTTAAACTTAAAATCGGAAACGATTAATGTTATATCTTCATTGTCATGAGTTTTACCTACTGGTATATTCCAAAAAACATTGGTTGATGGTCTTGCTTATGCTGGAGATATTTCTGGCTCCGATTTACAAAAAACAAATCTTCAAGACATTTATTTAGGCGTAAAAAAAAGGAAAGTTGGTACTAATAATACCGATTTGTACCTATCAGATTTGTCTTATGCTTTAATTGAGAATGTTGTTGGAACCAATGCGATTTTTTATAGAGCAGTTTTAATGGGAGCCAAAATTAAAAATAGTGATTTTTCTAATGGAAACTTTAAAGATGC
The DNA here is from genome assembly GCA_964637445.1 of uncultured Muribaculum sp. Taxonomy (GTDB): domain Bacteria; phylum Bacteroidota; class Bacteroidia; order Bacteroidales; family Muribaculaceae; genus M3. The sequence continues at coordinate 52,439 of CAZWWS010000004.1, forward strand.
TGATTTAACAAACACAATTTTTTATAACGTAACTCTCAAAAATGCAGATTTTTCTGGAGCTAACAATATTCCCAAAGAAATAGAAGAAAAATTAGTCGATGGTAAATACCCGTATGCTGAATCATGCACAACTCAATCTAAATCGAGTAAAACTATATTCTTTTCGATGCCTGGTCAAATGAAAAAAGAGGATGAAATTCTAACGAATGATTTTAGACGACTTCTTGAACAAAGGGGATTTGAGGTAATTTACTATACACGTGATTTATATCCTCAGTTTGGTCAATTTAATAGGGTAAGAGAAAGTATATCACGTTCATTTGGAATGGTAGCTTTCGGATTAAAGCAAATTAATGTTGAAAGAGCAATATATAGACCAGAAAGTACGGAAACTGAAATATGGGAAAACAAATGGTTGTCAACACCTTGGAGCGAAATTGAAATCGGTATGGGTTTAATGGCTGGTTTACCAATTTTGCTCGTTTGTGACCCAGAAATAAATAGTGGTTCTTTTGATCGAGCTTTATCAGAATGCTTTGTTTCACGTATCTCTTTAGAGGATGATTGCAGAAAAATTGAGCAGAACAGACATTTTGAGGAATGGTTGTCAAAAATATAACTGGCGTTTACGATAGACATTTGCTGATCTGTTGTTGAATGGTTGGTTGGATTATGAAAGGTCATTATCTCTAAATCATTTCTTGATATAGAGAATATTACTCACATCTAAAAACTGCGAGAACTTGAAATCAACGGATGTCGGTATCGCGTATTATGATGAGGTCGGAGCGGTAACATCCGGCTTGATTTCCGTGATATTCTGTGACGTTCTGTGAGCCTATGCGAAGAGGAAGCGGACGGCTTCTTCTACCTTAGCGACTTCGTGGATGGCGATTTTGAAGCGCGAGGTGTCTACTCCTTTGAGGTTATTGCGGGGGATAATGATGGTGGAGAAGCCGAGCTTTTCGGCTTCGATGATGCGTTGCTCCACGCGAGTGATAGGGCGTATTTCTCCCGACAATCCTACTTCTCCCGACATGCAGATGCCTCGATCGATGGCTATGTCGACGTTCGACGACAGGATGGCACATATCACACTCAAGTCCAATGCCGGGTCGTTGACCTTAAGTCCGCCGGCTATGTTGAGAAACACATCTTTTTGGATGAGCTTGAACCCTACGCGCTTTTCGAGCACGGCGAGGAGCATGTTCATACGCTTGGAGTCAAAACCGGTGACTGAGCGCTGCGGAGTGCCGTATGCTGCGGTCGACACAAGGGCTTGTGCCTCGATGAGGAATGGACGAATCCCTTCGAGCGTCACCCCGATGGCTGTGCCGGAGAGATCTTCGGCATGTTGCGATAGCAGCAGTTCCGACGGATTGGTGACCTCACGCAGTCCGCGTTGCACCATCTCATAGATACCAAGCTCCGAGGTAGAGCCGAAGCGATTTTTGATGGAGCGGAGTATGCGGTACATATATTGGCGGTCGCCCTCAAATTGTAGTACGACATCCACGATGTGTTCGAGCACTTTTGGTCCGGCGATGTTGCCATCTTTGTTGATGTGTCCGATTAGCAGTACCGGCACGTTGCTCTCCTTAGCGTATTTAAGCAGTTGGGCAGAACATTCGCGCACTTGGCTCACCGAGCCGGCCGACGACTCGATGGCGTCGGATGCAATGGTCTGGATTGAGTCGACAATCACTATGTCGGGATCGACCGAATCTATGTGCTCGAAGATGTTTTCGAGCGATGTCTCGCACACTATCAAGCAGTTGTCGGAAAGGCGACCGATGCGGTCGGCGCGAAGTTTGAGTTGCTGCGCGCTCTCTTCTCCGGATATATATAGGATGGTTCGGGAGCGAATTGAGAGGATATTTTGCAATACGAGAGTCGATTTGCCGATGCCCGGCTCTCCTCCTATAAGCACCAATGATCCGGGCACGAGTCCGCCACCGAGCACACGATTGAGCTCTCCGCTGGGCATCGATATGCGAGGTTCGTCGAGTGTGGTTATTTCCGACAGTTTTTGTGGCGTGGACTTAGCCTGCCGATGCGGAGAGATGGATTTTGACCCTTTGGTCGACACTTTTTCTTCTACCATGGTGTTCCACTCGCCACAAGCCGGACAGCGACCCGCCCAGCGAGGAGAGTCGGCACCACAACTGCTGCAAAACCACATTGATTTTATTTTGTTTGCCATATCTGCTGCATATTAGTATTAAAGTGAAGCCCGACGCCGAAACTCAGCCACAGTGATGGCAGTGGCCATGCCTACGTTGAGCGATTCGGAAGTAGGGGAGTTGGGTGGAAATGAAGGGATGAACAGGCGGTCGGAGATGAGTGTCGCCACTTCATCGGAGATGCCTTGCCCTTCGTTGCCCATGACGATGATCCCAGTGGGAGAAAGTTCTCGATGGTAGATGTCGTTGCCATCGAGAAACGTGCCATAGATAGGCATATCCGAATGATTGCGGAGAAAGTCGGGTAGTGATGCATAGACCATTTGCACTCGCGATATAGCGCCCATGGTGGCCTGTATAACCTTCGGATTGAATGCATCTACGGTGTCGTGGCTGCATACAATGGTGTCGATGCCAAACCAGTCGGCGATGCGGATGATGGTGCCGAGATTGCCGGGATCTTGCACTCTGTCAAGCGCAAGAACGAGTCGCGATGATAGGTCGATCTCTTCGATGCTATACGATGGCAGATCGTAAACCGCGATAACTTGGGGCGGGGTAGATAGATGGGTCATGCGCTCCAAGTCGGCTGTCGTGACTTGAATGATTTTGGTGGTTGATGCTATCGATGGGTGTTCGTCAATCCATCGGGCAGTAGCAAATAGGTGGCGACAAGAGAAATGTTGCCAAGTATCGGAAACACATTTTGTACCTTCTGCCACAAAGCATTGCTCGCGTCGTCGAACCTTTGCGTCGTCGAGCGATGCCACCATTTTGCGTAATCGGTTGGTAATTTCGGTCATCTAATTATCATAAAAGTTCTTGAAAAACAAAGATAGCGCAAACTTTTCGCATCTCTATAATCGAAAAAGAAAAAAATTCATTACCTTTGCAAGAATTAATATCGGATTATATAAGTATGAAATACGTAGGAGCTCATGTATCTGCTTCGGATGGAGTGAGTCGCGCGCCAATAAATGCCTATGAGATAGGGGCGAAAGCTTTCGCACTTTTTACTCGCAACCCATCGCGTTGGAAGTCAAAAGAGATTTCTGATGCGGAGGCGTGTCGCTTTAAGGAAAATTGTGAAAAGTATGGTTATACGCCCGCTCAAATATTGCCACACGATAGCTATCTTATCAATCTTGGGGCTCCTGATGCTGAAAAATTACAAATGTCGCGCGAGGCGTTTCTTGATGAGATGCGCCGTTGCGAGCAGTTGGGATTGTCGCTCCTGAATTTTCATCCCGGTAGCCATCTGAAAGAGATTGCAATCGATGATTGCTTGGATCGCATAGCTGAGTCGATCAATATTACCTTGGATAAAACTACTGGTGTGAAGGCTGTGATAGAGAATACCGCCGGACAGGGTAGCAATCTCGGTTTTTCATTTGAGCAAATAGCTCATATCATCGACAAGGTGGAGGATAAAAGCCGTGTTGGTGTGTGCATAGATACATGTCATGCTTTCGCAGCCGGTTATGATCTGTCGACCGAAGCTGGGTATCAAGAAACGTGGCAACGCTTCGACGAAGTGATCGGTATGCATTACCTAAGTGCAATGCACTTGAACGACACCAAAAAAGGATTGGCATCAAAAGTAGACCGGCATGAGAGTCTCGGGAAAGGAATGTTGGGAACAACGTTCTTTTCGCTGATGATGAAAGATCTGCGGATGGATGGAATACCATTAATACTCGAAACTCCCAATCCTGAGATTTGGAGCGAGGAAATCAAGTGGCTATATTCGCAACAATAACGCAATAACAAATAACATAAAAAGAATAACTTAAATAATTAACTAATAAAATCTCATTGTAGACAACATGAAAACAAAACCTAATTTGAGCTTCTGGAGCCTATGGAATCTTAGTTTCGGATTCTTCGGGGTGCAGATAGCGTATGCATTACAAAGTGCCAACATCAGTCGAATTTTTGCGACGCTTGGCGCCGACCCTCATGATTTGAGCTATTTTTGGATTCTCCCTCCATTGATGGGAATTATAGTCCAACCGATTATTGGCTCGATGAGCGACAAGACTTGGTGTCGTTTCGGTCGCCGATTGCCTTATTTGATTCTTGGGGCTGCCATCGCTGTGATTGTGATGTGTTTGTTGCCAAATGCCGGTAGTTTTGGATTGACTGTTGCCGGTGCGATGATATTTGGATTTATTGCATTGATGTTCTTGGATACCTCAATTAATATGGCTATGCAGCCATTCAAAATGCTTGTTGGTGACCAAGTGAACGAAACGCAGAAAGGGTTGGCTTATTCTATTCAAAGTTTCCTTTGTAATGCCGGCTCTCTTGTAGGCTATCTTGCTCCTATTATATTCACTTGGATTGGTTTGAGCAATATTGCTCCTGAGGGGCAAGTTCCCGACACTGTAACCTATGCGTTCTATGTAGGTGCTGCAATATTGATACTTTGTGTGTTCTACACATTCTGGAAAGTGAAGGAAATGCCTCCGCACGAATATGCTGAGTTCCACGGATTCGCTGAGGAAAAAGAGACTAAAAAGGAAGTAAAAAAAGAATCAATGATTTCGCTCCTCATTCATGCTCCAAAAGTATTTTGGACTGTTGGTTTAGTACAATTCTTTTGCTGGGCTGCATTCATGTATATGTGGACTTACACTAATGGTGCGATTGCAGATACCGTATGGGGTACAACAAATACAGCATCGGCTGAATATCAAGCGGCCGGTAACTGGGTGGGAGTTCTATTTGCGGTTCAAGCTATTGGTTCTGTAGTATGGGCTTTGGTAATTCCAATGTTTAAGAGCCATAAGATGGCATATGTAGTCAGCCTTATACTTGGTGGTATAGGATTCATCTCAACAATGTTTATCGACGGCCAATATATACTCTTCGGTTCATACTTGCTAATCGGATGTGCGTGGGCTGCAATGTTGGCTCTTCCATTTACTATCTTAACCAATTCGATTTCCGGTAAGAATATGGGTACATATTTGGGATTGTTTAATGGTACAATCTGCTTGCCCCAAATTGTAGCAGCATCTATCGGAGGTATGCTCTTAGGGCTCGTTGGTGGTGCACAAGTAAATATGCTTGTGCTTGCCGGTGTATTGCTTATTGTGGGAGCTGTATGTGTATTCTTTATAAAAGAAACTTACGCAGAGTCTACTGCTTCTAAGTAATTAAGTCCAAAATATAAAATACTAAAGCCTGGCTCTTTGCGAGTCGGGCTTTAGTATTAATCTGGGGAATGATTATTAAATCAATCCAACGATATCGTTGATGTCTTCGATGTTGTGTCGAGTACAATAGTCGTCGATTTCATTGATGATTTTCATCGTTACAGATGGATCAATGAAATTTGCAGTGCCGATTTCTACTGCGCGCGCACCGGCAAGCATAAACTCAATAGCATCGCGTCCATTCATGATGCCGCCAAGTCCGATTACCGGAATTTTAACAGCATGAGCTACTTGCCATACCATGCGTACGGCAATCGGACGAACTGCCGGCCCCGATAGCCCTCCGGTGATAGTCGATAGGTAGGGGCGTTGGCGCTCTACATCGATAGCCATACCGAGCAGAGTGTTGATTAGGGATACCGAGTCGGCTCCTTCTGACTCAACTGCACGAGCAATTTCGGTGATGTCGGTTACATTGGGAGATAGCTTTACAATAAGAGTTTTCGGGAACGCTTTTCGTACCGCCTTTGTCACTTGGGCTGCTCCATCGCATGTAGTACCGAATGCCATACCGCCTTGTTTCACGTTCGGGCATGATATGTTGACTTCGATAGCGTTGATGCGATCGAGTGGAGCAAGGCGTTCGCACACTGCTACATAGTCGTCGATTGTTGCTCCCGAAACATTTACTATGACATGCGAATCTACACCTTTAATTCGTGGATAAATGTTTTCGATGAAGTAGTCAACTCCTTTGTTTTGCAGACCGACAGCATTAATCATCCCAGATGGAGTTTCTACCATACGTGGATAGGGGTTACCCTCTCGATGGTTAAGGGTGGTACCTTTTATTATGAATCCGCCAAGTTTGTTTAAGTCGACAAAGTCGCTAAATTCTTCTCCGTAGCCAAATGTGCCGGAGGCTGTGAGAACCGGATTTTTAAGTTCAAGTTCTCCTATCTTTACATTTAATCTTGCCATGTGAGTTGATTTATATTAAATACCGGACCTTCAGTGCATATGCACACATTACCTTTAACAGTGTTTTCAACGCAACAAAGACATGCTCCGAGACCGCATGCCATCATATTTTCGAGAGAGACTTCACACTCGGCTCCGATTTTTCGTGCTACAGATGCTACAGCTTTCATCATAGGAGCCGGTCCGCAACAATAAATATAATCCCATCTTTCGGATAGGCATGAATGTTTTGTGACAAGCCCTTGTTCTCCGAGAGATCCATCTTCGGTTGAAATGTGTACTTTGCCGATTGATTTGAAATCATTGAGTTGAAGGACATCTACATCAGATCGTGCACCGAGAAGAAATTCGGGAGCGAAGCCATGCTGACGTAAATATTTCCCGAAATACAACATCGGAGCTACTCCAACTCCGCCTCCAACAAGAAGTAATCGGGACTGTTTATAGGCCGGGAATGTAAAGGAGTTGCCTAATGGTAATATGATATTAATTGTTTCTCCTTCGGTCATTTCAATAAGATGAGAAGTTCCTTCTCCAGCTTTGCGAACCAGTAGCCATAATTGATTATTGTCTACATCTACATTATTAATAGATATTGGGCGACGTAGAAATGTAGACTTAGAGCCATCGATTGCTACTTGAACAAATTGACCGGGGAGCATCTCCGGTATATTGCCGGAAAGAGGAGTCAATTTTAATAATGAATAATTATTGTGGAGTTTGATGTTTTCCACAATCTTGAAATCGAGAATATATTTTTTCATTGTAATAAATGAATTGATTAGTCTTATGTCTGTAGGAATCGGAGATTCGCAATACGAATCTTTTTCCTACATTTAATCATGTGGAATAGTTAATATATGAAATATGGATTAAAAATAATCGATTACAAATATCGTAAAAGATTTGAGAATAAACAATGAAAAGGGGATATGTTTTCGTGTAAATGAGTTTTGGGTTGGATATGGTTATTGCTTCATCGGTGTGAATTGCTGGAAACTATTATCACTATAGAAAACCATTATATTAATAATCTTTTTAGAGCCATCTGGACAAAAAGTTATTGGATTGTTTTGTGTTGGTGTATGAGATGATTCGGTTGATGGACTGCTTTCAATCTCTATTTTATCTAAATGAGTGTCCTCTATTTCGGCGGTTTGCAATTCTGAATTTTCTGAATATGAATCAGATATTGGCAAATCAAAATCGATGGATTGCATAATGCCCTCGCTTATAGCAGATTGAGAACTATCAAAGTCTATTTTTGGCTCATTTTGAGCCCCTGAGATTTTGATATTTGAATTTATCAACATCTCTCCCTCGCCAAACATCAACCATAAGACGGAAAGAGAAGGATAGGCTTCATGTATTTTACTGATAATTTCATCGCTTATTTTTTTATTACGCCCATTCAATATTTGAGAAATGGTAGGGCGAGGTATTTTACATGTATCGGCAAATTGCGAATTTGCAATTTGTAAGTAATTCATGAAAATTTTTATTCGAGTTGCGATATCCATATCGATTTAGTTTTCGTAATTATCAATGTGCAAATGTAATCAAAGATATTGTAATATCCAAATTTTTATTTGTGAATAATTCGAGCGGTTTTATTGCTTTATGTAAATCCCGATAGACTGTCATAGAAAAGAATCGTATTATTTAATTATAGTAATTGTCTTAAGCTTGGTGACAATGCTCTAATATTCAAATATATATGTTTGAATATTGGTTGGGTTTGTCTGGGTTGTTGGATGGTTATGTGATTTTATTGAATAATTGCTTCGATGTTTAGTGTTAAATATTATGATTTTCAATGAAATGGGTGAGATGTTAATGAAATTAATCGACCTGAAAGATGCTATTTGAGATTGATAATTTGGATTGTAAATTATCCATAACCAAACATGCACGATGGAGTAAATCAGTACTACAGCCATGTGAAAACGAGAATTGCGAAATGCAAATACGCGTATTTGCATTTGCAAATTAGCACATGCTCAGTGAAAACGAAATTGTTAATTACGTATGTAAATTAGTTGATTTGCAAATGTAAATCATGGCTTGAGATAACATTCGTAAGCGAAAAATAAACTGAAATATACTATAATGCTTTGATATTTAGTAAGATATTGAATATAGGTATAAAAATATGTTATATAGCATAATTTAGTTGTGCTATTTTTGTTTAGTTTATCTGTCTTTGGAAATTTTGAATTTATAGAGCTTTAGGATTAATTATCCGTTTCGGGTTATTCCCCGATGCTTACTATATTAATAGAAAACCCACCTTTCAGACGGAAAAGTGGGTTAACCAATATAAAAAGTTTTTTAATTATCAGAATTCGCTTGTAAAATGGAATTTGATTTTTGGAAAATCGGATTGTGCCATTTGTAAAACATAGTTAGAATCAGCTAAGAAAACATCTCGCCCTTCTTTGTCTAATGCTAAGAATTGATGTTTGCGCTTTTTGAAAGCAGATAAAGCTTCAGCATCGTCGCTTTCAATCCAACATGCCTTATATAGAGAAATGGGTTCCCATCTTACAGTTGCACCATATTCGTGAAGCAATCGATATTGAATTACTTCAAATTGTAGCTGGCCGACTGTTCCAATGATTTTTCTGCCATTAAATTGATTGACGAATAGTTGTGCTACACCTTCATCCATGAGCTGTTGGATGCCTTTCTCAAGTTGTTTAGACTTCATCGGATCGGTGTTTTCGATATATTTGAACATTTCTGGGGAGAAACTTGGTAATCCTTTGTAGTGGAGGTTTTCTCCCTCTGTTAATGTGTCGCCAATTTTGAAATTACCAGTGTCCGGAATGCCGACAATGTCGCCGGGATAGGCTTCGTCTACGATATTTTTCTTCTGAGCCATAAATGCAGTTGGTGCAGCGAAGCGCATCATCTTGCCACTGCGAATATGCTTATAGTTGGCATTTCGTTCAAATTTACCTGAACATACTTTTACGAATGCGATACAACTTCTATGGTTTGGATCCATGTTGGCATGTATCTTAAATACAAAACCGGAGAAAGCGTTTTCTATTGGTTTAACCTCTCGCTCTTCTGCGGTAGTTGCACGTGGTGATGGGGCTATTTTTACAAAACAATCAAGTAGCTCTTTTACTCCAAAGGTGTTTAATGCTGATCCGAAAAACACGGGAGCCATTTTCCCTAAAAGATATTCGTCTTTGTTAAATTCGGGATATACACCTTCGATTAGTTCCAAATCTTCTCGAAGTTTTGCGGCATCCTTTTCTCCGATAGTTTCGTCTATGCGAGAATCATTTATGTCTGAAATCTCTATGCGCTCTGAGACTTTTTGCTTATTTGGTGTGAATAAGTCAAGAGATTCTTCATATATGTTATATACTCCCTTGAAGTGAGCACCAATATTTATAGGCCAACTAAGTGGGCGGACTCCAATTTTTAATTCTTGTTCTAATTCATCGAGTATTTCAAATGGGTCGCGTCCCTCTCGGTCTAATTTGTTCACGAAAATGATTACCGGGGTGTTGCGCATCCGGCACACCTCCATGAGTTTTCGCGTCTGTTGCTCTACGCCTTTTGCTACGTCAACAACAATTATTACGCTATCAACGGCCGTCAGTGTTCGATACGTATCTTCGGCGAAATCTTGGTGACCGGGAGTGTCAAGGATGTTTATCTTGTAGTCGCCATAATTAAATCCCATCACGGATGTTGCCACAGAGATGCCACGCTGCTTTTCGATTTCCATCCAGTCGGAAGTTGCGGTCTTTTTTATCTTGTTGGATTTAACGGCACCGGCCACATGGATTGCTCCACCGAAAAGCAGAAGTTTCTCGGTTAAAGTCGTCTTGCCGGCATCCGGATGGCTTATGATCGCGAAAGTGCGACGCCTATTTGTTTCGTCAATTAGATTTGCCACTATAATAATTTTGATTTATTTGTTTTTGTTGTTAAGTAGATAGATGCATTTCTCCAAACTTTCTTCCCAATACGGTATCGCTATGCCGAATGTAGCCTTTATTTTGCTCTTGTCTAATATGCTATATGAAGGACGAGTTGCGGCAGTGGGATAATCTTCGGTTGTGATAGGAGATACCTGACAATTCTTTATACCACAAATGCGATGAATTGCTTTTGTGAAATCATACCATGAGCAAGCTCCTTCGTTTGAAAAATGATATATTCCGGCAATCCATTGGGGGGAGCGAAGTATCGTATATATCGCACGAGCTAAATCTGCAGCATAGGTCGGAGTGCCGATTTGATCACTGACTACATTGAGTGTAGGTAGTTCATGACCTAATCGGATCATTGTTTTTACGAAATTTTTTCCGTAAGGAGAATAAAGCCATGCGGTTCGTATGATGATACTATTTGGTGCCAAAGCAAGTAGAGCCGTCTCTCCTTGGCGTTTGGTTGTTCCATAATGAGATATTGGATTTACTTTGTCTGACTCTTTGTATGGGCGATGTGCTGTGCCGTCAAAGACATAGTCGGTCGAGATGTGTATAATCTTGGTCCCAAATGATTCCGCCGCAGAAGCAAGATTTCGTACTGCATCAATATTTATTGCAGCACACAATGCTTTGTCTTCTTCAGCTTTGTCGACAGCTGTATATGCTGCGCAATTTACTATGTGGGTAATCTCGTTTTGCTGAATGAAATCGCTCACTGATTTTGCATCAGTAATATCCAATTCTGCTACGTCAGTATATATTGATCTGCCTGGAAATTCTGTCTCTAAGATGTTTTTCATCTCAGTACCTAATTGTCCGTTAGATCCGGTGATAAGTATTTTCATATATTCATCTTTTATTCTGCAAAATTAGTGAAAAACAATGAGAAGGCGCGTTTGGTTATATAAAAATTGGGTGGTAATTTTGAATTGCGTTGTACATTTAATGATTTATGCTTCGTCTAAATAGTTGAACTTTAGCCCATTAATGCTAATTGTCCTCTTGGAATAATCTATTTTCACTATCTAATTTGTAAAAGTGGGATAATAAAGCAAGAAAGTGTGATATTTGTTTGATTGCAACTAATGTATCCGCCGATATATCTCCACCTCTAAGACGAAGTAAAAGGGTGCCATATAGGGCAGTTAAGCAAGTTTCTATTTCGCCAACTTTGTCATCGCCGGCTTTGGCGCGAAGTTCTACAATGAATGGCAATACTTTGTAATACTCTGTAGAATATTCTTGGTATTTGGGATCTTTTAGCAAAGTAAGGTGCAAATCAGAGAGTTGTATTATTACGTTTTTATTGATTTGTAAATGCCCTTTTGCTACAACCCCTTCTGTGTGCATCATGTCAATCAATGATTCGTACCATTCGATCATCTCTTTTCGTTGTTTGGGGGATAAGTCATATTTATTAATGATGTGGTTCTCTATTAACTCGATGCTTAATTTATTTGCACGGATTATATCCTCGATTTGCCACATATATAATATATATTCGGCAATGTTTTCTTTTCGTTTTTGTGATGCTATTATCATAATATGAGTATTTGTAAAGCAAAAGTACAACAACAAACGAAAGAAATGAAATTTTCAGCGCAATTTGTGTTCAAAATCTTTTGCTAATAAAAAAATATGCGTACCTTTGCACTCGAAAAGCAAACAATGCCTTGTGGTGTAATGGTAGCACGTCGGATTCTGGTTCCGCCTGTGAGGGTTCGAATCCTTCCAAGGCAACTTTATTGAACTTCAATTATCTCAATGTTGAGTGGTTGAAGTTCTTTTGTTTTGGTAATTACTACTATTAATACTATCTTTGAATTTAATATTAGGACTTAACTATATGCGTCGAAGTATTGTATTGATAATATTTCTTGTTTACGTAATATTTGGAGCGCAAGGCGAAACTCGAAATGCAGTGGTCGTAGATTCAGTAACTCGTATGTCATTGCCGAGTGCTTCCGTATTTGATTGTCGTGGAGTTGCAATAGGAATTACAAATCCCAATGGACGACTTCCTCTTATTTCGGCAGAACGTTATCCAATTATAGTGCGATATTTGGGATACAAAGAGCGCATGGTTTCTGAGGCGGGCGCTGATACGATTTTTATGCAAGAAAATATATCTGAATTGCCCGAGATTGTGGTCGAGTCTCGGCAGCACAAAGTTATGCATATGCTGGCTTATGTACGAGAATATTCAACCCTAACCACATATACTGATACGGTATTCCTTTTTCGAGAGAAGATGGTGGATTATATGTTAGTACCGAATAAAAAGACTCGATTTAAAGGATGGACCAATCCAAGAGTTTTGGCGTGTAAGTCTTATTATAGATTTACAGATGTGCTTGGTCTTGATAGTGTAAGTGATGAGGGAAATTATCATTTTTCATGGTCAGATTGGGTTGGTATTCCGTCTGTGATTGCAATGCCGGAAAAATTGAGGAAGCGAGAATGTGGCGCTGATACATTAAGAGGGAAATATGGACCGACTGAAATTTGGATGAAAAATAATGATAGAGTGTCTGTAGGCGTAAATGTCTTGGCTGATACTTTAAGTCGTAAATGGGTGCCGAATTTATCCGGATTTTTACGTAAGGATGATTTTGAATTTGAAAATATCAGAGTGCGTTTTAGGTATGAAGATGTTGTTGGGGATTCTATATCTCCATTAGATATATCCGGATACTCGTTTAATATTGACTCTAATGGGCGCGGTCATGATATGTTTAAATTTAATCGTATTGATGAATCATTCTTTGTTAGTACTTATGCCGAAATATATATAGGCAAGTTCTATAAATTAAGCTATTGTTAATCAGTGTATTATTTAGTATATTTG
>CAZWWS010000005.1:0-34434 GCA_964637445.1 uncultured Muribaculum sp.
CGGCACAGAGATTATATTAATGAAAGATGGTCTTGTTGACACTCCATCCATAACAGATTACCTTTGCAAAACACTTAACCCCGGAGAGACAGTCGGAGTCGATGGTATGCTTCTTTCCATTTCCGGAGCATCAACATTAAGTCAAGCACTCGATAAGCACGACATCAAGTTAGACACCAATTTCGACATCATCGACCAAATTTGGACCGACCGCCCGGCATTACCACAAGGCAAAATATTCGTTCACGACATAAAATACGCCGGCGAATCCGCATCAGACAAAATCGCACGCGTACTCAACAACGCCAAGGCTCAAGGCGGAAACGCAACATTCATCTCCGCGCTCGACGAAATAGCTTGGACCCTCAACATCCGCTGCAACGACGTACCATTCAACCCCGTTGCAACCTCTTTCCTATATCTATCGGATAATAATTCCACACTATTTGTCGACGAAGCGAAGCTTGACAACTCAACTCGTCAATACCTGACAGCCAACAACATTTCGACTCTCAAGTATTGTCCCGACTCAATAAAAGAATTCCTCTCCACACTCCCCGAAGATTACCGCATCGTAGCAAATGGTGCATGCACTGCCACCAACTTCACCGAAGCTCTCGGCTCGCGACTGATAATCGGGACATCTGTAGTAGCACTACCCAAAGGCATCAAAAACGACATCCAAATCTCCGGAACGCGCGCAGCCATGGAACGCGATGGAGCCGCTCTCGTTCGCTCATTAATAGAAATAGAAGAGCGTCTTATCAACGGCACTAAGACCACAGAAATGGATGTAGCAGAAATTCTCACTCGTTTCCGCAGCCAACAAGATCTATATTTCAATGATAGCTTCGACACCATCGCAGGCTACAACGACCATGGCGCCATCGTACACTATTCAGCAACAGAGGAAACAAACCACGAAATACATCCCGAAGGAATGTTGCTAATCGACTCAGGAGCTCAATATCTTGACGGAACCACCGATATCACCCGCACCATTTCCCTCGGAACACCCTCAGCGCAACAACGCCGAGACTTCACTCTCGTAATGAAAGGTCACATTGCGCTCGGCACCGCAGTATTCCCCGCCGACACGCGCGGCGCTCAACTCGATGCTTTAGCTCGCCAATTCCTCTGGAAAGACGGACTCAGCTATCTGCATGGGACAGGCCATGGCGTAGGTCACTTCCTCAACGTACACGAAGGACCTCAAAACATCCGACTAAATGAAAATCCGGCGCTCCTCACACCCGGCATGATCACTTCCAACGAACCGGGATTGTATCGCACCGGCGAATATGGCATCCGTTGCGAGAACCTCGTTTTGACCATCCACGCAATGACCACCGAATTTGGCAACTTCAACAAGTTTGAAACACTCACACTGTTCCCGTTCGATCTCAAACTATTCGACACCACCATCATGTCGGACGAAGAAATAGCATGGGTCAACAACTATCATAGCGAAGTGCGCCGACGCTTAACTCCGCACCTCACCGCGACGGAACAAGCATGGCTCAACGCTAAAACCGAACCACTAAAAAGATAATTTTCCCTATAGTTACACATTATTATATAATATATGGCACTCGTAAAAACTCTCAGAGGCTTTACCCCTAAAATCGGACACGATTGCTTCCTCGCCGACAATGCAACCATAATAGGCGACGTGGAGATGGGCGACGAATGCAGCATTTGGTTCAACACCGTACTGCGTGGCGACGTCAACTCTATCCGCATCGGTAACCGCGTCAATATCCAAGACGGATCCGTACTCCACACGCTATATCAAAAATCAACAATCGAAATCGGCGACGACGTATCCATCGGTCACAATGTCACCATCCACGGCGCCAAGATACATAATTTAGCTCTCATCGGGATGGGAGCCGTAGTGATGGACGATGCCGAAGTGGGCGAAGGCGCACTCGTAGCAGCCGGCAGCGTAGTGCTGTCGCGCACAAAAATCGGACCAAACGAACTTTGGGGCGGCGCACCTGCCAAATTCATCAAAATGGTAGACCCCGAGCAAAGTCGCGAAATCAATCAAAAGATAGCGCGCAATTATTTAATGTACTCAAAATGGTATGACGATTCAGAAATCGTCAACCTCAAAAAATAGACTATCTCTACATTTGTGGCGAGCGATGCAAACCATCGCTTGCCACAAAATTCTTATTATATCACTTATCAGTTGCAAACGACTTTGATTCACGCATCACAACGAACTATGAGGGTCACAAATAGACAAATTCAATAGCGTACAATTATTGTTATTTGCTGATATTAGCGTTTAATCAAACTATTTTAAACTCAAAAAAAGACTACTATTTATGAAAAAGTATCTCATCGCGCTCATAGCAGTGGTTGCGATAGCCACATCTGCATCAGCACAAAAGACCGACATCACCGTAAGCTACGGTGGCTACACACAAATGGACGCCTGCGACAACCACGATGGTTGGCACAGCGTCAACACCGCCTGGGGCGCAATCAACGCCGGCGTCAACTTCAACGTAGCGCCAAAATTCTGGATCGGCTCCTCCTACACCTTCTCAAGTTGTAAAACCAAAGGAGGTGAGAACCATTCGAGCATCGCATACCATGCCATCATGCTCAACGGACGATACGAATATTTCCAAAATCGCACCGTAACGCTCTACGGACACGTTGGGCTCGGCGCTCTCATCTCCCACATGATGCCAAAATGGGACGATGCCTACAACTGTACCTACTTTGCATTTCAAGCCTCGCCTCTCGGCGCACAGGTAGACCTCAGCCGCGACTTTACACTCTTCGGAGAACTCGGCTTTGGTGCACAAGGTCTCGTTCAAGTTGGCTTCCGCATCAACCTATAATTAGCACAAGTAGCCATCCAATAACAACTCCGGTCGACCCTCCCGGAGTTATTTTTTTGTTCGTTTCGCATTTTTAATTCAAAAAAATAGTCAGAAAGTTTTGAGGATTAAAAAAGTATATGTAATTTTGCCCCGCAAAATGTAAAAACGAAAACATCAAAAACAAACATTAAAATATGATTATCGTACAAGTAAAAGAAGGCGAAAACATCGAAAAAGCTTTAAAGAAGTTCAAGAGAAAATTTGAAAAGACCGGAATCGTTAAGGAACTCCGTTCACGTCAGGCATTTGAAAAGCCCTCAGTAGCAAATCGCAAGAAGATGATGAAGGCTGTTTACGTGCAAAAACTTCGTAGCGTAGAAGAATAATCACAAAAATTTCTTCAAAATATTTGGAAAAATAAAAGAAAAAGCATAAATTCGTAACTAAGAAATCCGAACAAATCTCGGAGGCGAATTTTATGCTGGTAAATTCTTTTTTGACATATATACGGTGTGAACTGAATCTTTCGGTTCACACCGTTTCGTCATATAGTGGAGACCTCTCACAATGGATAGAATTTGCCACCGGAGGACATCGAGAACGGTTCCAACCCTTCGACGTCGTGCCATCCGACATTCGCACTTGGATAGCACATCTCGCCAACAAAGGCGACTCGCAGCGCACAATCCGTCGCAAAGTGCAATCACTACGCTCGTTCTATCGCTACTTGATGCAATATCACGGAGCAACAGACAACCCTGCCGCCAACATCACATTAGCCAAGACCGACAAAGCTCTTCCGGTGTTCATACGCCCGGCCGAAACCGCAAAAATATTAGACGACACCGGCTACGACACAACCGACTTCGTCAGCTTGCGCGACCACCTTATCATACTAATGTTTTACACTACCGGGATGCGTTGCGCCGAACTCATCGGCCTCCGTGACAGCAACGTCAGCACATCATCGTGCGAACTAAAAGTGCTTGGCAAGCGTAATAAAGAGCGTATAATCCCGTTTGGCGAAGAGCTCAAAAATATGATAACACAATACCGCACACTCCGCGACGACACCATCGGCTTCACTCCCGACGAATTTTTCGTGCGCCCGTCAGGCAAGCCAATCTACCAAAAATTAGCTTATAACGTAGTACACTCCACCCTATCGGGCAAAGCACACGCCACAAGACTAAGCCCGCACGTACTACGCCACTCAATGGCCACCGATATGCTCAACAACGGAGCCGACCTCAACGCCGTACAACAAATCTTAGGGCATCAGTCGCTTGCCACAACGCAAGTCTATACCCACATTACATATCGTGAATTAAAACAAAATTATGAACTCGCACATCCACGTGCACTAAAAAAAGGAGGCTAATATGGAAGTTAGAATTCAAGCAATCCATTTCGACATCGCAGAAAAACTCACCGCGTTCATCAACAAGAAAGCAGAACGCCTTGCGCGTCACAACACCAACATATCAGATGTCGACGTAACCCTCAAAGTCGTAAAACCTGAAACAGCCATGAACAAAGAAGCCGCTGTAAAGGTAACCACTCCGCAACACGAAGACCTTTTCGCATCGAAGACAGCCGACTCATTTGAAGAAGCCATCGACCTCTGTCTCGAAGCCATCGAACGCCAACTCGAAAAGAAAAAAAACACCAAATAACCCATTCATTCATCCAATCAAGCGAGGATGTCCCACCAAGGGCATCCTCGTCGTTTTTATCACCTTAATCAAACAAAGATAAATAGTTAGCGCAACAAAAAATTACGAGAATATTTGTTTTTACATCAAAAATGTCGTACCTTTGCAGTCCGATTATGTCCAAATTAATAAACCGACCCGCAGAGCAGTAAAGCTTGTGGCCGAGCTTTGTTGCGATTAAGGTCAATGTAATTAACTATTAATTAAACATTTAAACGTGGATACTTTAAGTTACAAGACCGTATCACCTAACGCTCAAAGCGTAGAGAAAGAGTGGGTAGTAATCGATGCTACCGACCAAGTTCTCGGTCGTCTTTGCGCAAAAGTTGCCAAAATTCTCCGTGGCAAGTACAAACCATCATACTCACCCAATGTAGAGTGTGGTGACAATGTTATCATCATCAACGCAGAGAAGTGCATTCTCACCGGCAAAAAGATGACTGACCGTCAATATCTTTCTTACACCGGCTATCCCGGCGGACAGCGCGTAGCTACCCCCGAGATCATGATGAAGAAGTCGTACAACAAACACATCAAGGCAGGTATGCACCCCCTCTACATCAAGGTAGTTAAGGGTATGCTTCCCAAAAATCGCCTCGGTGCTCGCTTGCTCGAAAACATGCACGTTTACAACGGCTCAGAGCATCCCCATGCAGCACAAAATCCCAAAGTTATTGACATCAACAAACTCAAATAAGAAGTATGGAAACAGTTAATGCAGTAGGCCGTCGTAAAGCAGCTATCGCTCGCGTAATCGTAGGCGAAGGTAATGGCACTATCACAATCAACAAGCGTCCGTTGGAAGTTTATTTCCCTTCATCTATACTTCAATACATTGTTAAGCAACCGCTTAGCACTCTTGATGTTGTTGAGAAATATGACATCCGCGTAAACCTCGATGGCGGTGGCTATAAAGGTCAAGCCGAAGCTCTTCGTCTTGCTATCGCTCGCGCCCTCGTAAAGATTAACCCCGAAGACAAGTCGGCTCTTCGTGCAGAAGGCTTCATGACTCGCGACCCTCGCGTTGTAGAACGCAAGAAGCCCGGTCAGCCCAAAGCTCGCAAGCGCTTCCAATTCTCAAAGCGTTAATCTGTTGGCGGCTTGATGTCGCCTGAAAAATTGGTTGCTTAGCAACCGGAGTTTAGTATCTAAATCTCGAAGATGGACACGTTCCCTACCTCGGGATTGTAATTCAAAAAAAAGAACGTAAACAAAAAAAAACATCAAGACAATGTCAACTCCAACATTTGAACAACTACTCGAAGCAGGTTGCCATTTCGGTCACCTTAAAAGAAAATGGAATCCTGCTATGGCTCCTTACATTTTCATGGAGCGCAACGGTATCCACATTATCGACCTCTATAAGACTGCCGCTAAAGTAGAAGAAGCAGCTGAAAAGCTCAAAGAACTCGCTAAGAGTGGCAAGAAAGTGCTTTTCGTAGCTACCAAAAAGCAAGCTAAGCAAGTAGTAGCCGAAAAAGCTCAATCAGTAAATATGCCTTACGTTATCGAACGTTGGCCCGGTGGTATGCTCACCAACTTCCCCACTATCCGCAAGGCAGTGAAGAAGATGGCATCTATCGACAAGATGACCAAAGACGGCACTTTCGACAACCTTTCAAAGCGCGAAAAGCTTCAAATCACTCGTCAACGCGCTAAACTCGAAAAGACCCTCGGCTCAATCGCCGACCTCAATCGTCTTCCCTCAGCTCTCTTCGTAGTTGACGTATTGAAAGAACGCATCGCAGTTGCTGAAGCTAACCGTCTCGGTATCCCCGTATTCGCAATGGTCGACACCAACTCAGACCCTGCAAACGTAGACTACGTTATCCCTGCAAACGACGACGCATCTAAGTCAATCGAAATCATCCTCGACACTGTTTGCGCTGCAATGAACGAAGGTCTCGAAGAACGCAAAGCTGAAAAGGTTGACACCGTAGCAGCCGGCGAAGGCGAAGCTCCCGCTCCCAAGGCAGGTCGCCGTCGCGTAAGTCGCAACAAGGCAGAAGACGATCAAGCTCTCAATGCCAACGTTGCCGACAAAGTAAAAGCTAACGAAGACGAAGAGTAATCTTCATCATCAGAAGCAATCAAACTAAAAGAATTATTAACCGCCCAAAATATTAACAATTATGGCAGTTACAATGGCAGATATCAGCAAGCTCCGTAATCTTACCGGTGCCGGCATGATGGACTGCAAAAAAGCTCTTATGGAAACCGACGGCGACATCGACAAAGCCGTTGAAATCATTCGTAAGAAAGGACAAGCCGTAGCAGCTAAGCGCGAAGACCGCGAAGCAGCTGAAGGTTGCGTAGTAGCAAAGAGCGAAGGCAATTTCGCTGCAATCGTAGCCCTCAAGTGCGAGACCGACTTCGTTGCTAAGAACGCCGGCTTCGTAGCTCTCACAAAGAAAATTCTTGATGCTGCATTGGCAGCTAAGGCTAAGTCTATCGACGAAGTTAAGGCTCTCACTGTCGACGGCAAAGTATGCTCTGACCTCATCGTTGAAGAAGTAGGTAAGACCGGCGAAAAGATGGAACTCGGTTTCTACGAATATGTAGAAGCTCCCGCTACCGTTGCTTACAACCACTTCGGCAACAAGTTGGCTACCATCGTTGCTTTCAGCAAGGAAGGTGCAGAAGAGCAAGTATTCAAGAACGTTGCAATGCAAGTAGCAGCAATGAATCCTCTTGCTGTTGACGAATGCGACGTTGCTGAAGAAGTTAAAGAAAAAGAAATCGCTGTTGCTATCGAAAAGACCAAGAGAGAGCAAGTACAAAAAGCCGTTGACGCAGCTTTGAAGAAAGCAGGCATCAACCCCGCTCACGTAGACAGCGAAGACCACATGGAGAGCAACAAGGCTAAGGGCTGGCTCACCGAAGAAGATGTAGTTAAGGCTAAGGAAATCATCGCTACCGTTTCTGAAGAAAAGGCAGCTAACCTTCCTGAAGCTATGATTCAAAACATCGCTAAGGGTCGTCTTGGCAAGTTCTTGAAAGAAGTTTGCTTGTTGAATCAAGAAGACATTTCAAGCGACGACAAGAAGCCCGTTAGAGAAACTTTGAAGGCTATCGATCCTGAATTGAAGGTTCTTTCATTCAAGCGCGTTAACCTCAACGTTGACTAATCAATCAGCAGTCATAACATCTCAATAGGAAGAGCCGATAGCCGCAAGGTTGTCGGCTCTTCCACTTTTTATAGCCCCAAACAACAAAGAGACGCCGAATTTCTCAAATATTTTTTGTAAGTTTACACTCATATTACAAAAATCATTTTATCATGAAGCATTTACATTCTATTATTATCGCGATGATAGCATCAGTAGCCGCATCGGCTCAATCTCCACAGAAAGCAGAACAAGGACGCCTCGACTACTACCCCGACTTCATGTCGGAACTATATCATCCATGCAATATAACAGTATGGACACCCTCCGACTACTCGAATGAACAAGGTTATGCTGTGCTTTATATGCACGATGGGCAAATGCTCTTCGATCAAACCACGTCATGGAATCATCAGACATGGAACGTGGATAGCGTAGCCGACGCTATGCAATCGAAAGGGCTCACACGCCCCTTTATAGTGGTCGGTATCGACAACACTTCACGGCGTCTTTATGAATACATACCTCGCAAAGTGCTCGATTATCTGCCACCGACAGATACGCTACTTGCTCGTTATCCAAAAAACGAGTTTACATCCGACGACTACCTGAAATTTATAGTTAGCGAGCTGAAACCTTTTATCGACAGCACCTACTCCACTCTACCCGACCGCGACAACACAGCCATCATGGGTTCGAGTGCTGGAGGCCTGATCTCGCTCTACGCCATTTGCGAATATCCGGAAACATTTGGTGCGGCTGCATGCCTCTCTGCCCACATAGCCATGATTCCCGATGCATCACTTAGCGCCATCCCCACATGGGCAAAGTCGCTACAAGATTACCTCGGCGACAACATCCCGACAGCCAACACATGTAAAATCTATATGGACCATGGCGACCTGTCGGTCGACCAACTCTATGTGCCCTATCAACCGCAGATCAACTCCATTTTTGAGTCAAAAGGATGGGATGCCTTGTACTTCAATGCGCATTATTATCCCAACACCACTCACAGCGAAACAGATTGGCAACAACGACTCCACATTCCTCTCACATATATATTCCCCGGTTACAAACGATGAACCCCCATATTTCACAACTCATTTCTGACGGACTTCTTCGAGATGCCATCTCCGAACTTGATGCGATAATATCTTGCGAACCCGGCAATCACGACGCGATATTCACACGAGGAAAGCTATATTGGCGACTTGGCAACCAAGCCGCCGCCACAGCCGACTACACCCGTGCGGCCGACCTACAACCCGACGGACCTGCGGTGCGCGCGCTCGAAAATGCCCAAGATATTATCGATTTTTTCAATCCTGATATATTTAATCCATAAATTATTGCATTTTTTTAGACGAACACGCCTTTCACCTCATTTTTTTTTGTAATTTTGTCAAAAGTAATTTTACAAGGATGAAACAAGTCACCTATAACGGACTCACATTTGAATCATTTATATCATACGAGACCATCATATCCCGTATCCGCGAGCTCGGGCAAAAAATCACTCAAGACTGCCAAGGCAAGCGTCCACTCTTCTTGTGCGTACTCAACGGAGCGTTCCCCTTCGCTTCCGAGTTGTTTATGTCGGTAGAGCTTCCGGAAGCAGAAATATCATTTATTCGCCTTAAAAGCTACGAAGGCACCGGCTCTACCGGAAAAGTAAAAAGCATTATAGGTCTGACCAACGATCTCGAAGATCGTACAGTCATCGTCGTTGAAGACATCATCGACACCGGCGTGACAATGTATAACTTAGTCAATGATCTCAAAGCAAAAAATCCGGCTGAAGTAAAAATCGCAACGCTTTTGTTCAAGCCCGAAGCATTAAAACGCGACGTCAAGCCCGATTATATAGGTTTCAACATCCCGCAAAAATTTATCATCGGGTTTGGTCTCGACATTGATGAACTCGCTCGCAACCTTCGCGACATCTACATCTTGTCGGAACAAAACGCATAAACCTATCTTCCTCCTCTCCACCCTCTCCCCTGTGCTCTTCTCTTATCTACAAGCAAGTATATTTTCCAATACGTACTTTAATATTTTGAAAAAGCATCATGTTTAATTTGGTAATTTTTGGAGCCCCCGGTAGCGGAAAGGGGACTCAGAGCGAAAAGCTCATTGCAGAATATGGATTGTTCCATATCTCTACCGGCGATGTACTTCGCGACCATATTGCTCGTGGCACCGAGCTTGGTAAAGTTGCTGATAGTTTCATTTCTAAAGGGCAACTCATACCCGACGAATTGATGATCGACATTCTCGCCAACGTACTCGATTCAAACCCGGAGACAAAAAATGGAGTGATTTTCGACGGATTTCCTCGCACAACACCCCAGGCTAAAGCATTGAAGAAAATGCTTGCCGAACGTAACTCTAAAGTTCATGCCGTGGTAGGTCTTGAAGTTGAGGATGCCGAACTTGTCGATCGCCTTATCAAGCGCGGAGAGCAATCAGGACGTAGCGACGATAACCTCGAAACCATCACTCGTCGTCTTGAAGTATACCACAACCAAACTTCGCCGTTGCGCGACTACTACAAAGAAGAAGGCAAATATCATGCAATCGCGGGCTCCGGAAGCATCGATGAGATATTTGAATCGATCAAATCCTCAATCAGCGAAGCATTTGCCAATGCTTAATTTATAATAACATGCAGCCGAGTCGATGCGGACTCTTTTTCGCATCGACTCACTGCCAACAATAAAAACAGATTCACTTAATGAAGCGACATATTATTACACTTGCAGCGGCAGCTTTGATATGCTCCGCACCATCAGCCGATGCTTTCAAGGTAAACCTCAGCAAGGCAGTAAAAGCCGGTAGCGAATTAGTAAAAGGCGTGACTCTCAGCGACGAGGATGTAGCAGAGATGGCCAAAGAATATATGCAATGGATGGATACTCACAACCCCGTGGCATCTGACGACAGCGAATACGGCAAACGTCTGAAACGCATCACCAATGGACTAACAGAAGTAGACGGACTGAATCTCAATATCAAAGTTTACGAAGTAATCGACATCAACGCATTTGCGTGTGGTGATGGGTCGGTACGTGTATGTGCAGGCTTGATGGACGTGATGAGCGACAATGAAGTCCTCGCCGTAATTGGCCATGAAATAGGTCACGTAGTCAACAAAGACTCAAAAGACGCAATGAAGAATGCATATATGCGTTCAGCGGCTGCCTCGGCTGCCGGAGCCGTAAGTTCTACTGCCGGAGCACTCACAGATAGCGAACTTGGCGCACTTGCCGATGCACTCGCCGACGCTCAATACTCACAAAAGCAAGAGAACGCTGCCGACGACTACGGATTTCAGTTTGCCATCAACCAAGGATGCGACCCCTACTCAATGCGAGATGCTCTGCAACGCCTTATCGACACCGACACCACGGCAACCGCATCAGAAAGTTCATCATCCAAATTCCGCCAATTGTTCTCATCTCACCCTGAGACCGAAAAGCGTATCAAACGCATGAAAGAGAAAGCCGACAAATATTCAAAGAAATAATCTTTTTGAAATGTCTATTTCAAGCGTCCTTGCCGCTGTGTTGCGACAAGGACGTTTGTCTATATCAAGAAAAAATATTAACTTGCGCTAAAATTCCATATATTGATTATGAAAAAATATCTTGTGACAGGTGCAGCCGGATTTATCGGTGCAAACTTTGTAAAATACCTCCTTAAAAAGTGGGGCAACGATGTAGAAATTGTAATCCTTGACGCACTGACATATGCCGGAAATCCACTCACTATCAAAGAAGAAATGGAGCTACCAAACGTCACTTTTGTGAAAGGCGACATTGGTGATCGTGAACTCGTGGCTTCGCTCATCGATAAACACGACCCCGACTACATAGTGAATTTTGCAGCTGAAAGCCATGTCGACCGTAGCATAACAAATCCTCGACTATTCTTGGAAACCAACATCCTTGGCACTCAAAATATGCTTGATTGTGCTCGCCAAGCATGGTTGATAGGGAAAGACGAATCGGGACACAATATATATCGCGAAGGTAAAAAATATCTTCAGATAAGCACTGACGAAGTGTATGGTTCGCTGAGCAAAGACTTTGACGAAGCGCGTCCGTTGGAAGTGAGCGAAGAAGTGCGTCGCGTAATCGAAGGGCGCGACAACCTTCAGACATTCGGCGAGCATTTCTTCACCGAAACCACCCCCCTATCTCCGCGTTCGCCCTATTCGGCAGCGAAAACCGGAGCCGACCTCATTACACTGGCTTATCATGAGACATACGGTATGCCGATCAACATCACCCGATGCAGCAACAACTATGGACCTTACCACTTCCCCGAGAAGTTGATACCTCTTATCATCAAAAACATTCTTGAAGGTAAATCACTTCCGGTCTACGGCAAGGGAGAAAATGTGCGCGACTGGCTATATGTCGAAGATCACGCCAAAGCCATCGACATGGTGCTTCGCAACGGACGTCTCGGCGAAGTCTACAACGTAGGAGGCTTCAACGAAGAGCAAAACATCAATATCGTAAAGCTCGTAATCGAAAAGATAACCCACATCATGCGCCAAGAGCCACAATACCAATCGCTCCTCAAATGCTCGCTCGACGACATCAACGAAAGCCTCATCACATATGTAGCCGACCGCCCCGGTCATGACATGCGCTATGCCATCGACCCGACTAAAATAGCGGTTGAGCTTGGATGGTATCCCGAGACACCATTCACCATAGGCATCGAAAAGACCATACGTTGGTATCTCGACAACCAAGAGTGGGTAGAAAGCGTCACATCGGGCGACTATCAACGCTACTACGACGAAATGTATAAAAATCGCTAATATGCATCAACCCGACACTCCCCACATAATCAATCTGCCGAAAGTGCAAGACCCTCGCGGCAATCTGTCGTTTATCCAAAACGCTGACCATGTGCCGTTCGACATCGCACGAGTATATTGGATATATGACGTACCCGGAGGTAAGGAACGGGACGGACACGCATTTCGCACTCAGCAAGAATTGATTGTAGCACTTTCGGGGAGTTTCGATGTAGTGCTCCACAATGGCATCAGCGAAGAACGCTACCACATGAGTCGCTCATACTATGGGCTATATGTTCCGGCTATGACATGGCGACGCCTCGACAACTTTTCGACCAACTCTGTGGCATTGGTTCTCTCCTCTACTATATATGATGAAGACGACTACATTAGAGATTTTGACACTTTCAAATCATTAGTCTGCAATGATTGATAATCACGCCATATCACTAATCGACGACTGCAAGATAGTAGTCCTTGATCGTCATTGTCACGAAAACGGGTCGCTTTCGGTCGTGGAAAATACCGACCGCTTCCCATTTGCCATAAGACGCGTATTTTATCTCTACGACATTCCCGGAGACTCGGAGCGTGGAGGGCACTCCCATCGCGAAGCACAAGAATTTATCATTGCTGCAAGCGGAAGTTTCGATGTGACTATCACCGACGGACACGAGACACGACGCATACAACTCAACCGCCCATATAACGCGCTTTACATTCCGGCAGGAGTGTGGCGCAGTCTCGACAATTTCTCATCAGGGGCAGTGTGTCTTGTACTCACATCGCTTGAATATTCCGAAGCCGACTATGTGCGCGACTACGAAATCTTCAAGCAACTCACAGCTAATAAAGTCACCCGAAAATGAAACGCCACACCTTTCTCGACCTTGCGGTAGTAAACGCGCCTTACATCGACCGAATGCAACAAGCAGCCAGCCGAGTGATAGCCGGAGGCAGATATATCGGTGGTGACGAAGTGACATCGTTCGAGCAAGAACTTGCCACCTCATGTGGAGCGACCGAAGCAGTCGGAGTAAGCAACGGTCTTGATGGATTGCGTCTGATATTTCGAGCATATATCGAGATGGGCGTCATGCGAGAAGGCGACGAAGTAATCATCCCTTCCAACACCTATATAGCATCAATACTCGCTGTCACCGACAATCGTCTCACTCCGGTATTTGTAGAGCCGGATGCAAAAACGCTCAATTTAGACACCTCCCTAATCGAACGAGCCATCAGCGAGCGCACACGAGCCATACTCGTCGTCCACCTCTACGGCCGGACATGCTGGGATCAACGATTAGTAGAAGTGGCTCGTCGTCACAATCTGAAGATTGTAGAAGATAACGCGCAAGCTATCGGTGCTCGCACAACCCACCCCGGACTCACCGGTGCGCACATAACAGGCGCGCTCGGCGATGCGGCCGCATTCAGCTTCTATCCGACAAAAAATATCGGAGCTATCGGCGATGCCGGAGCCGTAACGACCTCAGACTCCCAACTTGCCAACGCGGTGCGCGCACTACGCAACTATGGGTCCGACCGGCAATATCACAACATTTACGAAGGACTTAACTGCCGTTTAGACCCGATTCAAGCCGCAATGCTTCGCGTGAAATTGCCATATATCGACGAAGAAAATGCCTATCGCGCATCTATCGCCGCCGCGTATGAGTCGACCATATCCAATCCCGAAATAATAAAGCCACTATACACCACCGACGGCTCGATGGTGTGGCATCAATATATAGTGCGCACACGCTATCGCGAGCAATTCCGTCAATACTTGGACGATAATGGAGTAGAAACAGCCATCCACTACCCGACACCCCCTCATCTGCAACCATGCTATGAGCGTTTTGCCGGGCTATGGCTTCCTGTCGCCGAACGAATATCGCGTGAAGTAGTGAGCCTGCCCATCACACGTTGCACAAACGCAGACGATGCGGCTGAAATAGCCGAAATCATCAACAAATTCACCCCACATCAATGAATTTCAACTCCATAGAGTTTGCCCTATTCCTACCTATCGTATTCATTATATATTGGTACGGGCTGAGGAATAAGTTGAAGAGTCAGAACACATTTCTCCTCTTGGCAAGTTACTTGTTTTATGGATGGTGGGACTGGCAGCTATTAGGGCTGATTATATTTACCACCGCATCGACATTCCTGACAGCGCTTGGCACCGAAAAATTCGTCTCACATCGCAGATTGCTTACCGGGCTAAACATCGCCATCAACATACTGATACTCTGCACATTCAAGTATTTGAATTTCTTCGGCGAGAGTTTTGCTCGCTTATTCCAACAATTCGGATATGAAGTGGATTGGGTGACACTCGATTTGATACTACCTATCGGTATCTCATTCTACACATTCCAAGCTATAGGCTACTCCATCGATGTATATCGGCGGACACTTCGCCCAACACACAATGCCATCGCTTTTGCCACGTTTATAGCATTCTTCCCTCAACTCGTAGCCGGGCCGATAGAACGAGCCACCAACCTCTTGCCACAAGTACTCTCGCCACGACGCTGGGACTACGCACAAGCTGTGGTGGGTATGCGCCAAATATTGTGGGGATTGGTCAAAAAGCTTGCCGTTGCCGACCTCTGCGGGCAGTATGCCGACACGATTCTTTCGCAACCCGACTTCTACGGAAGCTCTTCGCTCGTTTGGGCCATCGTATTATTCTCATTCCAAATCTACGGCGACTTTTCAGGGTATAGCGACATAGCCATCGGAACATCTCGCTTGTTCGGATTCAAATTGATGGACAATTTCAGATACCCCTACTTTGCCACATCCATATCCGACTTCTGGCGACGATGGCACATATCGCTTATGACTTGGCTTCGCGACTACATCTACATTCCACTCGGAGGCTCGCGATGCGGCTCCGCTCGCACCCTGCTCAACATCGCCATAGTGTTTTTACTATCGGGATTGTGGCATGGAGCCAACTGGACATTTGTAATTTGGGGCGCATATTGGGCTGTGTTGATGATAGCCGAACGCTTGATACGCCGCCGCATCGTGTTGGTATTTCTGTTTGTAGTGGGAGGATGGATGATATTCCGTAGTCCGGACATCGAATATCTGTCAACACTCCTCAGCAATATTTGCGATGCAAGCATCCTCGAAATGCCAACCGGATTGACCCCAATCGTACTAATCGTACCATTGCTTATCGTCGAATGGCTCGGCCGGCATCACTCATTTCCCCTCGAAAATCTGACGATACCGACATGGGCTCGTTGGAGTGTGTATTGGTTGCTGCTCGGAGTAATCCTATGGAGCGTCGACGGCAGTACCGGCGAATTTATCTACTTTCAATTCTGACGAGCCATGAATACGAAACAAAGCCTCAATAGATTTGTCGGTCGCTGCTTAATCGCGGCTCTCCCCCTTTTGGCACTACTGATCATATACATCATTCTTGACCCGTTCAAGGTGCTTAATCCTCAATTAGAGCCGAATGGCTCGATAGTACCCTACAACAAAGGGCTTATTTCATTAAGCACATACTATCGTCAACGCACCGAGCTGAAATATAATGCATTCATATTCGGTTCGTCGCGCACAATCTACTATCGCGCCGATGACTGGGCACGACATCTCCCTGCCGAGGCATCAATCATGCACTTCGACGCATCAAGTGAAACCATCGATGGCATCTTGCAGAAAATGCAATATATCCACCATAGGGGCGACTCCATCAAGTATGCCCTTATCGAATTTGCCCCATGGTCATTTGAAACACAACCGAGCGATGCCCTACCATTCCGCACTCCACCACAACTGACGAGCGACATTCCGTTGGATTTTCTCATCTCATATTTTCGCGATTTCATGCGCCGCGACTTCATCAGATGCTATGCCATATATCAGCTGACAGGCAAGACTGTTGAATTTGGAGATAAAAGGGTATTTGCCAACAGCACATTCGATTACGACAGCATCACCAACGAGTGTATCAGCGACTCCATCGAAAATCTCCTAAACTCAAATCCGTCACTATACTACCGCAATCGCTTCACACCGGAAGAATATGCCATAATGACAGCGCGCGACAGCATTCCTCCTGTCTACCCACGTTCCATCACAATGGAGCTGGCTGAAAAGCTCTGGCAAATAGCATTTATATTGCATGACCATCACACCGACTATCGCGTAATCGTAGGTCCCGACTGGAAACGCAACATCATCAATCCGAATGATTTAGCCACACTTCAGTGTATCTTTGGCATCCGACACGTCCATGACTTCAGTAATTATCCCGAAGCGACCGACACGATAATCAATTTCTACGACCACACCCACTATCGCCCACACGTAGCAAAAGCCATCATAGACAGCATCTACACGAAATAATGCCACAAGGATTGAGATAGAAAGGATTTTTCTGTGTAATTTTGCACAAGTATTAATATTTACGGCACATCAAATGATAGACAATACTACTTTTGGCACCCGCACCGCATTGTTTCACACGCTCGGATGCAAGCTCAACTTTGCAGAGACCTCTACCGTCGCTCGGATTTTTGCAGAGAAAGGCATTCGTCGTGTTCAAACAGGCGAGACGCCCGACATCTGCGTGGTCAACACTTGCAGCGTCACTGAACTTGCTGACAAAAAATGCCGTCAAGCCATCAGGGCTTTAATCAAGAAATACCCCGAAGCAGTGGTTATTGTCACAGGTTGCTACGCTCAGTTGAAGAGCAGCGAAGTAGCATCGATACCCGGAGTAGACATTGTAGCAGGCACCGACCGCAAGCTCGAACTCGGGAAATATCTCGATGAGTGGATGGCCACTCACGAGCCTCGCACCCTCATCACTCCGACAAAAGACATTCGCTCATTCTCGCCGTCGTGCTCACGTGGCGACCGCACTCGATATTTCCTTAAAGTGCAAGATGGCTGCGACTACTACTGCTCTTATTGTACCATACCTATGGCTCGCGGACGCAGTCGCTCCGGCTCCATCGAGAGCATCGTGTCGCAAGCCCGCCAAGTAGCAGAAGAGGGGGGCAAAGAAATCGTGATAACCGGCGTAAACATCGGCGATTTCGGGAAAGGTCGCGACGACACCTTCTTCGACCTTATAAAGCAACTCGACACCATCGAGGGCATCGAACGCTATCGCATATCATCGATAGAGCCCAACCTCTTAACCGATGAAATAATAGAATGGGTGGCCGGCTCTCGCAGGTTTATGCCACACTTCCATATACCACTCCAGTGTGGTAGCGATGAAGTGCTGAAACTGATGCGTCGCCACTACGACACACATCTCTTCCGCTCAAAAGTAGAAAAAATCCGTGCCACACTGCCCGATGCGTTTATCGGCGTAGACTTAATCGTTGGTGCTCGCGGTGAGACTGCAGAGCGATTTGAGGAGTCGAAAGCTTTTTGCGAGTCGCTTGACATCTCTCGTCTGCACGTATTCACCTACTCCGAGCGTCCCGGCACACGCGCCCTAACCATCGACCACGTCGTGCCTCAAGAGGAGAAACATCGTCGCACTCGCATCATGCTCGCCCTCTCAGAGCAAAAGCTACGCGACTTCAGCAACAGATTTATCGGGACTACTCGCCCCGTATTGCTCGAACATCCTCGTCGCGGCAAGCCGATGAGCGGATTTACCGACAACTATCTCAAAGTCGAGATTCCTTCGACTCCCGAATTGTCAAATACCGTAGTGCCGGTAAAATTGATCGAATTGCTCGATGACGGCGAAGTAATGAAAGGAGCACTGTTGTAATGGATAGCTCTACATGGAAATATAAACCGCTTGAATGGGGCTTAAACGCATTGGCTTTTCTTCCCCTGCAAGTGCTATATGTTTTTGCCGACGTTTTATTTGTCATCATATATTATGTGGCGCACTATCGTCGCAAGGTGGTAGAAAGTAATATCTCAGGCTCATTTCCCGAATTAAGCGAAGATGAACGCAAGAAAATCATTCGCCGATTTTACCGCCACTTTTCCGACTACTTTTTTGAAACAATCAAGCTTCATCACATATCCGACTCCGAGATGCGCCGCCGCATGGAGTTTAAGAACATGGAATTGGTCGACCGACTATTTGAGGAAGGGCGCTCCTTAGTGGCTTACTTCTCCCACTGTGGCAATTGGGAGTGGGGCACATCGATTACCCTATGGTCAAAGCTGCGCCCCGAAGAAGGATGTATCTTTGCTCAGGTGTATCGACCATTAAAAAACCGATGGTTCGACGAATATTTCCTACATCTCCGCAGTCGCTTCAACTCTCGCTCGCTTCCAAAAAGATCGGTGCTACGCGACTTGATAAAACTGCGTCGT
This sequence comes from uncultured Muribaculum sp., assembly GCA_964637445.1. Lineage (GTDB taxonomy): Bacteria > Bacteroidota > Bacteroidia > Bacteroidales > Muribaculaceae > M3. The sequence goes on from CAZWWS010000005.1 coordinate 18,821, forward strand.
AGCAGTCTGCCGGTAATCACCGGCTTCATGAGCGACCAAAAGCCAAGCCACAACGATGAGATATATGCACTCAAATTTCTCAATCGCCCCACAGCAGTAATAACCGGCACCGAACAACTCGCCCGCAAGCTCGACATGGCTGTGGTGTATATGGATATGGAGAAACTTTCGCGCGGGCACTATCGCGTCACTCTCCGACTCATTACCGAGCATCCCGCCGAGATGCCGGATAAGAGCATTACCAACCGCTATTTCGAACTCCTTGAAACGAGTATACGTCGCAATCCTCATATATGGCTTTGGACTCACAAGCGATGGAAACATAAAGTGACACTCCCGACTGAAAATCCTAACAATGATGAAAAAACCGATAGCCGTAATAATTCTTAACTGGAACGGAGAGAAACTTCTAACTGAATTTCTCCCTTCGGTTGTAGCTACCACACCATCCGACTTGGCCGATATAATCGTAGCCGACAATGGCTCGACCGATAGCTCTGCGGAGTTGCTTCATCGTGATTTCCCCCAAGTGCAAGTGCTGCAATTCGACCAAAACTATGGTTTTGCCGAAGGCTATAATCGCGCAATCAAAGCCACCGGATATCGTTATACAATACTTCTCAACTCAGACGTGGCCACGACCTCGGGATGGTTGACGCCGCTCTACGAATATATGGAAGCAAATCCCGGTGTGGGAGCTTGCCAACCCAAAATTCTATCCTACAACAATCCGAAGCAGTTTGAATATGCCGGAGCTTGCGGTGGATTTATCGACCACAACGGCTATCCCTTCTGTAGAGGGAGAATTTTCGACACAATCGAAACCGATAGCCACCAATACGACACTCCATGCTCGATATTTTGGGCTACTGGAGCTTGCCTGATGGTTCGCTCGGAGCTATATCTTGAAGTAGGTGGGCTTGACCGCAATTTTTTTGCCCACATGGAGGAGATAGACCTTTGTTGGCGTATCTTGCTACGCGATTATGACATAAAAGTCATACCTCAAAGTGCCGTGAAGCACCTTGGAGGAGGCAGCCTGCCGGCCTCCAATCCGCGGAAGACATATCTCAACTTCCGCAACAATCTGCTCTTGCTTCACAAAAACCTACCCGACGCAACCCGCAGTCGCACCCTACTACGCCGCCGATTGTACGACACTATCGCTTGGGCAAAATTTATGCTTACGCTCGACTTTGCCAATGCCAATGCAATACTTCGCGCCCATCGCGACTTCCGCCGTATGCGCGTCAACTATACCTCTCATCCCGACCGCGACTTGCTACTTGATGACACCACCCCTCATCCCAACATCATCATTGATTACTACCTACGACGTCGCAACAAATTCGACCTCCTATAAGTATGAATATCAGGGCTACACTACGGCAAATCGCGACATGTAGCATGCTACATTACTATCTGATAGCAGTAGTAGTGACAGCACTGCAAATATCCTTTTTTGCAGATGCTGTCGATTCGGTAGCAACTTTTTTCGAGCCATATCAAAAGGCCATTTTTCGCCTTGGCGATGCCGCAGTTCTCATGCTCCCGATGTTGCTATTACCCCGAAGATGTCAGTGGATTCAATTGGTATTTTTGTGGCTTATAGCCATTTTGGAACTTGCCAACGTGTGGTACAACGCAGCATATCTCGACTTGATGCCATTGTATTCATTGACAATGGTTGATAATGCAACCGCACTACTTGCCGGAAGCATCGCAGAGGTCATGCGTCCATCCGATTTATTGATACTGCTCCCTATGGTGGTAATCACATGTATATATTGCTTTTTCTTTCGCCGTAGGATGGCGCAACAAGGGATGTCGATAGCCGGGCGGATTAGCCTTATCATTGGAGCAATCTTGCTATCTCTTTACGCTCAAACAATTTACTCTATACCGAGCTATCGATGGCACACTCCTATGGACAAGCGCTATCGCGAGGTAGTGATCGACCTATCTATTTCGCGATTGACATCCTACGACGACTACAATCGCAAAGCCGTACTCACCGATTCGGGGCTTATCGCATGGCTTTGCTACTTTTTCTCGCAATGGCAGACCGACTACAGCCTCACCGACAGCGACATCCGTGAAATTAACCAATTTTTCGGAAAACCTCAGCAAAACAACAGCACCAAAGTTTCAAACCGCAACCTCATACTGATAGTCGTCGAGTCGCTCGAATCGTGGGTTATCAACTACTCGATAGAAGGAAGAAAAGTTTGTCCCACGCTCAGTAGTTTGTGCCGACAGGACAGCACATTAGTAGTTCGTCACATAGCAACACAAACAGTCGACGGAATGTCGAGCGATGCTCATTTTATGTACAATACAGGATTGCTCCCCATGGCATCGGGAGCTACGGCTAACCGATATGGAGGTACGCCTTACCTTTCGCTTTGCAAAGCGAAGGCTGAATATTCAGCGCTCTCAATCGTATGCGACAAAGTTCATTTTTGGAATCAAGGCGAGGCTTTTCGCAGCTACGGCTATGAAAGAATGCTTGATTTAGATAGTCTTTCGACCTATGCCGACTCCGAGCAATATGGATATGACAAAGTGCTGTTCGCATACGCCGACTCCGTTCTACAACGCACCCCACAACCTTTCATTGCTCAACTTGTCACACTTTCGATGCACTCACCCTACTATGGAATAAAAGACACATATCGCTCTTGGGTGTCTGACTCCACGTCTCTGCCACGCGAAGAGCGCAACTATCTGGCACTAACCCACTATTTCGATACTCATCTCGGCAGATTTATCAACAATCTTAAATCTTCCGGTCTATACGATAATTCTATTATCGCCATCATATCCGACCATCATCGCCCGATAAAAGAAGCTGAAAATCAATATATCCCCATGATTGTGCTCAACGCGGACACTACGCTTCACTACGACAACGTAGTAGGGCAAATCGACATATACCCCACGCTATTGGAGCTCCTCGGCGCTCACGATTACGCATGGCGCGGACTCGGTTTCAGCATTCTCGGTAACGACGCCCCGACATCGGCCGTCACTGCGCGAGGAAAAATCTATGGCGACACAACCTCCCATCGACTTCCTCACCAACGTCGTGTATGGCCGCTTTCCAACAAGATTATTACCGGAAGATATTTCAAAACGAAACCATAATGCGCCCTTTTAGTTAAAAAAGCAAAAATCAACAAATTTCTTTCGCAAACTATTGCACAGATTAAAAATATAGTTACTATATTTGCATTGTTATTTAATTCAAGCGAAAAGACAACCCGATTTAAGGAAATACATTGATGAACAAATCAGACAGGCAAAATGCCGCGTCTCTATTCTTCGAATAGTACTCCACCGATTCTTTTCGTGGACAATTAAATCTCCATAGGACTAAGCGAAGTCCCTATGCGAGGTTTTTTTAGGCTATAAATTAAAACACTATATAATCTCGAAAGCAACAAATAAGTGAATCATAGGTTAGAGGTCCGGATGCTCGTGAGAGTCTCTGGATTTCGTTTTTTATATACCTACATATAAAAACGGGACATCTGATTCAGACGTCCCGTATGCGATAGAGTGATGCTATGTTTACTTTATATTAAGCTCTGCACCTGGTTTGAATTTCACAGCCTTGCGAGCAGGAATTTCGATTTTTTGCTTAGTTTGAGGATTGATACCTGTGCGTGCGCTCTTTTCTGTTACAGAAAAAGTACCAAAGCCAATGAGGGTTACTTTGTCGTTGTTAGCGAGTGCTGCACTGATGCTTTCAAGAGTTGCATCAAGAGCCTTCTTTGCATCAACCTTAGAAAGACCGGCTTTTGCGGCGATTTCGTTGATTAAATCTGTCTTGTTCATAATGAGTAAAAAAATAAATTTAGATTTATGGTTTGTTCTCTGCTACAAATATAGTCCTAAAAATTGAAAAACAAGCTATTATTATCAAAAAAAATGCGAAAAAATTCTCATAAACGTCTCAAATCGGCATATTTGAGTTTAAAAACAATAGTTTTTCGCTATTTTTGCACTCTCAATTAACTGTTAGTACAATGTTCAATCAAGGAGGATCTATTTTTAGAAACATGCCACCGATCACTAAAAACTTGATTATTATCAATTTTATCGTATGGTTGGCGATGCTGATAATACCCGACCGACTGGGTATCGACTTAATAAAATATGGCGGGTTGCACTATATCACGGCAAGCGATTTCAACCCCGCACAGCTGATCACTTATATGTTTATGCACGACACAAGCAGCATAGCACATTTATTCTTCAATATGTTCTCGGTGTTTATGTTCGGTATCACTCTCGAACGCATTTTAGGAAGCAAGCGCTATCTGTTCTACTACATATCGTGTGGTATCGGTGCAGCACTGGTTCAAGAATTGGTGTGGGCCATCTCGTTTGATGATATGCTTTTCTCCGGTCTTGCCAAAGCCAATCTTATGCCTCGCGAAGAAATTGAGATGATACTTACCTCACCGGGTTACGCCGACCAATTGGCGCAACACTCTGCCTACCTTGCCAATATGCTCGTCACCATCGGAGCTTCAGGAGCCGTATTCGGCATATTATTGGCATTCGGTATGATATTCCCCAATCGTCCGATGTATCTGATGTTTATTCCCATCCCCATCAAAGCGAAATGGATGATTATCGGTTATGGAGCTCTTGAACTGCTCTTCGGAGTGTCAGGCCAAATGGATGGTGTGGCTCATTTTGCCCATCTTGGAGGCATGATATTCGGCTTCTTTATGATATGGTATTGGAAACGTAAAGGACTTTTCAATGGCTTCTATTATTGATACTATAAAATATAAATATCGCACCGGTTCGATGTTGATGAAATTGATTTTCATCAACATCGGTGTATTTATCGCACTTCGACTCGGTGCCATCGTATGCTTGTTGGCCGGCATCGATGAGCAATTGTGGTTGCGATGGGTAGAGCTACCGTCCGATCCGTCACGATTGTTCGTGATGCCTTGGACTCTGCTGACTTATATGTTTGCTCAATACGACATATTCCATATCCTTTTTAATATGCTTTGGCTGTATTGGTTTGGCACAATATTTATGCTCACCGGCACATCGCGACGATTGGTAGCGCTCTATATATATGGAGGGATCGGTGGTGCTCTCACATTTCTCGCTGCCTACAATCTGCTTCCGGCATTCTCCGGCGAAGGGTGGCTCATCGGCTCGTCGGCCTCAGTGCTTGCCATCGTTACCGGCACAGCCATCTTGCATCCCGACTACAAAATGGGACTGCTTTTTCTCGGCGAAATCTCGCTCAAATGGGTAGCCATCGTGACTATAGGCATTGATTTGCTCAGCATTGGCGGCACTAATGCCGGCGGACATATAGCTCATATCGGCGGAGCCATCGTAGGTGCGATATATGGGCTATCGCTCAATCGCGGAGTCGACATCACAAAACCATTCAACTCGATGCTCGACAATATCACCAACATCCTACGGCGACTATCGGAGCCGAAAACCAACCATCGGCAGACAAAAAATTCGTCCTATTCTACCAAAAACGACGATTCCAACACATCGGCAGCAACCAATGAGGCCTCACTCGACGAAATTCTTGATAAAATCAAAAAGTCGGGCTACACTTCATTGACCAACGAAGAGAAACGCCGACTATTCGAGGTAAGCAAAAATATAAAATGAACATTCGCCCATATCTTACACGTCACAACATCGCCATTGCCACAGGCTTAGCCATCAACTTTTTCATCGCCTTACTCACATTGTTGGGCGCCTACGGAGGTATGATTTCTCCTGAGACTATGCCCTCAGCATCACTCGCTGTGATGGCATTTCCGATTATACTTTTGCTCGACATCGTTGTCATTATTTTTGACATTTGGCTGTATAAGAAGATGGCGCTTGTCCCAACGGGAGCCATCATCCTTTCTATCGGTGGGATAATTACATTCTCCCCCATCAATATTCCTCACGGCGAGCTTACCGACGACGAGCTGCAACGCGAATTTACCCTCCTCACCTACAATGTGCTCAATTTTATTGACAACGAGGGAATATATCCCGACAACACCAACCGCACTATCACCTATCTGCTGTCGACCGATGCCGACATTCTCTGCCTGCAAGAGTGCGAATATCTCTGTCCGTTCCCTCTCTATTGCGTCACGAAAGAACAAGTCGACTCTCTGATAGAACGCTACCCCTATCGTCACATCGGGCGCAACGGGCAATCGCTTCTGTCGAAATATCCATTCTTCCCCATCCCATTGAAAGTCACAGAAGAGGATAATGCGGCTATGACTGCATTTCGCACCAATATCGATGGGCATGTAGTGACGCTCTTCAATGTCCATCTGCAATCTCTCGGACTGACTGTCAGCGATAAAGAATTGTTTCTGCAAATGACCAATCTTGAACCGACAAAAACCCTCTCACACATTCGCTCACAACTCGTCGAGAAGCTCTTCGATGCCTTTCGACTGCGAGCATCGCAAGCCGAGCGAATATCTCTTTGGGTCGAAGCGCTCAACGACAACAATATCATCCTATGCGGCGACTTCAACGACATTCCCGGCAGCTATGCCCATCGCACAATATGCAGCGCCGGGTTGCGCGACGCCTACGCCGATGCGGCTTTCGGACCTATGATTACCTACAATGCCAACCGATTCTATTTTCACATAGACCAGGTGCTATATAGCGGTGAACTTGAGGCTGTCGACATCCGTCGAGGCGACCTGCCTTGTTCCGACCATTATCCCTTGCTGACCACTTTCGTTTGGGACGAAAATCTACGCAAGCCGTGGGTGTTCCACACCACCTCAAGCCCTATCGACACTACATTTTATAATCCTAAAAAATCGAGAAGACGATGAAGCGCCGCCATCCGTTTCGCAACACGATCACGTGGTCGCTGCTGTTACTCAATTTCATAGCAGTAGTTGGCACCATCTGGAGCGGATATGGAGGAATTGCCAATCCAAAGTCGTCGCCTCTATCGGCTCTAATGTGCTTGGCACTACCGCTATGGCTGATTTTCGATTTGATAGTAATCGTACTCGACATTTGGCTACGCCGACGTATGCTCCCCGTCATAGCCATCGGATTGATTGCGACAGCCGGGCCGATTCTCACATTCTCTCCGCTCAATCTTCCTCACGGCTCTCTCTCCGACGAGGAGAAGTCGAAATCGTTTACCCTCCTAACCTACAATGTGATGAACTTTGCCGACACAGAAGACATATATCCCGATGATGGTAATCGCACTCTCGACTATATCCTATCGACAGATGCGTCGATGGTATTTCTTCAAGAAGTGATAAATCGCAAAATCAAACCGGAATACAACATCACTAAGGCGCAGCAAGATTCGCTCAAGGTTCGTTACCCTTATCGCAGCAGCGGACGCGACGGATTGCTATTCCTTTCGAAATATCCGTTTGAAGAAACGTCGTTCCCTCGCGAAAAAAATTACAGCGCCGAATTGGCTCGCTACGTGGTAGATGTGGACGGACGCAAACTGACCATCTATGGAGTGCACCTGCAATCGCTCGAACTTAAGGCCGACGACCGACGGCTGTTCCGAGAGCTGACAGACATGAACATCAGCAAAAATGAGCTACGAGGTGTGCGCACACAACTACTCTCCAAATTCAAGTATGCCGGCATCATCCGCGCCGACCAGTCGCGCCGCTTGCTCAACGAAATGGGCGATATCGAAGGGGACATCATCGTGTGTGGCGACTTCAACGACGTGGCCGGCTCGTTCAGCTATCGAATGTTTGCCGACGTAGGATTTCGCGACGCCTATGCCGATGTCGCATTCGGTCCTACAATCACCTATCATGCCAATCATTTTTTATTCCGCATCGACCAAGTCCTCTATCATGGCAACATCACCCCGGTCGATATTACCCGCGGCAACCTACCCTCCTCCGACCACTATCCGCTATTGACCACCTTTCTATGGCAGTAATTCCACAAAAAATGATTACTTTTGCCTTTGCAATCAGACTAACTAATATACTTCTACATAAAATAAACATTTATCATAATACAGTTATGAAATCAAAATTATTAACCATGACAGCTGCCTGTGCGTTGATCAGCGCGGCAGTCTCCACTCCATCAGCTATGGCTCAAGAACAACCATCGCCCATCAAGCCCGACCGCATCAATCCGTTTGTGGCTCCCTACAACACTCCTTATGAGATTCCTCCTTTTGAAGAAATTCAATATTCCGACTATATGCCTGCCATCAAAGCCGGCATCAAGGAACAACGTCAACAAATCGAGGCTATAGTAAACAACCCCGCTACTCCGACGTTTGAGAACACCATTCTCGCGCTCGACCATTCGGGAGAATTGCTCGAAAAGGCTTTTATTGTCTTTGCTGCGCTCGACGAGTCGATGTCGTCGCCTGAGATGGTAGCCATTGCCGAAGAAGCCTATCCGCTTATTTCGCAACTTTCCGACGAGATTTCGATGAACGAAGGCTTGTTTGCCCGCGTGAAGTATCTCTACGACAACAAAGATGCTCTCGGCTTCAACACTGCTCAAAAGCGCGTGATCGACGACAAATACAAATCGTCGGTGCGTAGCGGTGCGCTCCTCAACGCGACCGATAAGGAGCAACTCAAGCGCCTCAACACTGAATTGACCGACCTTTACCTCAAATTCAACAAAAACCTACTCAACGCCACCAACGAGTTTCAAATCGTGGTCGACGACAAGGCTCAACTTTCGGGTCTGCCGGCTTCAAGCATAGCCGTTGCGGCAGAAGAAGCCACCGCTCGCAACCTCAATGAAAAGTGGGTGTTCACGCTTCATGCGCCAAGTCGTCTGCCGGTGCTTCAATATGCCGACTGTCGCGACCTTCGTCGCCTCATGTTTGAGGGCTATACCAACCTTGCATCGTCGGGCGAATACGACAATCGCCCCGTCATCGACCAAATCATCAAGGCTCGTGCGGCAAAAGCCAAATTGCTCGGATTCGACACCTTTGCAGCCTATATGATCGACAACGTTATGGCAAAAACAGTCGATGCGGCCGAAAATCTACTCCTCCAGATTTGGGAGCCGGCTATCGCGCGCGTCGATCAAGAAGTAGCCGAGATGCAAGCTATCGTCGACAAAGAGGGAGGCAACTTCAAGATTGCACCATGGGACTACTATTATTATGCCGAAAAGGTGCGTCAACAAAAGTATGACCTCAACGAAGACGAAGTGCGCCAATATTTCCAATGCGACAGTGTGCTCAAAGGCGTGTTCTATATGGCCAACAAGCTCTATGGTGTAACATTCACCGAGATGCCTGACGCGCCCAAATATCACCCCGAAGTGAAAGTATATGACGTGACCGACGCTCAAGGCAAGCACGTAGCAGTGTTTATGACCGACTACTTCCCTCGTGCATCAAAGCGCCAAGGCGCATGGATGAGCGAATTTAAGGGTGCTTACGTCAAGGAAGACGGAACCGAAGTGCGTCCTGTCATCTACAACGTGGGCAACTTCACCAAACCCACCGCCGACACCCCATCGCTCCTCACCATCGACGAAGTAGAAACTATGTTCCACGAGTTCGGTCACGGCTTGCATGGTATGCTCACTCGCGCTCACTACAAGAGCCAAGCCGGCACAAATGTCGACCGCGACTTCGTAGAGCTCCCCTCGCAAATCCACGAACATTGGGCTTTTGAACCCGAAATGCTCAAAATCTACGCTCACCACTACAAAACCGGCGAGCCGATGCCCGACGAACTTATTACCAAACTTGCGGCAGCCGCTACTCACAATCAAGGATTTGCAACCACTGAGCTTGTCGGTGCAGCTCTTTTGGACATCGAATGGGGTAAAGTCACCGATGGCAAAGATGTCGATGTCGACGCATTCGAGATGCAAGTAAAAGCTAAGTTGAATATGCCCGAAGAGGTAGAGTTCCGCTACCGCAGTCCCTACTTCAAGCACATCTTCGGCAGCGACGCTTACGCTTCAGGCTACTACACCTATCTATGGGCAGAAGTGCTCGATGCCGATGGCTTTGAATTGTTCAAAGAAAAAGGCATCTTCGACAAAGCCACTGCCGATGCATTCCTTAAATATGTGCTCGAAGCCGGCGACAGCGACGACCCAATGACTCTCTACGTCAAATTCCGCGGTCAAGAGCCTTCCGTCGACGCTCTTCTTAGCAATCGCGGATTGAAATAAGTAGGAAATTCGTCCACTTCTCCTCTCTCCTATTTCCTCTCTCAAAATTATGTACTAACTTTGCACATCTTCAATAATTATTACATTATGAGATTAATCATCGAACAAAATTACAATGAGGTGTCGCGTTGGGCTGCAAACTATGTAGCTGCCCGCATCAATGAAGCGGCACCAACGGCCGAGCATCCGTTCGTACTCGGATGCCCTACCGGAAGCTCGCCACTCGGTATGTATCGCGAGCTTATCAACCTTGTCAAAGCGGGGAAAGTATCTTTTCGTAATGTTGTGACATTCAACATGGACGAATATTGCGGTCTTCCGCGCGAACATAGCGAAAGCTACTACTCTTTCATGTGGAACAATTTCTTCTCCCACATCGACATCCTTCCCGAAAATGTCAACATTCTCAACGGCAACGCACCCGACCCCATAGCCGAATGTGCGGCCTACGAAGAGAAGATTCGCTCTTATGGGGGCATCGATCTGTTTCTCGGAGGTGTAGGACCTGACGGACACATCGCGTTCAACGAGCCGGGCTCATCGCTCACCTCTCGCACACGCATGAAAACCCTCACGAAAGACACCATTATAGCCAACTCGCGCTTCTTCGGTGGCGATATAAATCTCGTACCCAAGACAGCACTCACCGTAGGCGTAGGCACCATCATGGATGCTCGCAGCGTGTTGCTTATCGTCAACGGCTACAACAAAGCGCGCGCGTTGCAGCATGGCGTAGAAGGTTCAGTATCGCAAATGTGGACCATCTCTGCTCTGCAAATGCACCCAAAAGCCATCATCGTAGCCGACGAAGACGCTTGTCTCGACCTGAAAGTTTCCACTTATCGCTACTTCAAAGACATCGAAAGTACCAACCTCGATCCCGACTCGCAACTCTAAGCGCACTACATAATTCACAATATGAGCCGGAAGCGTCAGTTTCCGGCTTTTTCATTGTATTTTCTACCAATTTGAATTTTTTTGCGACATAAATTAAACTTTTTGCGATGAAACACATCTAATCAGTAAACAATAGTAATCAACCGCTTAAAAACTATTACTACAATGAAAAGATTTCTACATATCATATCCATCGCTTTTATATGCGGTATTCTCGTAATCCCTCCTGTTGAAGCTCAAAATCGCAGAAGCGCTCCGTCGCATCACACCGAACGCACCACCAAATCGCCATCGTCGTCGCGACAAAGTCGCACCGGTAGCCAACGCTCATCAGATCGTTCCGTCACCTCTCGTCAAGGCCAAAGCAATACCCCCTCTTCGGGAAGCAACCGTCCAAACGACAACAGCCGCCCCGGTAATAGTAACAACAATCGTCCAAGCCCCGGCAACTCTCAACGCCCAAATCAAGGCAACAACAATCGCCCAAATGGCGACAATAATCGTCCGCAAGCCGACAATAGGCCAAGTAGCCGCCCGAACCATCCGCAACAGCAACACCATCCGGCTCCGCGTCCCAACCATAGCTATCATGTAGCGCCGGCTCCGCGTCCACATCGCCCCGTAGCTCGTCCATGGAGTCGCCCCATGCCACCTCGCTCATGGCGTCCCTACCACGGATGCCCCACTTTCAGCAGCATCCTTGGCATCACATTCGGCACAGCTTTAGGCATCTCACTCGACTATCTATACAATCACGGATACACTGTCGACAGCTACGGCAACGACGTGGTCTATTTGCGCGACATCAACGAAATGGCATTTTTCTGGCCCGACGCCGCTCTATATTATGGTCCTCTCGGGTTACAACGCTCCGAATTTATCTATTCAACAGGCTACTACGACCTCGGTCGCTACAACAGTCTCTACAATAGCCTCGTAGCTAAATATGGTGCTCCGGTGAATCTATCGCGCGCCACAAATAGTTACGCAGCCACATGGTTTGGCTACAACAACGGCTACATCACCATCGAATATCGTCCGATGTATACCAACGCCGGCTCACTACGCTACTACACCACTCTCACCTTCGGCAACTAACGGGTAGCCATATATTTCCATAGCGGAGCTGCCATCAACGATTGACGTATCTGGTCGTCGCGTAGCAACGCGGCGACCTCTTCTTTTCTCATCAGATGCACCGTAATATCCTCGGTTGCCTCAAGATGCTGTGTCGACAATCGTTCCACGCCTACGGCAAGAAATGTGTGATTCGTATTGGTCATAGCCCCGGGATTCGGGCACGAAGTCATAAACTTTGTCCACTCTCCGCCACCAAATCCGGTCTCCTCATACAGTTCTCGCTTGGCGGCCTCCATAGGCTCCTCACCGGCATCGATCACTCCCGCCACAAGTTCATAGCGAGTCTCGCCGATGCCGTGACGATATTGGCGTATCATCACAAACTCTCCGTCGGTCGTTATCGCTATCACATTCACCCAATCGGGATATTCGAGTATATAATACTCCGGAATCTCTGCGCCCGTAGGCAACTTTACATGGTCTCTCCGCGCCGTGAGCCACGGACGGCGAAACAAATACTCACTCGCGAGTATTTCCCATTTTCTATCATCATTTTCCATTTCTTTATAACGGATTATATTATATCTTATTGTTTGCGATATTTAACCATCAAAAAGTTGGGAGTACAGTTTTTTGTTGCTACTTTTGTGTATAAACTAATCCATTATTATAAAACATTAGCAATCATGAATGAATTAAAAGGTACTAAAACAGAGAAAAACCTGCAAGATGCATTCGCAGGCGAGTCTATGGCTCGTAACAAATATACCTACTACGCTTCTAAGGCCCGCAAAGAAGGATTTGTGCAGATAGCCAACATTTTCGAAGAAACCGCCAACAACGAAAAAGAGCACGCCAAAATCTGGTTTAAGCTTCTCCATGACGGTGATGTACCCGAAACCGCTGCCAACCTCCTTGACGCGGCTCAAGGCGAAAACTACGAGTGGACCGATATGTACGACCGCATGGCTAAAGAAGCTCGCGAAGAAGGGTTCACCAAAATCGCCGCCCTCTTTGAGATGGTAGGCAAAATCGAAAAAGAGCACGAAGCTCGCTATCGCAAACTCCTTGCCAACGTGGAAGGACAGCTCGTATTTTCTCGCGACGGCGATTGCATCTGGGAATGTGCCAACTGCGGTCACATCGTTGTAGGCAAGAAAGCACCCGAACTATGCCCCGTGTGCAAGCACCCCAAAGCCTACTTCCAAATCAAAGCTCAGAACTATTAATCTCCACTTTCATTTTACTCCAAAGCGCGGGACGGAGCATAACTTCCCCGCGCTTTTTGTGTTGGCCACATCTTTCGGATCCACCTCGACACCATCAAGCGGATATCGCAATCCGCCCCTACACATCTTCAAATTCTTCCGTATCATTCTGTAAGCCATCTTTCCTCTTTCAACTTCCCTATGATTTGCCACTCTGCGTCATCTGCGAGCCAAAAAGCAAAAGCGCGGACAGTCCATCTGATAGAACCATCCGCGCGTTAAATTCAAGTATAAAATGTAGCCATTATTCGCGAATCCACAAAATTACCACTCATATAGCACTAAAAAAGTGGCGAAGTCATCCTCAGCCGACTTCGCCACTTCTCTACAAATATCTATCACAAACTATGGTATTGCTATTTTGGTAGAACCTCCGGCGTAAACCACCACATAGATACCCGATGCAAGATTATCGCATCCCACTTCGGCACCTTGCAGATTATACACCTGCACCGGTTCTTCCGACACGATCGAACTTCCTACCACCTCAAAAGGCACAGCTCCATCAGCCACCACACCATCGATACCGGCCGATGCCGTGATCTTAAATTCATGAATACGCATTGAGCCATTAAGCGATGGAAGCAACTGCAATTTATGCTTACCGGCCTTTAGGGTCACATCTATTTTGTTGTTACCGAACACACTATTACCCCCGGTGCCAACTTTTACATCGGTTGCCACCTCTTCTCCATCCCATTTTATAGTTAATTTACGACTTGAACCGGCTGCCATACGCAAATCGATAGTGTAAACCCCATCCGATGGAATTTCTACATTATAAGTCACATATTCTTGAGTCCACAAATCGCCCAAATCGGTCAAATCAACATCCGATTCTCCTTCTATATCATATGTTGCATACATTGATACTCCTAATGCGTCAATATATTGTACCGCAGGAATCAATGTGTTGATTTGATGATAATATTCTTCATTAAATGTAGGGAAATTCACATACACTTTTCCTATATCGGTCAATTGACCTTGATTCGGATATGCTTTAAGCAGATTTATACCAGAACTCCACCCGGTGTTGCCGGTTCTTGCCATAAACCAAGCATATCGATAAATATCAGGATCTTTTTCAAGATATTCAAATGTCTCAAGCATATAGGCTATTTGAGTATTCATATCATTTGATATTACATCATCCAGAGCATAGCAAAACTCAGTCAACCAAATAGGCTTACCATATTTTTTCAATCTTTCGATTGCCGATTTCAACCCGGCAAGATTAGGCATATAGAAGTGACAAGCGATATAGTCCACATCATCTACACCATTAGGCAAATAGCTGAAGAATTCATCAAGCCATACTACAGGGTCGTTGTATGCGGCTATCGTACCATAATTAACGGCCGGGCTTACAACTTTCAATCCCTTTTCGCGCACATACGGACCAAGTGTTTTCCAAATATTGGCAGCAGCGGATGGAGACAAGTTGGCTTGACTTGAAAAATTTGGTTCATTAAATCCTAATATATAATTTATATTGTCGGGATAGTTGGCTACCACGTTGTCAATCGTTGTATAACTGAAATTTGAGTTCCACGTCATAGGGCAGAATTCAATATCATACTTTGTAAACGTAGTTCCTTCGCCTCCGGGAGGAGTCAATCCCCAATTATAAAACCATGTTGTTGCAGGCGCAAGAGCGGCATAGTCTGCTTCATACATAGAGTTTGTGCCTACTCCGCGTTTGGGACTCTTTCCTTGAGCCACCGCAGAGATAGAAATAGTAGATGCTACTACTGTGACTAATAATGTTCTTAAAATTTTCACTGCAATAATTTTGTATTAGGTTTGTAAAAAAAATGAGAGGGGAGAGCATTTACGCATTCCCCTCTCCTCTATTTCCCTGTATAAACTTCTTATTCGGTTAGGGAAGGATGCTTATTTAGCGAGCGATTTTCACTACGTCGCCATTGGCTGCACGAACTACATACACGCCTTTAGCCAACGCATCGATTGATGCCTCTCCATCCACTTCCATTACTTTTATACCTTGGAGATTGTAGATCTCAGCCTTTTCGGCTTTCACTACGTTTCCACAGATTTCAATTGATGATTGATCTACTACGACATCGTCAATAGCTCCAACTTCCATGCCATTGTGGAGATACATATCATGAACTGCAATAGCCTTTCCGGGTTCATTACCACCTACAAATG
>CAZWWS010000005.1:34534-55863 GCA_964637445.1 uncultured Muribaculum sp.
ACTTGAAATGTATTGTCCCAAATATAGAAATGACTCACGATTGGATCGTCATTATTTCCTACAGGGATTGCCATCGAGTTGCCAGGAAGCTGCTCGGGACCTCCATGGAGATAAATACGATAAATATCAGAATTCGAATCTCCGTCGGGAGTTTCAGTTGGAGTATCTGTTCCTCCAATCACCCCTTCGCCATGTAGATACATATCATGAACTGCAATAGCCTTTCCGGGTTCATTACCACCTACAAATGTCAACCAATTGCAATCATGGTGCACTGCGCAGAATGCATCAAGAGCTGCGGCTTCTGAGGTAAATTTATCAAAGAAATACGACATCGGAACTTCAATTTCGTTCCAAGTTGTGCCATCAAATACGGGTGCCGTTCCATCTACAGTCTTGATTGTTGATGTGTTTACCACCAACTCCAACTTCTCTGCTGTTCCGGTATTCAAATCGGGCATAAGTCCGATTGTAATATTCCCTGTCAAATCAGTCTTCAACTTAAAGTGCAAGCTCCAGTCGTAAGTTACAGGTGTGAAATCTACTCCGGCGGTAGCTTCTGTAGCACCTGCAGGAAATTTCACCGGTGCATTGTAACCTACACCCCACCATCCTACATTACCGATTACCCAATTGCTATACATTCCCACTTCCGAGTCGGTTTCACTTACTACTTGAAATGTATTGTCCCAAATATAGAAATGACTCACGATTGGATCGTCATTATCTCCTACTGGGATTGTCATCGAATTTTCGGGAAGTACTTCGGGACCTCCATGAAGATAGATACGAGCTTCTGCCGCTTGCGATGTGATTGCGCCGACAAGAAGTACTGATGCAAGGAGTAAAGATTTCTTCATATTCAAATTTGTTTTTAGGTTAATGTCTTTGTGTTGGGTTTGTTTGATTTTACATCGCAAAGATACGCACATCCGCACCGACATAAACCACTCTTGGACTTGCAAGTAAATTTATAAACGCCAAGCACCTGATAATCAGTGCAAATTCACTTCTCTCAAGTAAATATATTGAAACTTTTTTATAGCAATTTTCGAGCAAAAAAACGGGTATTGAAGCCGTTTTTCGCTCCAATACCCTAACCAATATAACTCTAACCTTTTTATTTCTTCTTGCGAGGACGATTGTTGTAGACCGTCTGTATCGAGCAACGCAACATCTTCGCTATCTTCGCGCTCTCAGTGATGCCCAAGCGATGGAGAGCGTAGATGCGCAATCGAGTGTTGAGCAATTCACCCTCTTTCAGCTCTATCCTATCTTGAGGTTCTTGATCGGCATTATATTCCTCAAGGAAGTTGGGGAAGATATGTATAAATGTCTCATCGAAACTGCGATAGAAGCGATGCAACTCGCCTTGCACAAGACTCTCACTCTCAAGCATATCCACAAGCTCTCCGAGCTGGCGAGTCTTCACCTTGCGCAACAACTTCTTGCGAAGGTCGTCGAGATCATTGATAAAGTCGGTCGACAGCGTAAACGCATATCCGATATATTCCTCCTTGATGGCTCCGGCCTCGTGAAGCTCATTGTTGGCCTTTTTCAACTCATTATTGAGCGCCTTCTCCTGTTCGTGAGCATCCGACAGCTCTTTATGCACCGCGTTGAGCTCTTCCATGTGCGACTGCAGCGCAGCATTCACCTTTGCCAACTCCTCACGGCTGCGACGCAGATTGCGATATTGCTTTATCATATAGCCCACCAACGCAAGCACAAGCACCAACAATACCACCACCACGATGAGCGACGTGCGCACACGGGCATCCTTTTGTTTCAGCTGATTGAGATATGCCGCACGTACCGACTCGGAGAATGTAGAAATCGACACCATACGGATACGATTGTGATAATAGTGAGCTTGATCGATACAATAATTCATATATTCGTAGGCGCGTACTATATCGCCTTGATTATACAAATATGTAGCAATTTCTTGTAGCGATGCGATATCGCGATTCACTATGCGCACATCAGCCATAGCCGAATAAATGATATAACGCAACGCCTCATTTTGCATACCTCGGTCGCTATACGCCCGCGATGTCCAGTAAGCATTGATTGCATCATTGCGATTATTGAGCTTCGAGCGGTCGACCACCTCTGCCAATCGATTGAGTGTCTCCTTCGGCGCATTCAGCGGGTCGACCGACACCTGATACCACAAATAGTATGGATGTCCCACTTGGATTTCCATGCCGAGCGAATCCTTATATAGAGCTGCCTGCTGACGATATTCGGCAGCCATCTTCTGATCCTCGTCGGTATACACTCCATAGTGAGAATAGAGGTATTCCATCGTGTTGTAATACTCCGGACGAAGCGACTCCGACAATCGAGAGCCATACAAGCCCTCAACTTCACGCGACGCCTCGGGAAACAATCCGCATGCCGAATAGACATACGCCAACTTGATGCCCCACTCCTCGCGAGCTTCTTCCACATTTAATTCCACAGCAAGGTCGCGAGCCATTCGGGCATAGTAAATAGCCGAATCGCTGTCGAACGTATAATATTCATCATAGATTTGCCGCAACACCGAATAGCGATCCTGCTTGTCGGTGGCATGCCGCAATTTTGCTTTCACTTCATCCACGCGCGTTTCCTTAGCACTCAAGTATGAGCTATTATCAGCTATCATCGAGTCCAACTTCATAAACAAGCTGTCGATTTCGGGAGTATACTCCGCACCTGTGAGGCTTGGCGTGAAATAAGTCACAAATGCGATAAACAATATTAGCAACTTATGCTCTCTCATTGGTATACAGATGGTAATTACGTTCTTCCGGTTAATAAAAAACTACACTGCGCCGAAAATGTTACTATTTCCGGCTACTATTTGCAAAGTTAATAAAATTTTTCAACCTACGCCAAGTCTAAAATTCTAAAAAATTGCAAATCCAAACCTTTCGATGAAATTTCTGCTATAAAAGTCGAACGCGGTGTATTCTCAACGAATATACCGCGCCCATTAGCAGTGCAATTATGGTTAAGTATTAAATCTTAGATAAGGCGATAAACTAATTTAAACCCATTGTATTATAAGTATCAAATAACACTATAACAACTAATTAACTGTATACTACTTCTGCATTAAGTTCTTTCTTAGAGCATCGATTACTCCACCTCGATTTGCACTCGCGACTTAATATCGTCGGAAGCAGCACCCACGAGGATGTCAAACTTGCCCGGTTCAACCACCCATGCCTTCTGAGCCGGGTCGTAATAGCTGAACGATGAGCTATCGAGAGTGATCGACACGTTTTGAGTCTCGCCCGGAGCAAGTGTCACCTTGTCAAAGCCCTTAAGTTCCTTGATAGGACGCTCAAGCGTAGACTTAAGATCGCTCACGTAGACCTGGACAACTTCGGCTCCGGCACGTTCCCCTACATTTGTAACGGGAATTGTCACCGTAATATTGCCATCGGTTGCTATTTTATTGCTGTCTACTGTAGCTTTACCATATTTGAATGTGGTGTAGCTCAAACCGTGACCGAACGCAAACACAGGTTTCACTTTCTTGTCGCGAGCAAGCTTATCGGCATAGCGATAACCCACATCAAGACCTTCTTTATATTCAACCGTACCATTTACGCCGGGATACATTTCCTTGTCACCGGTTGCGTGAGCAGCATAGTCGGTAAGAGACTTAGCCATTGTAAACGGAAGTTTTCCCGACGGATTCACAGCACCAAACAATACGTTTGCAAGAGCATTTCCGGCTTCGGTTCCGCTATACCATCCCTCTACGATGGCAGGCACTTCTGCCACCCAAGGCATTGCCACCGAGTTACCGGTAAGCAATACTACCACTGTATAGGGATTAGCCGCAACAAGTTCCTTGATGAGTTGATCTTGATTGTAAGGCAAGCCGTAGTCGAAACGATCTACTCCTTCGCAATCTTGATGTTGATTTTTATTCAATCCGCCTACGAATATCACTACATCGGCTGTTTTTGCCGCTGCTACGGCTTCAGCTCGGAGAGCTTCATAATTGAGTTCTTTCTTTTCGGGTTCTTTGGCATTCTTTTGGTCTTGAGCCTTCACTGCCGGAGATTCATAGCCTTGTACGAATTGCACCTCAGCCTTGTCGCCCACGAAGTTCTTGATACCTTGAAGAGGTGACACTTCGCGATAGGTCTTCAACTGCGACGAGCCGCCGCCGAGAGTCATCGAGTGGATAGCATTCTCTCCTACTACGAGTACTTTCTTCACTTTTTCCAACTCCACGGGAAGAGCATCTACTTTCGATTTCTTTGTGATAGGCTCATTTTTGAGTAGCACGATACCCTCTTCTGCTATATGGCGAGCTGCCGCGGCATGCTCCGGAGTAGCAAACGAACCCCAAGGACGATTACGATTCATCGTAGTGCGGAACGATAGGCGCAACACGCGACGAACCTTGTCGTCAAGGTCTGACATGCTGAATTTGCCCTCTTTCAAACCCTTAAGATAAGGATTTGCCATATAGTAGTTGTTGTAGGCATTGCTTTCGCCCCAGTCAAGACCATTGGTCCAACTGCCAAATTCCATATCAAGACCATTTGCCACTACCTTTTCAGTGTTGTGAACGGCTCCCCAGTCAGAGATAGCCACGCCATCAAATTGCCACTCTCCTTTGAGGATGTCGAGCAATAGCGTAGTGTTTTCGCAAGCATGGTCGCCACGGAACTTATTGTAACCCGGCATGATAGTCCAAGTCTTACCCTCCACTACGGCAGCCTTGAAAGCCGGAAGATATATCTCATAAAGCGCACGATCGTCAACCTCCACATTAATGTGGTCGCGGTCATACTCTTGATTATTAAGCGCATAGTGCTTTACACAAGCAGCTACTCCATTCTCTTGGACTCCCTTGATATAAGGTACTACCATGATTGATGACAAATAGGGATCCTCTCCCATATACTCGAAATTTCGACCATTCAATGGAGTACGATAGATATTCACACCGGGTCCCAAAAGCACGTTTTTGTTACGATAACGAGCTTCAGCACCAATTGACTGTCCGTAGATATACGACATATCCGGATTCCAAGTTGCGGCTAAGCAAGTCAATGCAGGGAACGCAGTACATGAGTCGTTGGTCCAATCAGCCCAGTTCCATTCATCCCAAAGCACTTCGGCTCGCACTCCGTGAGGGCCATCGGTCATCCAATTTTCAGGAATTCCAAGACGCTTCACTCCGGGAGAGCTGAATTTACTCTGAGCATGTATAAATGCAACTTTTTCTTCCAAAGTCATGCGGCTTAGCGCATCTTCCACTCGGGCTTCTATATCCTTTGTATCGTCAAGATATACAGGCAATTCGTCTGCCACAACGTTGCTTGCACCAAATAGCAGTACGCCTGCCAATATTGATATTGTTTTTTTCATTGTCATCTTTTTTCAGTTGGTTCTTCTATGGTTATTACTTGTCGAGTTGTATAGCTTTTATATAGCTGTCGTGCTTCAACATATTTTCAGCTTTAGCATTTTCAACATATTGATAAAGAGCAATCTTAATTGAGTCAATATTCAAATCTTTTTTTGCCTCACGAATTTCGGCATAAGTTCCGCGCGGAGCTTCAGCAAACTGCACCACCTTGTCCCAATATTCGGGAGTTTTCACACCTGTCATTGAGCTACCCTCAATCTTCTTGTATGGCCAGAATGTGTAGCTGATATTGTTTTCGCGCATCACATCTACGAATTGCGACATCCATTCATCTGTGTTATGTCCTATTTCGCCCATATACATTGGCAATCCGGTCTTATCACGGAAATCAATGTAGCTTTGGATGGCTTCTTTTGTTGCCGGTCCGCCATAGCGATGGCAAGTGTACATAATATTGTCGTCGAACTTCCAATCGGTAAACGGCTCAAAGTTGCTATTCCATTGCGGAGCGCCGAGCAATATGATGTGGTTTTGATCTATCTTGCGGATGGCTGCGGTAGTCTTCTTGTAGAGAGGTTCGAGTTGCGCGTTGAGCGAATCTTTCTCAGCGCCCTCCCAATAGGTTGCGATAGGCTCATTCATCAACTCATATCCGAGGATTACCGGCTCATCTTTGTAGCGAGCTGCAATTTTCTCCCATATAGCTATGAATTGTGCTTGCGACGTAGTGTCGGTCATAAGCCACGGATAACCATATGAGTCATCGATGTTGTCGCCGGTTTGACCTCCGGGACAATCGTGCATATCGAGTATCACACGCAGATTGTGCTTACGGCTCCAATCGACCAATGAATCCACAATGCAAAAACCTTCGTTTTCATCATTCAAACCCATATAATCCTCATTGGTAAATAGCTTGTAGTGGAATGGCAAACGTATCGTATTTGCACCTGTCTTTGCGATAAATTCAATATCGCTCTCGGTGATATAGTTATCTTTGTACGCTTTCCAGAATTTTGCAGCTTCAGCAGGTCCGACAAGTTCACTGATAGCTTCATTGATCATGCGACCTGAATTTGTTCGGCGGAACGCAAACATATATCCTTCGGGATTCACCCAATTGCCAAGGTTGGTTCCCTTGATATAAAATTTCTCACCCTTACTGTTTACAAGGTCATGACCCTGCACCTTAAGAAAGTCGACCGATGCATCAGTCGATGCTTGTTGCTCACCGCCACAAGAGGTAATAATAAAAGATACCGCCACTAATATCAGCGACTTTAGCAATGATTTTTTGTTAGGTGACTGGGTGTTCATGTTAGAATTGTTTGATTTGAATTTTGTATTGCAAATTTCTATATAAAAGTTCACATACAAAAGTACATATAACTCTATAGGTAAACTTTTAATTCATATATAATTTGACAATCAATCAATTAGCTCATTCCATTAGTAGACAATATGGGGATATGCGCACCTCGCCTTTCCCCATATTCAGTATCATTATTTGTTCGGAGTGTCCCAAATTTTGGTCATCGTGCAGTTGAGCTTCACCGATTGTCCTCCACACACAAAGGCAAATTCCCCCTCTTCGAGTATCCACTTGCCATCGATGCCTACAAATGCCAATTCCGATGCCGGAACTGAGAGCGTCACGGTTTTGGTTTCACCGGGAGCAAGTTCTACCTTATCGAATGCACGAAGGCGCTTGTTGTCGGGGGTTATCGTTGCCACCATGTCGCTACTATAAAGGAGTACCGGCTCTTTTCCGGCAACACTTCCGATATTCTTGACATCTATACTGATTTCGAGCACGTCATCTGCCGTAAATTCAGTCTTGTTGATTGTCATGTTGGAATACTCGTAAGTGGTATAGCTCAGTCCGAAACCGAAATTCCATTGCGAATCGATTTTGGCATCGTAGTTGTAGTTTCCGGCCATTGTAGCCACCTTTTCACTCGGTTTGAAGTCGTAGGTGTTGAGCGAATTTATCTTCTTCGGATAGGTCAACGGCAATTTTGCGCTGAAATTGGCGTCGCCAGCAAGAAGATTTGCCAAAGCATCGCCTCCATAGTTACCCGGTAGCATCACGTCTATTATGGCTTTTGCCAATGGCTCGATAGTATTGATGATACGCGGACGACCTTCGTTGAGCACCAATACAATTGGTTTGCCGGTCGCTGCCAACTCGGTCACGAGAGCAAGCTGGTTGGGCGACAATGTCAGATCCTCAAGATTACCGGGCGTTTCGCAATATGAATTTTCGCCCACGCAAGCCACGATTACGTCTACATCTGCTGCGGCAGCCACTGCTTTAGCTATTTCGGGAGCGTTTTCTTCATGCCATTGTCCTTTTTCGTTGTAGGTCACTCCATTTTCAAGCTTCACATTCTCAGCGCCAAACTTGTTGACCAATGCTTCATATATGGTGTTGTGTTGCTGTGCAAAGCGATCGGCCACATGACCTTGCCATGAGTATGACCATCCGCCATTGAGACCGCGCATGGTATTTGCATTCGGACCGGTCACAAGGATACGTGTTCCTTCCTTCAATGGGAGGATATTTCCTTCATTTTTAAGCAACACTTCCGATTCCTCGGCCAATTGCAATGCCACTGCTGCATGCTCTTTACTTCCAAACATAGGATAATCTTTCGGATTCCATGTCGGAGTTTCAAACAAGCCGAGGCGCATCTTCAAGCGGAGGATACGAGCCACAGCGTCGTCGATACGGCTCATCTTCACCTTACCCTCCTCTACGAGTTCTTTCAACAAGTTGCAAAACTCGGTGTCATACGGAGTCATCGACATATCGATACCGGCATTGATAGCCAACTCTATAGCATGTTTATAGTCGCGAGCCACCTTGTCGCGATTCCACACATTGTGGATATCAGCCCAGTCGGTTACGATCATACCATCCCAATTCAACTCTTCCTTCAACCACACTGTCAAATACTTATGATTGATATGAAACGGCACTCCATCATTGACAGCCGAATTTACCATAACAGACAATGCACCTGCTTTCACACATTCCATGAAGGGCTTGAAATACTTCTCGCGCATTTCTCTTTCGGTCACCATCGAAGGTGTACGATCTTTACCGGTCAAAGGCACACCATATGCCATGTAGTGCTTCAAACACGATGCCACATTGTTTGCTCCAATTTTGTTAGGATTATTACCTTGATATCCCCATACAAGTTGTTTTGCCATTTCGGCATTAAGATAAGCATCTTCGCCGAAACTCTCCCATTGACGTGACCAACGAGGGTCGCGACCGAGATCCATCACCGGAGCATAAGTCCAAGGAATTGAGCCAGCCTTGGTTTCATAAGCCGAGATCTGACCGGCACGAAGCACCAAGTCGCGATTGAACGAAGCAGCCATATTCACCTCTTGCGGGAACAATGTTCCTCCGGCGGTGTAAGTAGTGCCATGTATTTGGTCTACGCCATAAATATCGGGGATGCCTATTTCGCGCATTGACACGTCTTGTATCTCCGAGATTGTCTGATACCATACTTGAGGTGTTTGCGCTTCCCCCTTGGGCACATTCAATATCGAGCCTACTTTATACTTACCGATAGCCTCTTGCAATTTTGCTTTATCGAGAGCCATTTGAGGTTTCGACGCATCGGTCACTACATCTATCGTGATTTCACACATCTGACCGATTTTTTCTTCCAACGTCATTTTCGATAAGAGTTCTTGAATTTTTGCCTCCATTTTGGGATCTGCCGGAATTGCCGGAGTCACCGCCGTGTTGGCATTCAGTGTTGCAGCCGTCATTGCCGCCACTGCCATTGCAAATAATTTCTTCATGTGTCTATTTGATTTGATTACTTATTTTACTACTACTTTTTCTACGGCTGTCCGGTCGCCATCCGACACGCTCACCACATACATTCCCGGGACAAGCATACGGCTCGGCTCGCTACAACTGCCCGTCGCCACACGCACTCCGCCTAAATTATAAATTTCGTATGTAGCCTCGTCGCCAAAACCGGTTACTACCACCGAAGTGCCGTCAACCATTATTTTTCCGTTATCTACAATCACATCATCTATTGCCGCCGGGTCATAGCCTACAAGATTGTCGATAAATGGCACTCTGAACGATATATATTTTTTCAACCATGCCACCTCAGCATCATACGACCCGAGCGCTTGATAATTTTCATGCACTAATTGATCCAATATCGGCCATCGCATAAAGTTGAGCCGTTGCGATGCATCCATATCTGCCGCCATCTTATCTATATAAGCATTGAGCGACTCGGCCGACAAGCTACGATTATTGCGCGCTTCGCTCCATATTTCCAACAACTCGTCGGCGGTATTCGGATCCTCCACTATAATACGATTTACAAAATCCTTCATACCATTTGCACCCCCTACGAGTTTGTAATGATAATCCGTTGCATCAAACAGCGTCGGGTTGCGTCTATCATTATCAAATGCTATATCAAAATCCCATACGGCAGCGGTGTATATCTTCTGATCGCCACGCTTCTTACACATGTGCACACTCCAAAACTCATCAGGATTTCCGGCTAATTCCTCAGTCAAGAAATAGCGTAGGAAACTTGGTTGATCCAAATATGCACGATAGCCGATTGTAGCATCAGCAAAATTTGTGGAAAACACACGTGCCTCCATCGTGTTAAACGCATTCTTGATATAGTTCGACTGGTTCGACACGATTTCATCCTCATCGGGCGATTTTATCGTCACGGGGATATATTTACGTTGCGATTCAAACCACGAGGCTTCAGTATATGCATACCCATCGATTTCGATATGATAGCCACCGGTAAGATTTTCGCCCGACACATCCTCAGGCGACATCTCATCGACATTAATTCGATTTTCATTCACCTCCACTTGGTCGCAGAGTTGATAGCAACCTTTATATTCACCATTGAGCACCACATCCACCGGTTGGCAGTAAGGGGTATAATCCATACCCATTCGGCGGCTTATCTCAAACGCAACAGCATTGCGCATAAGCGTCTTGTCGCCATAGTTGTTTATCAATGTCCATTTCTTGGCTTTAGCGGGCGCATCGAGCACATTTTGCTTCTTGTCAAACTTTATGCGATAGGGTTTCTTGGGAAATTGCAAGCTTGCATTACCGCGCAATCGAGATTCGCCCGTCTTGTCGAGCACTTTCGTCCCATTTTCTGAGATTATGATTATCCGGCTTACAATGTCGTTCTCCTTGTCGTATGGTTCTACGGCATCTACTGTGTTGATTATCACTGTCGGCAGATTGGTTATCTGATACAACCGGCAGTCGTCGCCCTCTCCTTTCTCGCCATAAAATTCCACCTCTGCCACGTTGCATCGGGCATCATTAGGTCCCACATAGCGCACATATCTGAATCCGCGCGAGCAGCTCACATCGGCATAATGCATATCTCCAATAACCCCGGCTTCCGTATTGAGATACAAGGGCACGGCATCCATAAAATCAGGACTGTTAGCACCCTCGAACATAGCCAATTTCACTCGTCCGGGACCCAATCCATCGTTGCGAGGCGACCACCCTACGCGAGTTATCACATACTTCTCACCCAAATCGAGACCGACCCAGGTGTATGAGCGTTCATACGATGCAAAATATGTCGACATATCGCCATCAAAAGCGTTGTCGCGAGTATTCACTGTCGTTGACTCTATCGACCCGTTGTCATAGTCGACCGACGTCGTTGTTCCGATTATCGTTCCTGTAAGTTTTTCGGCCGACACACTTGCCGCCGACGCGCCAATCAAAGCGCAAAAAAGCATCACTGTTTTAAGTTTCATGATATGAGGGTGCTTGGTTTGTTTGAATGATACAAATGTAATAAAATATCCCGAAATGACCAACTTACGCCAATCTTTTCGGGATATTACTACATCTATTTTATTCCGATTTATCTCACTACGATTTTTTTCACCGAGCGAACACCGGTTGCATCTTTCGTTTCTACGATATAGATGCCTGATTGCAATTCGCCACTCGCTGAGTTTTCGTCGATTGCAGCCACCTTCGAACCTCCGATATTATACACATTGCCCTCAGCTCCTTCTACAACGATTGTTTTACCTACCACCTTGACTTTGGCTGTAGATTGCATCACATCTTCTATCGCCGATTTTTCATATCCTATAAGATCGTTGCTCAACTGCGCCACACGGCGAGTGATATAGTTTTTCAACACTGCGATTTCGCCCGCATACGAGCCTGCCACTTGTGGATTTTGATGCACGTATTCATTCAATATCGGCCATCTGAGGAAGTTGAGTGTCTGCGATTGGTCAAGAAGTGTTGCCGTCCCATCTACATACTCATTCAGACTCGTCGCATCAAGTCCTTGATAGTCAACACCGGCACTCCACATCTCTTTCAATTCGGGTTTTGTCGCTGCATCCGACTCTATAATGCGATTCACAAAATCACGCATTCCGCTTGCATGCGAGCTTCGACTCGATGCATACAGGAATTCATTTATATCATACACGTGATATGTGCGATTGTCATTGTCAAATGCAATATCGAAGTCCCACACCGGTCCTACATAGAATTTCGGATCGTTGCGCTCTTTATACATATATGTACTCCAATAAGTATCGGTATTTCCCGACAATTCTCCCACGATAAAGTGCTGCAAAAAGCTCTTCATATCCAATATGCTGCGATAGCCATTTTCAAGGTCGCTCATATTGTCGCTATATACCAATTCTTCCAGTTTATTAAAATACCCTTTGATATAGCCATACTGTTGCACCACATTCACCTCATCCAATTCGGGTGATTTTATCGTCACAGGAGTGCCTTTGTTTGATGTAAACCATGTCCCCTCAGGTTCTTGATCGGCATAAGCATCCACCTCTATCAAATATCCGCCTGTAATATTCGGCGACGAAATATCGGTTTCTTCCATTTCGGTCACGTTCACTCTGTTTTCGTTCACCTCCACTTGGTCGCAAAGTTGATAGCATCCCTTATATTCGCCATTGAGCACCACATCCACCGGCTGGATATACGGCACATAAGTCATTCCCAATCGCTTGGCAATCTCAAATGCCACCATGTTGCGCATCAGTGTCTTGTCGCCATAGTTGTTTATCAATGTCCATTTCTTGGCCTTGGCGGGCGCATCAAGCACATTTTGCTTCTTGTCAAACTTTATGCGATAGGGCTTTTTGGGGAATTGCATACTCGCATTACCGCGCAAGCGCGATTCGCCCGGCTTGTCGAACACTTTCGTCCCATTTTCTGAGATTATAATTATCTGACTTACGATGTCGTGCTCCTTGTCGTATGGCTCTACGGCATCTACCGTATTGATTACCACCGTAGGGAGATTGGTTATTTGATATAGCCGACTGTCGTCGCCCTCTCCTTTCTCACCATAAAATTCCACCTCAGCCACGTTGCATCGAGCATCATTCGGACCGACATAGCGCACATATCGGAATCCGCGCGAACAATTCACATCGGCATAATGCATCTCACCAATCACCCCGGCTTCAGGGTTGAGATACAAGGGTACGGCATCCATAAAATCGGGACTGTTTGCGCCCTCAAACATCGCCAATTTCACTCGATTAGGGCCCAATCCATCATTGCGTGGCGACCATCCTACGCGAGTTATCACATACTTCTCGCCCAAGTCGAGACCGACCCAGGTATATGAGCGAGCCTCCGATGCAAAATATGTTTCCAAATCACCATCAAAGGCATCTTTGCAAGTATTCACAGTCGTTGAGGACTGATTGGTTGCATAGTCGTGAGCCTCAGAACCCATCGGTGTTCCGCCCAATTTTTCAGCAGCATAGCCCGATACCATTGCAGCTATACACATCGTAGCTAACGCTATTCTCTTAATCTTCATGTCCGGTAAATGGTTTTATGTTTTATATAGTTAGTTCAAGCACACAGCCACACGGACCTATTACGGCACTTTCGTAGTATCCGTCGCCGGTCACTCGCGGAGCTTTATAAACTTCATACCCATCTTTATCCAAGAGTGCGGTCAGTTTATCCACCTCCGAGCGCGACCCCACCGATAGCGACAGATGGTTATACCCCAATTCCTGAGCATTCTTACTCCCTTCATTCACTTCGCGACGCGTCATTATCTCAAGCGTCACATCGTTGCCAAAGCAGAGAAAATAACTCTGAAATCCCGTCGATTCATTGCTATATAATTCATTTGATTTAGCAGCAAAATATTTCTCAAAAAAGACCTTCGCTTCTTCGAGATTCGATACATACATTCCTATGTGATTGATTGATATCACTTCTTATCCTATTATACTTTACACACTTTTCTCGCGCGCCATAGCACGTTCTGTATTCTAATTCACATCTGCAAATATAGACATTTTCTGATAATAATCAAACCTTTATACAAAAAAACATGCGCAACCCCTCATCCGATTGCGCATATTCTATTCCATTATTTCTTGCCTATCAGGAATCGCTGCTTCAACCATTCTCTCACCGGCTCGTCATATAGCTTCATCGTTGCATAGGCTATTGCTATCGCCATGATAAATATGCTCACGGCTACGCATATATGCGTGCTCAACGGTGCCGACTGATGATTGGCTGCCCACTGCATATGCACGTATATCAGCGGATAATGCGTTATATACAGCGGATATGATATATTACCCAAAAATCTGCACACTTTTGCCGTGTGCTTATCGGTAATCTCACTTCCGGCTCCCATCGCCACTATAAGCGGGAAGAGCAACAATATCGACACTGCTTGCCAAGCGCTGTCGGCCCATGCCGCTCCTAAATAGGGCATCACCAAAATCACTGTGATGATTGCCGAGCACCACCAGAAGCCACCTTTTACAGTCACGAGCTTGCCAATTCTAAACAGCAACAGTCCGGCAAAAAACGGATACAACAATCGTGTCACACCTATATATATCTGATCCGACGACAATCCGAATCCGCCTATCACCGTTCCGGCTGCGTATGAGCGCTGTTCGAGAAGCCCGAACACATCTATATCAAACGACAAGTCGATTGTCAACATTGCCGACAGCACCACAAACACTATCAGCGCTATTTTCGGCAAGCGATGTATTACAAGCGCATACAATATATTTGCCACATACTCCCACATCAGCGACCAGCTCGCCCCATTGAGCGAATTGATTTCCGACCATCCGCGAATATCCATCGACGGCGGTGTAGGAAGCATCAAGCAGCCCATCACCCCTACCAATAGCATCTGCCACCATGGCGTCTCCATCACCAACTTAAACATTGGAGCATCTCCGAAATAATACAGCAATCCGCCTATCACCGTACCCATTATCAACATCGGGTGCAAACGTATCAGTCGCCGTTTGAAAAAAAACCAAGTGGTCATCTTTCCCCAGCGGTCGTCGTAAGCATACCCTATTACGAAGCCCGATAGCACAAAGAAGAAATCCACTGCCAAATACCCATGATTGAGTATCTGCTCTTTCACACCGCCCGAATACGTTTCAAACAAATGGAAGGCTACAACTATCATTGCTGCCACTCCACGAAGCCCATCAAGTATTTCATAGCGCGGCTTCGACGCCATATAAGTCCCTGTTGCCATTTTTTTAGGTTACTTGCATGATTTATTTCGATTCCGCAAAGGTAGCAATTATTTATCACCTCATTTTACACTATTGTTTCTAAAAATTGCACTATATTTGCATCTACTCGAATAATTGCATTATTTTTTGCAAAAACATTATTATGCCTCAGCAACAATTCACATTCGACTACGTCAACCTCTTCCCCCATGAGCAAATCGGGCTTCATAGCGCTCCCTCATGGGAATTATCCTACATCATCACCGGACGCGGCACACGCATCATCGGCGACTCGCAAGAGCCCTTTTCTGAAGGCGAAGTCATCTTGATTCCGCCCCACATTCCCCACTGCTGGACTTTCGACTCCGAAGCGACCGACTCTCTCGGCCACATTTCCAACATTTCCATTTCATTCCTCGATTCGTTTCTCGACTCATGTGCTTCATTCCCCTCGCTCACACCCCATATTGACCGTTTACGCAGCCTTTCATCGGCTATTAGTTTTGACTCCGCCACAAGCCTCCGCATCATTGCCATACTTAGTCGCATGGTCGACGAATCCATTCCACAACGACTCACTTCACTAATCAGTCTCATCATCATCATTGCCGATTCTTCCAACAATCTCATCGTCGGTCGACCTATTTCCGACGATTGCGACAACCATCGTATCGCCCAAGTAAAAGCGTTCGTATCTTGCAACTACGCCCGCCCTATATCCATCGATACCATCTCGCGGCACGTGGGCATGAACCGCGCCTCATTCTGCTCTTTCTTCAAGCGTCACACCGGCATAACTTTCATCTCCTACCTCAACACTATCCGCATCAATCGCGCTTGCCATCTTCTCGAAATGGGCGACACTTCTATTTCCGACGTCGCCTACAGCTCAGGCTTCAACAGCCTTTCTTACTTCATCCGCGTGTTCAAACTCATCAAAGGCACATCTCCCCACCGCTACAAAACCACCCTCGTCACTCGCAAATAATTCACTTTTTCTATTGTCATTGTCCGATTTTTCGCTTTTTTTACTACTTTTGTGGCAAAATCGGATAATTATGACCCTCAACAAAAATGCCAATACAGTCCTTTGGACCATCTTAATTCTCTCTGCTATCACGTTTCTCCCTTTCCTCGGCGAGACTTTGTTCAACACTAAAGGCGAGCCGCGCGAAGCTATCGTGGCATTCTCCATGTTAGACCAAAACGAGTGGATACTTCCCGTCAGTTGCGGTGGCGACATTCCTTACAAACCACCATTCCTCGCTTGGCTCATCGCTATCATATCATCTGTCACCGGCGCGGTCACCGAATACACCTCTCGCCTCCCGTCAGCCCTGTCAATGATAGCCATGGTGGCTGTAGGATGCCGATTCTTTGCCCTACGCTCCACCCCCACCATTGCTCTTCTCGCCTCATTAATTACAATGACTTCCTTTGAAGTCGAACGCGTTGCAATGGCATGCCGTGTCGATATGGTGCTCACAGCATTCATCGTCATGGCCATCTACACTCTCTATCGCTATTTCGAGCGTCGCTCTTCTATTTGGCGGCTACTTCTCGCCATCCTCTTTATGAGCTGTGCCGTTCTCACCAAAGGGCCTATCGGGATGTTGCTACCCTGCCTCGTCATGGGCGTATTTCTCCTCATTCGCGGCCGGCGTTTCCGCCCCACGTTCCTCCGTCTTTCAGCCATTGGCTTGTCGTCGCTCATCATACCGGCGCTATGGTACATCGCCGCCTATTTCCAAAGCCCCGAATTTCTCGACCTCGTTATCGAAGAAAATTTCGGTCGCTTCACCGGCACTATGAGCTACGGCTCTCACGTCAAGCCTGTATATTACAACTTCATCACCATCATTGCCGGACTTGCCCCCTACACTCTCCTGCTCATCTTCTCGCTGTTTATCGTCCGCCTCAATGGCGTCAAATCTTCTTTCGTCTCTCTTTGGCAACGCATTCGCGCCATGGAGCCTCACCGGCTCCTCCCCCTCGTGGCCATCATCGTGATATTCATCTTCTACTGCATCCCCGATAGCAAGCGAAGCGTCTACCTCCTCCCCATCTACCCATTCCTGGCCTATTTCATCGCCGAACTGGCGGTCTACCTCTCTCGTCGCGCACCTCGCATCCTCTCGGTCTACGGCACCGTCATTGCCATCCTATCGCTCGCTGTGGCAGCATTATTCCTCACTATTAAACTCGGTTTGATTCCTACCGACATTTTCCATGGTCGACACGCTGCCGAAAATCAGGCATTCCTCACCTCTCTCGCCACCCGTCCGCTCGGCTACCGATGGATATGGCTCATATTCGCCATATTTGCCGCTATCGGCTTCTTCCGATTCCGCGCTGTCGATCGTCCGCTCCACACTTTCCTCGCCACTATCTTCACCACACTTGCGCTCTATTGGACCATGTTTGCCATATATCAGCCGGCTGTTCTCAATGCCAAAAGCGACCTACCCATCGCCCGGCACATTGCATCTGTAGCTCCGCAAGGACCTGTCTACTCCTACATCGACGACCCTTTCTTGCGATTCTACACCATCAATTTCTACCTCGGCGACCGTGTCAAACTATTTGAAGCCGAACGCCCCGACTCCGGACTCATCATCATCGGCGACCGCGACTTGGAAAAGTTCTCCTCACGCAACCCCGGCGTCATCCTCTCCCCCATCTACCACTCTCCCACCCGCAGCTGCGACCATCGTCAGCCCATTACCCTCTACTCCTTCTAACTCACGCCTCAATAGCCATCACATTCCCCTATAAAAACCACGACGGCAGAACCGATTTCCGATTCTGCCGTCGCTTTTTATTTATGCTGAGCGATGCTTACTTCGCTATCTTGAGCGTTGTCACTTCGCCTGCCACATTAACGGTCGCTACATACACGCCGCTTGCCAAGTCTTCGAGCGATACCGACGACACGCCGCTTGCGCTCTTCACTTCCACGCCGCTTGCTGCATATACATTGCAGTCACCCTCAGCGCTCATTTCGATTGTCTGAGTCGCTGCATTGTAGCTTACTACTGCTCCGGCCACTACATCGTCGATGCCCGACTCGTATGTGTAAACCACAGTGTTTGATTCAGCCGATTCTACGCCGTCGGTCACTGCTGTCACATAGTAGTCGCCTTCCTTTGCATTAAGCACGGTATATTGCTCTGCGGTCACACCTTCTGCGATCAATTCGCCATTGCAATACACATTGTAGCTTCCGGTCAATTCGTCTACTGCCATTGGCTTCATCACGTTTTGATCAGCGGCTTCAAGCACTGCCGAGATGCGCCAGTTGTAGTCTTGCTTTTGCTTTTTCTTCATCGAATACCAGCTTGCGCCTGATGTTGAGTAATAATCGCCATAGCCTTCTACTGCCGGACCTTCATCCATTACCAACAGTCCCACACCGGTTGCACCATCAACAAAGTAGCCTACGCCAACTTCCCAATTTGCAGGTATTTCCACCGGGTTATCCAAGCGAATTGTGTTGTAGCCCACTACCAAATCCGACGGATTGACAGGTTGCTCATACACCACATTGTCGCCATACATCACTAACACTGAGAATGTATAGATGTCATCGCTCGCCAATTTCACCTTGATGTGCGACACCTTCATTCCCACCTTGTCAGCAAGGTCTTCTACCGAATATTTGATAACTGCATAGAAGCCGTCGCCTGTGCCCGAAAGCTTCATTGCATTGTCGGCAGTACCTGTTTCGTAAGTAAGCACTGTTGCGGCTGACGCATCGCTCCATGAGAGGTTCAAGTTTTCGCCGCTCACTTCGCCCTTCAAATCAAATGGTGCCGGATTCTTCTGCTCGATAGAGTTCACGAACGACAACTGTTCCGAACGTGCCGACTCCCAACCATTGTCATACACGGCCGAGATCTCATACACATACGGGCCGAAGCGCTTCAACACCTCTTCATAGTCATATTCGGTAGTTTCAGCGATCTTCTCATTGTTGCAGTAGATATTAAACTTAGCCACCTTAGGATTGTTGGTCACCGCTGCCTTTGGTGCTATCACACTTGCAGGCTCAATTTCTGCCGGCGCCACAGTCGATACGTTCTTCAAGCCGTGACCCACCATCACCTCGCTTCTGCTCGATGGAGTTGCGTTCTGTGCCGATGCAAGCGCGCTGATCACGATGTTATAGTCATTGGCTTCAGAAATAAGCGTTCCGAGCTTCAACCAGTTTGCTCCGTTTGTCAAGCTCACCAATGCGCCATTTTCTACGAGTGGACCTCCATCAAGGATTACCGGAGATGCATTTGCAGGCAGGGTCAACGTATATGCTATATACAAGTCTTCTTCGCCTGTGATTGCCACCGGGGTCGATAATGTTGCATAGAACGATGTGGCCGGCTCATATTCACCTTCCTTCACGGTTGCTTCGCCAAGTGCCACGCCTTTGCTGTTATACACACCTACTTTCAAGTCGCCTACCGACTCATACAATGCACCTACAATGCGGTTGATTGTATAGCCCTTATAATTGGCAAGCTCGGCTGCGGTAAACTTCGTACCCATCATCAAGGTCATCTCTTCCGTAAATCCGGTCGTATATACCCAATTGCCATAGTGCTTCAACTCGGCATCCATGCTCCAGTTTACGGCAAACTTACGAGCCACATCATCAAATGATGCTTCTTCGATAAATGGTGCGCGATAGCTGTCCGGAAGTGCTACTTCCACTACCACTTCTGAGGCATCGGAAGTGACACCATCAGAGCCCACGGCTACTACGCCATAGGTATAAAACCCGGGAGCATCCACTTCGTCCTCATAGCTGGTGGCTGCGACGCCGGTTGCCACCTTTTCGCCGTTGCGATACACATCATAACCCGATAGCGTCTTGGTGCTTGCGCCGGTCACATCGGCCGTCAGCATCCAGTTTCCGGTTATACCGGCTTCTAACGATGACTTCCATGTCGGGGTCGTATTGGCAAATGTCGATTTAGGAGAACTTGTTGAGTACATATTTCCTTTCCCTTCAACTCCTATCGGGCAAGTGTCGTAGGCAAGCGGATGCAAACCTTTCGGGTGCGTCACATACACTCCGAAAGCCACTTTCTTGCCGGCCTCTATCTTATATGGTGTATCGAGCGCAAACTTATTCCATGCATTAAATGTTACGCCACTCAGTTCATCAGAAGTCAACTCTTCTGAATATACGATCACATCATCTTCGATGACATAAAGATATCCTGAATTAATACTACCGGTAGTTCCCTCCTTCTCATAACAATACACATTGATGGCTGATATTTCTGCACCAGCATAGGTAGCCAAATCCGAAGCCTCAAACTCATGCTTTAGCCACAATTTGGGGCTATTACCTGTGCCTCCCATACCATTGAGCACCTCTTGGTTGCTCCATGTCAATGTTGCATTATCCAATCGCGGTGCCTGCCATGTCAATGTATTGGTGAATAGTTCATTCTCTGCGCTCAAAATCACCGGAGTCGGGAACAGATTTACCACCGCAGTCACTTCATACGACTTCATCTCTTCGCTGCCATACACTGCGCCTACGCTATAGGTATGAGCACCGGCTGATTGCTCGGTCAGCACATACTCGGTGTCGGTGCATAGCTCGCTATTCACCTTCACGCCGTCGCAATACACGTTATAGCCGTCAGGGGCTGTGGTTGCTTCGTTTTGCAACCATGCTGTCACCCAATAGTTACCGCCATTGGTGCTGATCCAGTTCTTTCCATCATACGACAAGCAGTCTCCCTTGCCTACCACGGTAGGGCCGGCATCGCAACTTGCCACCATATCCATATTTGAGCCACACTCAAACTTCACTGCAAAGCGCAAGTCAACTCCTGCCTTTATCACCACCGGAGAAGCCAACTGCACCTTCATTTCATCGCCACTCGAAAAATTACTTTGATCATCTACGCCTTCGCTTATCAACGTACCATTTTCATACACCTGTACAATCACACGATACACCGGACGATACTGCATATATGAGATGGCTTCTACTGTCTCACCTACCACATTCTTCAAATCGGCAGCCGTAAAATAGTTCGACACGTAGAACGCAGTCATATCCTCTGGATTATAGGTCACGCCATCCGATGCATCATAGTCATACTCGTTATGCCACTTCAACTTCACACCACTCGCCGGCTCTTCCCAGTCGAGCGTCACTGCATTGTAATTAGCAGTCGCTGTCACCGTATGCGGAGCACCGGTTTGCGCCACTGCCATTGCCGTACCGCCACACATCAATAGCGCTACAGCCAATGCCTTTGCCTGTTTGTAAATTTTTTTCATGATTCTTGTATAGTTAGTGATTAATCTTCATTCATCTCTTAGTAAGAGATAT
>CAZWWS010000006.1:0-44493 GCA_964637445.1 uncultured Muribaculum sp.
CTGGCGCAGAAGTAGGGGCGGATTGCAATATCCGCCCGGTGGGGGGATTGCGAAGACGATTTCGGCTTGTAGAATTTGGCGATGGGGCTTTTTTTTTCGTTTGGCTTTTGCTATCTTTGTAATGATGAACTCCATGAAACGAATAGTAATGTTATTGGTGGTGGCGATGGTGGCTGTGGCGGTGAGGTCGCAGACAGTCTCGGCGCGAGTGTGGCGAAATGTGTCGCCGGATTCGTATGTTCACACTGTCTATTCGCTATATCAGGATAGTCGCGGCATGGTGTGGGTCGGCACGAGCCAGGGATTGTATCGCTACGATGGCTATGTGACTCATCAGATAATGGGTGGCGAGGAGAGAGCCGGGTCGCAGTTTCATTGCTTGGTGGAGCGCGGCGACAGGTTGTATCTGGGAACGAATAATGGGTTGCTGCTCTATAATATGTCGACGGCGAGCTATGAGCCGATAGATGGTGAATTTCCGTCGGAGATACGCTCAATGGTGCTCGATGGCGAGGAAATATGGATAGGCTCGCTTGGCGGATTGTATCGCTATGATATGCCGTCGGGAGCGATAACGCGAGTAGCCACGGGATTGCCTCATCAAGCGGTGTATGCTCTGTTGCGAAGCCGTGAGGGGGATATATATGTGGGCACTTACAACGGATTGTGTCGCTACAATAGGGTGGAGTCGCGATTGGAACCGATAGAGGTGACCGGAGTGGGAAATGCCGCCGGAAATATTTTTGTCAATTCGCTCGCGGAGGATGCGACTCGCGGTTGTATCTGGGTAGGTACCGAGGGCGCATTGCTACGCTACGATAAGGCGCATAGAGAGATAGCGCAGAAGCGCGAGCTATCGCAGAACTCGGTGAAAGCGCTTGCCGTGGCTCAAGATGGCAGGATTCTTGCCGGCACTGACGCCGGACTGTATATACTCGACAATGATGGGTGGGAGTTAGCCCGCCACGACTCGCGATTGTGGCAGTCGATAGCCAACAACGTGGTGTGGAGTGTGATGGTGGATAGAGCCGGAAACTATTGGGCCGGCACGGAACAGGATTTTTCCGTGTCGTGCAATAATGCCGGCTTTGAGGTGGTGGCGCTCAGCGACATCACCGGTAGGGGTGACGGCAATAGGATATATACGATGCTTCGCGACAGCCACGAGCGATTGTGGATTGGAGGGAGCAATGGTATAATCCGTTATGATGGCCGTAGTGGCGAGTCGCGATGGTATATGTCGGGCAACGGAGCCAATGCTTTGTCGCACAATCGAGTGCGAGATATATACGAAGACCGCAGCGGAAATGTGTGGATAGCGACCGATGGAAGTGTCAATCGCTATGACGATGAGTCGGAGCGATGGATCAACTATCGTTTGACCGATCGCAGCCGAACGCTTAATGCCAACTGGGCATATAGCATATTTGAAGATGACGAATCGCAAATGTGGGTTGGTACTTTTCTTGGCGGAATATTGGTAGCCGATAGAGACCGGTTGATCAAATCGACGGGCGTGTATGAAGCCGAAAAAGCGTATAATGCATCGACCGGACTGCCAAACAATCTTATCAATCAGATGAAAATCGATGCTGCCGGGAATAAATGGATGTTGTTTTTCAGAGATAATACACTCTTGCGCATCGATGGGAAAGATGGCAGTGAGCAGCGGATAGATATATATGAGATAATCGAAGCTTCGCCGGCGTATATCGTGTGCGACAGCGATGGAGGTGTGTGGATCGGATATTCAGGTGGAGTGGTCAAGGTTGATGATCGTGGCAAAGTGGGTACACCGGTGAAATTTCCGATGCGATATGGCGAGAATCTGTTGGCAATGGCACAAGTGGGAGGCGAGATATGGGTCTCGACTGATGATGGTATTTGGGCTGTGGAGCGATCTACGGCCGCACTGCGTCTATTGACTCTACCGGCAAAGGCATATACGTCGATATACTATGACCGGCAGCAAAAACGGGTGCTGTTGGGAGGAGTAGACGAACTGACAAGCGTGAATCCCGACATATCGCGAATAGCATCGCAACCTGATAGCATCTATATCACCGGAATCAGAGTGAATGGAGAGGAGTACAACTCTACCGACGAGCCTTTGATGAAGCTATCGGCGCTGGAATTGTCGCACGATGAAAACCATATAGAGGTGACTTTTAGTGACCTGAGCTATGCACTCGACAATAGGTCGCACTATGAGTATCGCTTGGCGGGTCGTGATAAATCGTGGACGCTTCTTGAGCAAGACAACAACCGGATAGTCGTGTCGGAACTGACTCCGGGGGAATATACGCTTGAGATAAGGCAGTCGCGAGGCGATGGCGATGCGGAGCCGTTGCGACGTATTCAGATAGAGGTGATGCCCCCATGGTATGCCTCGTGGTGGGCTATAATGCTGTATATAGTAGCAGGGGTGTTGCTGTCGGTATGGGCTATTAACTTTGTGAGAGTGAGAAATCGCTTGCGTTTTGAGCGAATAGAGCGAGAGCGAACGTTGGCTTCGGTGAAGGAGCGAATGGACTTCCTGACGAGTGTGTCGCACGAATTTAAGACACCGCTCTCGATGATAATAGGGCCGCTGAGCAAATTGCTTGATGAGACTCGCGACGGAAAGCTGCGACGAAGCATCGACTCGGTCTATACAAATGCGATGAAGCTGAATGCGCTCGTGCATAGCGCGTTGGAGATAAATCGCATAGAGGAGCGATCTGATAAATTCTTGATCTACTCGCGTGTGAATTTAGTCGAATTCAGCCGCGGCATATTTGATTCGTATCGCGAGACATATCCGACGAAACATTTTATATTCACCTCTACCACCGAGCGACTTGTGACCGAGGTCGATGTGGTGAAGATGGAGTCGGTAATCAACAATCTGCTGTCGAATGCATGTAAATATTCGTCGGATGAGTCTACGATCGCTTTTTCAATAGCTCGCGAAGATGAATCGGTGGTAATCAAGGTGTCGGACGATGGTATTGGTATTCCTGAAGAGGAGCGTCAATTGATATTTCATCGAATGTTTCGCTCGTCGCGCACAGCCGACAGTCATGAAGGAACCGGCATCGGATTGTATTTAGTGAAGCAATATGTCGAGATGCACAATGGAACGATTGATGTGACCGGTCGAGAGGGCGAAGGAACTACGTTTGCGATAACAATACCACTGCGAGAAGTGGCCGACGATATGGAGTCGGCAGATGAAGATGCATCGTTGGAAGATGGTCGCAGCCGAGTGCTTATCGTAGATGATAATCATGCGATAGCCTCGTTCATAAAAGAGGTGTTGCATGGTGAGTATAACTGCTTTACGGCCACTAACGGGCGAGCCGGACTGGCAGTCTGTGCCGGAATTTCGCCTGATTTGATAATCGCCGATGAGATGATGCCCGTGATGAGCGGATTGGAGATGTGCCGACGACTGAAATCAAATCCCCGAACGGCCACCATTCCGATAATAATGCTTACGGCCAAGGATGATGCGTCGACGGAGGCCGAGAGCATGAAAGTAGGAGTAGATACGTTTATGCCCAAGCCGTTTGAGGCTCCGATGCTCAAAGCTCGCGTAGCCCAGCTTATCGGAGCGAAAGCGTCGATGAGAGCCGATGTGAGAATAGAGCAACTTACGGCAGCACGCCCGGTAGAGGCTGAGTCGGTGGCCGAGCGACAACTGGCTGAGGTGGCGCAAGTGATAGAGGATAACATCGCTGATACGAATTTGAATGTGGGATTTGTGTGCGAGAAAACCGGATTGCAGAGCAAGCAATTGTATCGCTTGGTGAAAAAATACATCGGGGTGTCGCCGGTGGAATATATCAAGCAAATCCGACTGCGCAAAGCGGCGATGTTGCTCGATCAGCACTCTTTTACAGTGGCTGAAGTGATGTATATGGTCGGTTTCAGCTCATCGTCCTACTTCTCAAAGTGCTTCCAATCACAATATGGATGCACTCCGCGTCAATATCTTGAAAAACAGACAGATAAATAGTTGGATGAAGATTGGACAATCGGGGAATGTCCGATAATTTTCCAACAATGTCCTATCTGTGCTTGTGAAAAAGCGTAGGTTGTAATATCTTTGCCATGACAACTAATTACAGATTTATCCATGAATAACGTTAAAACTGCAATAAGCATAGTGTTTCTTCTTGTCGCCATGTCGATGACGGCCGGCGATAGCTA
This sequence comes from uncultured Muribaculum sp., assembly GCA_964637445.1. Taxonomy (GTDB): domain Bacteria; phylum Bacteroidota; class Bacteroidia; order Bacteroidales; family Muribaculaceae; genus M3. The sequence goes on from CAZWWS010000006.1 coordinate 4,195, forward strand.
TAAAGTATATGTAGATCGAGATGGTGTGATGCGTCGCGACGATACACGCCAAGAGGTGTCGTACTACGGTGTGAACTATACCGCACCATTTGCTCATGCTTATCGCGCACTCAGCGAGTTGGACGTGGATCATAAAAAAGCGATCGATCGCGATGTCTACCACATGGCGCGTCTCGGATTTAATGCCTATCGTATTCATATCTGGGATGTGGAAATCAGCGATTCGGTAGGTAATGTAATCGACAACGACCATCTGGACTTGTTGGATTATCTGATAAGCAAATTGGAAGAGCGCAATATCAAGATAATACTGACGGCGCAAACTAATTTTGGCAATGGCTATCCCGAACGAAACACCGACCCAAACGGAGCTTTTACCTACGACTATGAAAAGTGTCGTGTGCACGATGACGAAGCCGCCATTCGTGCGCAAGAACGATATATCAAGCAATTGGTTGAGCATCGCAACGAATACACCGGTAAGACTTATGCCGAAGACCTCGATATCATAGCGATGGAAATCAACAACGAACCTTGCCATTCGGGTACGGCGAAAGATGTGACACGCTACATCAATCGCATGGTGAAGTCGTTGAAGAAAGGTAAATGGCAGAAGCCTATATTATATAATGTGTCGCACAATATGAATGCGACACAAGGATTTTATGATGCAGATATTGATGGGACAACCTATCAGTGGTATCCGGTAAATCTTGTGGCAGGGCATACGAGAAAAGGGAATTTTCTGCCATACGTGGATGAATACTATATCCCGTTTGCCGACAAGGTGAAAGGGTTCGACCGATTGGCAAGAGTGGTCTATGAGTTTGATCCGGCCGATAATCTGTACAGCTATTTGTATCCGGCCATAGCGCGAACATTCCGCAAGGGTGGTTTTCAGTGGATCACGCAGTTTGCTTACGATCCCATCGATATGGCATGGGCCAATAGCGAATATCAGACTCATTTCCTTAATTTGGCCTACACCCCGCGCAAGGCATTGAGCATGATGATAGCCGCCGAAGTGGCTCGCGAGGTGGAGCGTGGAGCAGACTATGGCAAATATCCTGTCGATACGATATTCGGCGATTTTATGGTGAGCGCGCGTCAAGATTTGAGCATGCTCAATGATGGCAAGAAATATCTGTATACGAATAATACGAGTGTGCGGCCGAAATCGCCGATGACGTTGAGGCAGATTGCCGGATATGGCACGTCGGCAGTGGTGAAATATAGCGGAACGGGTGCGTATTTCTTGGATCGTCTTGCCGATGGAGTGTGGCGTCTTGAGGTGATGCCCGATGTGGTGATGACGTCCGACCCGTTTGCAAAGCCATCGCTGAGCAAGCGAGTAGGCGAGATATTGTATTGTGAAAATCCGATGACAATAAATCTCCCCGACATAGGCGGAGAATATCATTATCAAGCCGTCGATGCCGGCAATCATCGCAGTGGCAAAGCTGAGAGAGGGGCTATCAAAGCATATCCCGGAGTGTATATTCTTTCTGCCGATCGAGCCAATCTGTCGGAATGGAGCGGAGAAAAGTATTATGACGACAATAAACAAATAGGAGAATATGTAGCTCCGGCAAAGCGCAAAGTCGAGCCGATGTTGCTTCATGAAGCTCGTCAGACAATCGAGCGAGGAGAGTCTCTGACAATACGTGCCACCATCGTGGCTGATGAAATGCCCGACTCTGTTGTGGTATATCCCGATAATGTGTCGTTCTGGAACGATCACAATCGATTATATAAAATGACACATGTCGGCGGTCGCGATTATGAAGTGACCATAGATGCAAAGGAATTAGGCAGAAGAAAAAAGATAGGGTACAATATAGTAATTTTCAATCGTAAAGCACAGTTTTCATATCCTCAGGTAGTCGCAGGCACTCCACTTGATTGGGACTACCTCGGCGATGGCGCCGGGATGGCGACATCAGCAACCTATCGCACCGAGATTGTAGATCCCGGTGCCCCCATCATCCTCTTTGAGGCAAAACGAGACCTCGACGGAGTCGAGATGTCGACCATTCCCGCATCGTGGCGAGGAGTGCATATGTCCTACGACCATCGAAAGCCCATGGCCGCAGATGTGATACGCTTATCGTTGTCTAAGGCAGAAGAGAGTCGCGATGTGGTAATGTATAAATATGTAGCCGACCTGTTGGATTGCCGACGTGCCAAGGCTCGCTGCCTACACTTGGCTGTCGATGACTTTGCCGGTGTCGATAGCTTGGAGGTGGCATTGATTAATCGCGATGGTTTTACCTACTCTACCAAATTGCCGTTGAAGAAAGGCGAGATAACAGTAGACCCTATGGCGTTGAAATTGTCGACCACATTGCTATGTCCGGAGCCGTATCCATCGTTTATGAAGCGAACGTTTGAACCTGATGAGGCTACTGCAACGCCGCTCAGAGTAGATGATGTCGAAAAAGTGCAAATCGTAGTGCATCAGCCTGCGCAAACCGAAGGTTATATTGAACTGCGAGGAGCGTGGCTCGAATAAAACCATAGAAAAGAATAATTAACCTAACATAAATACCTAAAAATTGTAACATGAAAAAAGAACGAGAGACAGGCTTACGCCGCCTTGCTCAGAGCTTGTTGCCAATATTGATGGCAATGTTGCTCCCGCTGATGGCAGCGGCTCAAAATTCCCGAACAATCACGGGAACAGTCGTAGATGAACTCGGTGACCCGATGATTGGTGTCACAGTGATGGAAAGTGGTACCACCAATGGTACGTCGACCGATGTCGATGGAAAATTCACACTTAAGGTGTCTCCATCGGCTACAACGCTTGATATATCGTATATCGGCTACAATAAGCAGTCGGTGGCGATAACGAGCAATAACCTTAATATTGCGATGACTCCCAACACCCAAGTGATGGATGAAGTGGTGGTGATCGGCTACGGAACTCAAAAGAAAAGCGACTTGACCGGCTCAATCTCTACGGTGGGAGAGAAAGACTTCAATCAAGGTGTGATTTCTTCTCCTGAGCAGTTGGTAAATGGTAAGATTGCCGGTGTGCAAATTACTAATTCGGGCGGTTCGCCTACTGCCGGAAGCACCATTCGTATTCGTGGCGGTGCATCGCTCAACGCGTCAAACGACCCTCTTATCGTGCTCGACGGAGTGCCGATGGAAGTGGGCGGCTCGGTGAGCGGAAGCGGTAACTTCTTGAGCCTTATCAACCCCAACGACATTGAATCGATGACCATCTTAAAAGACGCATCATCAACAGCCATCTATGGTAGCCGTGCTTCGAATGGTGTGATTATTATTAACACGAAAAAGGGTGGTGGCGATCATATCAAAGTTGATTTCCAGACAACCAATTCGTTTGCCACACGCACAAAAACTGCCGATATGCTCTCGCGCAATGAGTTTATCGATGTAATCAAAGCCAACGGAACAGCCGAGCAGATTGCTTTACTTGGTGATGCCGATACTGATTGGAACGATGAGATATACCAAACAGCATTTGGAACAGACAATAACATAAGTGTGTCGGGACGCGCTACAGAGTGGTTGCCTTTCCGAGTGTCGCTTGGAGCCATGTACCAAGATGGTATACTTCGTACCGACAATTCAACTCGTTATACCGGTAACTTGAATCTCGCTCCTACATTCTTCGGTGACAAATTGCGCATCAACCTTAATGCAAAGGGAACATATAGCAAAAATCAATTTGCCAATACCGGAGCTATCTGGGGTGGAGCGGCAATGAACCCGACAATTCCTGTCTATTCAGGCAATGCCGATATGTTTGGCGGATATACCGAAGCTTATGATGCCAACGGAGTGCCGGTGACCGGCGCATTGTCCAATCCTGTCGGATTGTTGGATCAGACTGAATCCACCTCGGAAGTGTATCGTTTCATCGGTAATGTCGATGTCGACTATAGATTGCATTGGCTTCCCGAACTCCGCTTGCATGCAACCGTGGGATATGACTACTCGAAAGGCAAAGGAAAAGAATATACTCCGGCTGAGGCTTATTCTTATTACACAACAGGCGGTAGAGACTATGTTTATGGTCCGCAAAAAAATTATAATAAACTTGTCACTCTATATGCCAACTATAACAAGGAGTTTAAGAGTATAAATAGCTTGGTAGATGTGACAGTCGGATACGACTATCAATATTGGAAATATTTTGACACTGCCGGTGTGCAATATAATTGCGCCGGAGAGGTGCAGTCGACATGGGCTGCAACCGACCAACGTCACACATTGCTGTCATATTACGGACGTCTTAACTACACGTTGGCCGATAAGTATATGCTTACTGCTACAATGCGTCGTGATGGCAGCTCACGTTTCCATGCCGATAAGCGCTGGGGTACGTTCCCATCGGTAGCACTCGCATGGAGAATGTCGCGCGAATCATTCTTTGAACCTGTCACCGATGTGATGAACGACTTTAAGATCAGAGCAAGTTATGGTGTGACCGGTCAGCAAGATGGTATTGCCAACTATAGCTATATACCGCTCTACACTATAAGCCAGAATGGTGCGCAATATCAATTTAATGGAACACCGATCAATACTTATCGCCCGGCAGCGTATAACACCAACCTTAAGTGGGAAACGACAAAGTCGTGGAACTTTGGTGTAGACTTCGGATTCCTCCAAAATCGCATAACCGGTTCTGTCGACTATTATAGCCGAAAGACAGAAGACCTACTTGCTACCGTGCCTCTACCTGCCGGTGTCAATTTCGACAAGCAGATGCTCCAGAATGTAGGAAATGTAGAAAGTCAAGGTTGGGAATTTGCTATTAATGCAACTCCTGTCGAGACAAAAGATTTTACATGGACAGTAAGTGCCAATGCTACATGGCAAACAAGCGAAATCACAAACCTTACCCTTGTGCCGGGAGCAGAAAGCCCCGACACCGGAGCCGGTCCATGGCTTGACAGCCACCAAGTGCAAGTGTTCTCTACCGGAGAAGCTCCCTATGCATTCTATGTGTATAAGCAAATCTACGATGAAAAGACCGGTCGTCCTATCGAAGGATTGTATGCCGACCTTAACGGAGATGGTCAAGTGACAACCGACGACCGCTATCACTATCACTCTCCATCGCCTGATTGGATGTTCGGGTTCAGCACATCACTCCGCTACAAGCGTTGGACTCTCAGCACCTCGCTTCGTGCACAATTGGGCAACTATGTGTTTAACGGAATGGCGATGAATACCGGAGCTTGGGAAACTGTAAGCTACAATAGCTATCAGCTTAATAATCTTAATAGCAGCTTCCTCGAAACCGGATTTAAGACCCGTCAATGGCAGTCAGACCATTATGTAGAAAATGCATCGTTCCTTAAGATGGATAATCTGCAACTTGGATATGACTTCGGACAAGTTACGAAGTGGTTTAGCTTAAACGTATCGGCAATGGTGCAAAATGTATTCACCATTACCAACTACACCGGCGTAGATCCGGAAACCGCAACCGGTGTCGACTCTTCGGTATATCCTCGTCCGCGCACATATTCACTTACCGTAGGACTTAATTTCTAACCTTGTAAAAACAGAAACAAATCATGAAAAAGATATATATAATATTATCGTTGGTGGTGGCTGCGATGATGTGGTCGTGTACCGATGATCTCGATCAATATCCGGTGGTGGAGACCGATTCGAGCAAAGTATATGCCGAAGCCGGAAACTATAAAATGGTGTTGGCAAAGATATATGCCAGCTATGTAATAGCCGGACAAGAGCAAGGGGGCGGTAATGCCGACATCACCTCAATCAACGGCTATGACTTCATGCGTTCATATTTCAATCTTCAAGAAGCAGGAACCGATGAGATAGCTTATTCGTGGCTTTCGGGCAACCAAATGTCGGGAATCGCTTTCTTAAGTTGGGATGTAAACGACCCATGGGTAGCCGACACCTACTATCGTTGCTACTACACTATCGCATTGTGTAATGAGTTGATACGCCATTGTAGCGATAGCGAAATCTCGAAATTTACAGCCGAAGAGCAAGCGGAAATTAAAGTGTATCTTGCTGAGGCTCGCTTCTTGCGCGCGTTGACTTATTATTTTGTGCTCGATTTGTTCCGTCAAGGTCCGTATGTGGATGAAAATACTCCAGTAGCGAGCTATATGCCGGAAGCTTACGATGGCAAGCAAATATTTGAATATATAGAAAGTGAACTTGTCGACAACGTAGAAAATGCTCTTCTCGAAACCAATGAATATGGACGTGCTACACGTGTAGCCGCATGGGCTTTATTGGCAAAAATGTATCTCAACGCAAGTGTATACACCGGTGAGGATCGCAGTACAGATTGCATCACTTATTGTAAGAAAATCATCAATTCAAATCAATATTGGTTGGAGCCGGAGTATGCAAAATTGTTTAATGCCGACAATCATCTTCGTACCAACGAAATCTTATTCTCATTTGTCGTGGATGCTACTACCACCGTGTCGTGGGGCGCTACAACATATATCATATGCGGGTCATGTGGTAATACTTCATCGCAGGATCCTGCTAAGTATGGGCTATCAAGTGGTTGGGGAATGTTCCGTGTGCGCGGCGAGTATGCCGAAAAGTTTGGCGATATAGCATCGTCGACCGACTCACGTTGCTTGCTGTATACCGATGGACAGACTCAATATCTCGACAAAGCCATGGATGATCAATCGCAAGGTTATTTCAGTGAAAAGTTTACAAATTTGACCGATGCCGGCGAGGCTGCATCGAGCACTCAAGCTACCGGTTGCAGCACCGACTATCCGGTGTTTCGCTTGGCCGATGTGTACCTGATGGCAGCTGAAGCTGTGTTGCGCGGGGGGACCGGTTATAGCCGAGTAGAGGCGTTGGATTTTGTGAACAAAGTGCGTTATCGCGCTTATGGCGACGAATCGGGACATATCTCTGATGCGCAACTCACGCTCGACTTTATCCTTGATGAGCGCGCACGCGAATTGCTCTATGAGGCAACTCGCCGTACAGACTTGATTCGCTACGGTTATTTCACCTCTGATGATTATATTTATCAGTGGAAAGGTGGCGTGGTCGATGGTCGTGCCGTAGATAGCAAATATAATATCTATCCTATTCCGGCAAGTGAATTGACGGCAAACACTAATTTGAAGAATGCAAATTACTAATCAATCTAATTCCGACACAAAATGAAAAAAATGAAATATATAGCAGTGGCTTGCTTGTTGGCGGCAATGACTGTGTCGTGCGATAAGGATGGCGACTTCCTTACCACATCGGGAGGCGCTGATGTGACGCTCGATGGCACAACAACTGATCTTGTGCTCGATTATGACTATATCAACGCATTGGCTCTTACTGTGCATTGGAATGCCAATGGTGATATTTCGCTGAGCAATCCATTGGTGGCTGCGCCAAACAATGCAGTGAGCAATTCAATCGAATTTGCTTCGGATGAGGCTTTTACTAAGATTGTAGAGTATCTTGTCGATGGTGGAGTGTATCAAAAACAATTTACCGTAGGTGAACTCAACAACATTCTTGGGCGAGTAGGCTTCGAGGGAGGTGTGAGCGCACCTCTCTATATCCGTGTGAAATCGGTGTTGGGAGTTAACGTCGCTCCAAAATATAGCAATGTATTGACGTTGAATGTTACGCCTTATGTAATCGATATGTCGGTAGGCTTCTATCTGACATCGACAATGGAAGAAACCGGACGCACGCTTGCATCGCCCAATAGCGATGGCATTTATGCCGGATTTATCGGTGCGGGTGCATGGGAAAATTGGTACCTGAAAGAAGGAAATGGTATTGTGTGGGGAAATATCGGTGACGATGGAGGCGGTACTCCATTTAAGATGTCGACCAATGATATGAAGTGGAATTACTGGTATCCCGGACTAAGTGGTTGCTACTACACAGTAGTCAATACCGTATTGGCGGAATGGAGTGCGCTATATATCCCGGCACTTACTGTCGGTGGCGACATAGAAGGGGAGATGACCTACGACCGCAAGGGTAACAAGTGGTCTCTTACATTTGATGCCGCATCGGCCGGCACTAAGAATATAACGATTTCCGGTGTCGGTAAGCAATACAATGTGTCGACTGGAACAGATGATGCTGCGGCAATCGACACTCCGGTGGCTTTTGGTGGCACTGCTGATCAACTTACATTCGGCTCGGAGGCTACTGCAATAGCTGTAGAAGTTGGCGCTGCCGGAACCGTAACTCTCGAACTCGATCTGAACAATCCTAACTGCTGGACGCTTGCTGTCAATGCCGGAGCGGCTCCCGAACCGGTAACGGTGTCGCCCTTGGTATATCTCGTCGGGATCAGCGACGGCAACAATGGCTGGACTTTCAGCAAATATCTCCGCCTTTATGATGAGGATAATCTGTCGTATGCCGGATTTGCCGATGTAAATGCTCCATGGGGTTACCAAGTAGCAATAGAAGATGGCAATTGGGGAGATGTGTATAAGTATGCATCGGGCGATGCCACTTCAGGAACTATGGTGTTTGCAGAAGGTACTGATAATAACATCCCTGCACCGGGCACCGGATTATATTTCTTCAATGTATCGCTGGGTAACCTCACTTATGCGCACACTGCAGTTGGCGCAGAGATTTATTATGCCGGATTTGAAGATGACTGGACACTTCGTCCGTTGACGGCAACTGACCAAGTAGGTGTATATACTGCAACCGTGACTGTGTCGAAAGAAACTCCTTGGGGTGTGCAGATTGTGCTTGATCAAGATTGGAGTGTGAAACTTGGTGGAGCTGATGGCAATCTTCTCTATCAAGGTGCATCAAGCGTGTCGAATATTCCATTTGCCGAAACTTCGGGCACATTCTCCCTTGAGGTCGACCTCATAAAGAGTACATATTCAATTACCAAACAATAAAGAAACATATCCATGAAACTTAATAATATATTTTCGATAGCTGCGGTAGCCGGTGCGATGTTGATGGCTTCATGTTCGGAAGATAGTCCGATCACCAATCCACCGGTCGACAACACTCCGCAAGAGATAGATCGTACGACATTTGCTAAAGGAGCCGACGTAAGTTGGCTCACGCAGATGGAGTCGGAAGGCTACACGTTCTACAACTCCAATCGAGAGGAAATGGAATGTATGCAGTTGCTTCGTGACGAATGTGGTGTCAACTCTATTCGTCTCCGTGTATGGGTAAATCCTGAGGAAGGATGGAACAACATCGATGATGTGCTTGTAAAAGCTCGTCGAGCCAACGATCTTGGCCTTAGATTGATGATTGACTTCCATTTTTCTGACACATGGGCTGATCCTGCTAATCAGGAGACTCCTGCTGCGTGGGTGGATCTTGATATAGAAGGGCTAAAAGAGGCAGCAGCATCGCATGTGACAGAAATGCTTAGCAAACTCCAACGTTATGGTGTCGAGCCGGAATGGGTACAAATCGGCAATGAAACGCGTGGCGGATTTATGTATCCTCTTGGCTCAATAAGCAATCCCGAAAATTTCACCGGACTGGTAAATGCCGGTTATGATGCCGTCAAAGCGATATTTCCCGATGCAAAAGTGATAATCCATCTCGATTCAGGTAATCGTTTGGATCTCTATACTCGTGTGTTTGGGGTGCTTCATGCTAATGATGGAAAGTATGACATGATTGGTATGTCGCTTTATCCCGACCCCACTTCGTGGCAGTCGATGGTTGATGCGTTGATGGCAAACGTAGAAACTCTTTATGCTACATACGGAAAGCCGATGATGATATGTGAAGTGGGTATGGTGTATAGCGAAGCCGCTGCGGCCAATGCGATGATGACCGATCTGATGAGCAAGAGTGTTGCAAACGGTCATGTAGAGGGTATATTCTATTGGGAACCGCAAGCTCCCGCAGGATATAACGATGGATATGACAAGGGTTGTTTTGTCGATGGCGCTCCCACTGAAGCATTGAATTGTTTTAAGAACTGATAATCATTGATAATGAACAACATAGTTAAGATAGGCATAGCGGTGTTGATGGCGTCGGCGACCATAGTGTCGCCGGCTCAACGCTCGGAAATTCTTTTGAAAGAGGGTTGGAAATTTACCAAAGGAGTAGGTTCAGAAACCACTCAATGGCAAGATGTCACCGTGCCTCACGATTGGGCTATATATGGTCCGTTCGATCGCAATAATGACTTGCAAGTTATAGCCGTAGAGCAAAATGGCGAGGTGGAAAAAACTTTGAAAACCGGACGAACCGGTGGGCTGCCATTTATTGGTAAAGGTGAGTATCGCACAACGTTTGAGGTCGCTGATACTGCCGGCAAGTCGGTCACTCTTGTGTTTGATGGAGCGATGAGCAATGCCCACGTCAAGGTGAATGGTAAGGAGGTGGTATTTTGGCCTTATGGCTATAACTCGTTTTATGTAAACATAGATGGAGTAGTTAAGCCAGGTCAAAACGATCTTCAAGTCAATCTCGAAAACTACGAGAAAGCATCGCGATGGTATCCCGGTGCCGGATTGTATCGCAATGTGCATGTGGTGACAACCAATAAGGTGCATATCCCTACATGGGGTACATATATTACAACTCCGTTTGTTAAAGACGGCTACGCCACGATAAATCTTCGCGCTACGATAGCCGGCGTAGTGAAAGGTCAGAAAATCGGTGTGGTTACCGACATCAAGGATGCTGCCGGTATGGTGGTGGCATCAGCAAGCATACTTCATGCTTATCATGGGCAAGAAGCTACACAAAATCTTACAATAGAGCATCCCACGTTGTGGTCGCCTGAAAATCCATATCTCTACACTGCCACAACTCGCCTATATGTTGATGGAAAGGAAGTGGATAGCTACGACACTCGCTTTGGTGTGCGCACCATAGAGTTTATTCCTGAAAAAGGATTTTTCTTGAACGGCAAGATGACGAAGTTTAAGGGTGTGTGCAACCATCACGACCTCGGTCCGTTGGGCGCAGCTGTCAACAAATCGGCTCTTCGCCATCAGTTGACGCTCTTGAAAGATATGGGTTGTAACGCCATCCGTACGGCTCATAATATGCCGGCGCCCGAATTGATAGCTCTTTGCGATGAAATGGGCCTTATGGCTATCGTTGAGACTTTCGACGATTGGGGGTTCCGTCCGAAATCTCAAAACGGCTATGGCTCAATCTTTAACGAGTGGGCAGAGAAGGATGTGACCAATATGGTGCAACAATATCGCAACAATCCTTCGGTAGTGATGTGGTCAGTAGGTAATGAAGTGCCGAGCCAGTGGGGACCTGATGGTATCTCCGAGTTGCTCATGCTTCAGGATTGCGCTCATAAGCTCGACCCGACTCGTCCGGTGACTTGTGGTATGGATCAAATAGGCTCTATTCTCGACAATGGCTTCGCTGCTACTATGGATATACCCGGCTTTAACTACAAGCCTCAGCACTATGCCAACGCCTATCAGAAACTTCCTCACAAGATACTTTATGCCTCGGAATCTGCTTCAACTGTTTCGTCGCGCGGTGTCTACAAATTTCCGGTGGAATTGAAGTCGAATGCGATGTACGACGACCATCAATCATCGAGCTATGATACCGAGTATTGCTATTGGTCAAATATTCCCGACTTGGATTTTGAGCAAGATGACAAATTCGACTATGTGATGGGACAGTTTGTGTGGACCGGCTTTGACTATCTCGGTGAGCCTACTCCTTACGACACTGATGCATGGCCCAATCATAGTTCGGTATTTGGTATCATTGACCTTGCTTCACTCCCCAAGGATAGATTCTATCTGTATCGCTCGCAGTGGAACACTGAAGATGCCACTCTCCATGTACTTCCTCATTGGAATTGGAAAGGTCGTGAGGGAGAGGTGACTCCGGTATATGTCTACACAAGCTATCCGAAGGCAGAATTGTTTATCAACGGACGTAGCCAAGGCATGAGAGAAAAATGCGATTCGACTGTGATGCACCGCTATCGCTTGATGTGGAATGAGACAGTCTATGTGCCCGGCGAAGTGAAAGTGGTGGCCTACGACAATAGTGGTGCCACGGTGGCAGAAAAAATCGTGCGTACGGCAGGTAAACCTCACCACATAGTTATTACCCCCAACAAGACCAAAGCGAAAGCTGATGGTGAGGATTTGGTATACTTCACTGTTCAAGTAGCCGACAAAAATGGAAATATTGTGCCGACCGATAACAGATTGGTGAATTTCACAGTCAAAGGTGCCGGAGAATTTCTTGCAACAGCCAATGGCGACCCTACTTGTGTGATGTCGTTCCAAGAACCAAAAATGAAATTATTCAGCGGAGCAGCCACTGTGATAGCCAAGTCGGCAAAAGCTTCGGGCAAAATGACTCTGATAGTTGACGCAAAAGGACTAAAAAAAGGCGAAATAACGATAGATATTGAATAAAAAATTGAGTATTTTTGCAGAAACTATCCTAACAACACATAACATGAAAAATAAGATTCAAGAAAAATTCAACAGCCAATTTGGTGAAGGCGCAATCTTTTATGCTTCATCAGGTCGTATAAATCTAATCGGTGAACACACCGACTATAATGGAGGTTTTGTATTCCCCGGAGCCATCGACAAGTGCATCATGGCGGCTATCAAGCCAAATGAAACCGACAAAGTACGTGTGTTCTCAATCGATATAGATGAATATGCAGAGTTCGGTCTCAATGAAGAAGATGCTCCTGCGCAGCAATGGGCTCGTTATATCTTCGGTGTATGTCGCGAGATAATAAAGCGTGGTGGTGAGGTAAAAGGCTTCGACGCTGTGTTTGCCGGAAATGTGCCCCTTGGTGCAGGATTGTCGTCGTCGGCCGCTCTCGAAAGTTGCTTTGCTTTTGCGATGAATGATCTCTACAATGACAATAAGTTCCCTAAGATGGAACTTGCCAAGATAGGTCAATCGACCGAACACAACTATTGTGGTGTGAATTGTGGTATCATGGATCAATTTGCATCGGTGCATGGCAAGAAAGACCATTTGATGCGCCTCGATTGTCGCTCATTGGAATTTGAATATTTCCCGTTCAAAATCACCGGATATAAGCTTGTGCTTGTTGACTCAAAAGTGAAGCATGAATTGGTCGACTCTCCCTACAACAAGCGTCGTGAGTCGTGCGAGCGCGTAGCTGCAAAGCTTGGTGTGGAAACTCTTCGCGATGCTTCGATGGAAGAGCTTGATGCCGCCAAGAGTGAAATTTCTGTCGAAGACTATAACCGTGCTAAATATGTAATCGAAGAGAAGCAACGTGTGCTCGACGTGTGCGATGCTCTCGAACGTGGCGACTACGACACCGTTGGTGATCGGATGTATAAGACTCACGAAGGTATGTCGAAGCTATATGAAGTGAGCTGCGTAGAGCTTGATTACCTCAACGATATAGCTCGCGAATGTGGTGTGACCGGTTCGCGCATCATGGGTGGCGGCTTCGGTGGTTGTACCATCAATCTTGTCAAAGACGACCTTTACGACAACTTCATCGCAACAGCTAAGGCTAAATTTGTAGAAAAATATGGTCATGAGCCGGCTGTGTATGATGTAGTCATCTCTGATGGTGCTCATCGTTGCGAATAAGCGAATTTGCAGCAATAAAACTTGGCATATCGACTGAGATATGTTAACTTTGTTGAAGTGATTTTGCATCACACATAAATCTATGTGACGAACAAAAACTTTGAATACAATATGAAAATAGAAACCAAGAGTGTGGCGTCGCCTATGGGCGACATCACACTCTTTACGCTAACAAACAAAACCGGAGCATCGGTGACTCTATCGACTCTCGGTGCCGGAATCGTGAGTGTGATAGTACCCGATAGCGAGGGCAAACTCGCCGATGTGGCTCTCGGATATAAAAATCCCGCAGACTATATCAGTGATGGCCCTTGTGCGGGAAAAGTGCCCGGGCGCTACGCTAATCGTATTGCGAAGGGTAAGTTCACTATTGATGGTAAGGAGTATCAACTTGCCATAAATAATGGCCCGAATGCATTGCACGGCGGTCCTACCGGCTTCCAGAATAGAATATGGAAGGCTACGGCTTCAGGCAGTCATGTGGCCATGACATACGTGTCGGCCGATGGCGAAGAGGGATACCCCGGCAAGGTTACCGCCAAGGTGGTCTATTCATGGAATGATGCAAACGAATTGTCGGTAGAGCTATCGGCCACCTCCGACAAGAAAACCATCATTAATCTCACCAACCATGCATATTTCAATCTCGATGGCGAAGATGCCGGCTTGATACTTGACCACAAGTTGCAACTGATGGCGTTGAAATATTTGCCTACCGATGATACTCTCATTCCAACCGGAGAGATTGCGTCCGTTAAAGGAACGCCGATGGACTTCACCGCTCCTAAGACCATAGGACAGGATATCAAGCAAGATTTTCCCGCGCTCAACTATGGCAAGGGTTACGACAATTGTTGGGTGATAGATGGGTGGCACAAGCATCGTGTGGCTCTTGCCGCAATTCTCACCAGCGACCGTAGTGGTCGTGTACTTGAGGTATCGACTACGCAACCTGCAGTGCAGGTATATACCGGCAACTGGTTGTCAGGAAGCCCCGAAAGCAAAAGTGGACGTAGCTACAACGATTATGACGGAGTGGCCATCGAGTGTCAAGGTATGCCCGACGCTCCCAACCATAAGAATTTCCCAAGCCAGCTTCTCGGTGTCGGGGAAGAATACAATCAAATGATAATTTTCAAATTCAAGACTAAATAAATCAATAATGAAACCTACTCTTTTTGTACTTGCTGCCGGCATGGGTAGCCGTTATGGAGGCTTGAAGCAGCTCGATCCGCTCGGGCCCAATGGCGAAACAATCATGGACTATTCTATCTACGATGCTATCCGATCGGGTTTTGGCAAAGTGGTATTTGTAATCCGTAAGGATTTTGAACAAGATTTTCGCGACAAGATTCTCTCTAAATATGAAGGACATATTCCGGTTGCTGTAGTATTCCAATCGGTAGATGCTCTTCCTGAAGGCTTCACTTGCCCTGCCGATCGTACCAAGCCATGGGGTACTAACCATGCAGTGCTTATGGGTAAGGAAGTGATCAGCGAGCCATTTGCTGTGATTAATGCCGATGACTTCTATGGACGTAATGCCTTTGAAGTGATGGCAGCCGAGCTTCAGCGCCCTCGCGAGGGTAAGGGCGACTATTGCATGGTAGGCTTCCGCGTAGGCAACACGATGACCGAAAACGGCTCTGTGGCTCGCGGTGTATGTAGCACCGAAAATGGGTTGCTCTCATCGGTGGTAGAACGTACTGCAATCAGCTACAACGACAAGCACGAAATCGTGTTTACCGATGAAAATGGCGAAGTGCAAACACTCGCTCCCACCACACCTGTGTCAATGAATCTTTGGGGATTCACACCCGACTATTTTGAATACAGCGAGCGTGAGTTTGTGAAGTTCCTCGAAAAAGATATCAACACTCCAAAGGCTGAGTTTTTCATCCCCTTGGTGATAGATACACTGATCAACTCAGGCGAAGCAACAGTGAAGGTACTTGACACTGACTCTCGTTGGTTTGGTGTGACATACGCTGCCGACCGCCCCGGAGTAGTGGAAAAATTCGCAGAACTCCACGCTACCGGAGTCTATCCCGCAAAGCTATTCTAATCAGATAGAAATATAAAATAGAGTGGGTATTGCTATTTCAACGTAGCAATGCCCATTTTGTTATTGTATGAAAATCTATTAGTTTTCATTCTGTCTTGTAGTCTCGGTAAATTGGCGTAAATTTGTGGAGTAAAATATGATTAGGACTATGAAGATATATTTTGCTCCAATGCAAGGCTATACGGATGCTCCATATCGCAATCTACACGATGAGATATTTGGGGCTATTGAGGAATATTACACTCCGTTTATCAGAATCGAGCGCGGCGAATTGCGTCGTCGCGATCTACGTGATGCTTCGATGGAGAATGACCACACACATCGGCTTGTGCCACAAATAATAGTGAAGGATGTGGCGGAGTTTGACTTCCTTGTGGAGCATATCGCTGCGTTGGGGCATCGTCGCATCGATGTCAATATGGGGTGTCCTTTCCCGTTGCAGTCGCGCAAGGGTAGAGGAGCCGGTCTGCTTCAATATCCGGAGCGGATTTCAGAGATATTGACGGCAATAGATCGATATGGTGAGATTGACTTCTCCGTGAAGATGCGGCTCGGATACGAGAGTGCCGACGAGTGTCTGCGGCTTGTGGATATGCTCAATGCGAGTCGACTACGGCACATCATGGTGCATCCGCGCGTGGCTACGCAGCAATATGCAGGCGAACCCGACATGGAGGCGTTTTCGCGATTTGAAGAGCAATGTAGTGTGCCGGTCATTTACAATGGTGATATTCTGAGCATCGACGACATCAATAGGATAGAGCAACAGTTTCCGGCGATTTCAGGCGTAATGATCGGTCGCGGATTGCTTATGCGTCCGTCGTTGGCGTGTGAATATCTGTCGGGAAAAGTGATGACTGATGATGAGCTGATGGAGCGCGTGTGGCGACTGCATGATGGGCTGATGGCTCACTATAGCGAACTATTGCAAGGCGACGGACATTTGCTGACCAAAATGAAGACTTTCTGGGAATATCTCGAAGGCTTGATAGGGCACAAGCAATATAAAGCGATAAAGAAATCGACCACGATGGCCAAATATAATGCTGCGATATCGCAGCTATAAAAAAGAATAAAGGATGCGACTCTCGCAGAGATGCATCCTTTGTTGATTCTTAACCTTATGAGCTATAGATGATTAGTAGCTGACACCAGCGGGGAGGGTAGCAGCTTCATCAATCATTTTTTGAAGTTCTTTGGCCGATGGTACACGGTTGGTAAGATTCTTCTCAGCGTTCACTTCTTCGAGCTTGGCTGCAAGATTTTCTGCATTGCGATGCTTAAGCTCTTTGACGGTGTCGACACCGGCTGCTTCGAGCAATTCGGCAAATTGCGGACCGATACCATTGATGCGGAAAAGGTCGGCATGGTTGGTCCATTTAAGGATTAACTTGTCGGCTATGCCGGTTTCTTCGGCAAGAGCCTTGCGGCCTTTAGGTTCAGCACATTTTTCGAGGAGTTGTTCTACAGTGGCAATGCCTGCGGCATTTAGTTTTTCGGCGTACACTTCACCTACGCCTTCGATGTCGATTACTTTATAAGCCATGATATTGATATTATGGGTTAGATATTGAAAAACAATGCAATTTACCGATATTTCTGCAAATAGCAAAATCTTAGTGGTAAAAATTTGAGCGAACGATTATTCGCCTACGGAGAAACGATATTTACAAAAACTCGTATAAGTCTCACCCGGACAAACTTCAACCGAAGGCCAATGTGATTTATTGGGGCTGTCGGGGAAGTGCTGGCTTTCTAAGCAGATAGCACTACGATGAGGGTAAGCAATGCCTTTTTTGCCTTTGACTGTCCCATCGAGGAAATTGCCAACATAGAATTGGATACCCGGCTCGTTGGTGTAGACTTCCATCTTGATGCCTGAAGTCGGATCGTAGACAGATGCGGCTGCTGATGCAATGTTGCGTGATTGGCGAAGCACTATGTTGTGGTCGTAGCCTAAACCATTGGCAAGTTGCTCGTCATCTTTCTCGATGTCGGCACCTACTGCTTTCGGAGTAGTGAAATCAAAAGGTGTACCGGCTACAGGAAGTATTTCGCCTGAGGTCATGAATGTAGAGTCAATAGGAGTGAACCCATCGGCATCGAACCATACTATTTCGTTGAGAATATTGTTGGAAGGCTCTCCGCTGAGGTTGAAATAAGAATGGTTAGTGAGGTTGAGGATGGTGGGAGCATCAGTAGTTGCGGTGTAATTAATGTTGATCGCGTTGTCGTAGGTGAGGGTATAGACAACATTGACGTTGATATTACCCGGGAAGCCACCATCGCCATCGGGCGATTGTAATGTCAAAGATAGGGTCGAGTCGTTGAGCTGCTCAGCATCCCATACTGAGTGGTGAAAGCCTTTCTCTCCACCATGTAGACAGTGACCATAATTGTTTTGAGTTAGTTGATATTCTACGCCATCGATCGAGAAGCGTCCCTGATTGATGCGATTGCCATAGCGCCCAATTAGTGCTCCAAAGTTACCATCGATATTGATGTAGTCGGCTATTGAGTCGTGACCGAGCACTACGTCTCTGAAATTACCATCTTTGTCGGGAACCATAAGCGATACTATACGTCCGCCATAATTGGTGATGCAAGCTTCTACTCCATTATTGTTGACAAGCGTGTATAGAGCTACATTTTTCTCACCAACTACGGTGTTGAATTTTTCGGGGTCTAATCCCGATTTGGTGTGATTGTCTTTGGCTGTCTGGCATCCAAAAAGAGCTATCGACATTGCGATTGCCACAAAGCAGAGATGTTTCATAAATAAAATCGGATTAAGTAAATGCAAAAATTAGAATGTGGTGATATAGATGTGTTATCGTATTATAAACGAAGTAAATGTAAATATATTGCAATACAAAGACATTTGTATTTGCGCGATGTGTTTTCTTTGTAGTATCTTTGTGAAGGAATAAATATGAACTATGGTACAGCAAAAAGAAATAATCGTGTCGGAGCGTCGTCGAGGAGTGTGGCTTATAACATCGGAAATAGTGAAGGCTCTTCCCGATTTGCCTCGACAAGGATTGTTACATCTATTTATAAAGCATACGTCGGCGGCTCTTGCCATAAATGAAAATGCCGACCCGGACGTGCGTACTGATTTGGCCGCGATTTTCGACCACCTTGTCCCTGAAAATGCACCATATTATATGCACACATTTGAAGGACCCGACGATATGCCGGCACATGCAAAGTCGGTAATTGCAGGTCCGTCGGTCACGATTCCTATTTGCAACGGTCGACTTAGTTTGGGAACATGGCAAGGTATCTATTTGCTGGAGTTCAGAAATCATGGAGGCGCGCGAAAAATAGTGGCAACGGCTATCGGAGAGTGATAATTGAAAAAGAATGCTTACTTTTGCAGTAAGAAACTGTGAGATAAAAAATGGATGGATTAGTTATAAAAAACACCGGTAGTTGGTATGTAGTAGTGACCGATGAAGGTAACACAATCAACTGTAAAATTAAAGGTAATTTTAGGTTGAAAGGTATTCGTACGACCAATCCCGTTGCAGTAGGAGACCGCGTGACGATAACCGAGGGCGCTGATGGAGCGGCGTTTATCACATTGATAGCGCCTCGTCGCAACTATATAATTCGCAAGGCGAGCAACTTATCGAAAGAGGCCAGCATCATTGCTGCAAATCTGGATAGAGCATATCTTGTGGTGACGCTTGCCCATCCGATTACATCCACCACTTTTATCGACAGATTTTTGGCAACAGCAGAGGCTTATCGTGTGCCGGTGACATTGCTGTTTAATAAAATCGATATTCTTGAAGCCGATGAGGATCGTGAATTGCTTGATGCTGTGGCATATCTATATCAATCGATTGGGTATGATGTGATGCTCTTGTCGGCAAAAACAGGAGAGGGGATTGCTCAACTCAAAGCCCGGTTGACCGGAGAGGTTTCGCTGTTTTCCGGCAATTCAGGGGTCGGTAAGTCATCGATTATCAATGCAATACTGCCTGAGTTGGAATTGCGCACAGCAGAAATTTCTACAACCCACGACACAGGGATGCATACCACCACATTTTCGGAAATGTTTGCACTCCCCGATGGTGGATATATTATAGATACACCCGGAGTCAAAGGTTTTGGCACGATTGATTTTGATAAGGAGGAGGTGAGTCACTTCTTTCCTGAGATATTCGAGATTGCGCGCGATTGCCGATATGGAAATTGTACGCATGTCCACGAGCCGGGATGCGCAGTGAGAGAGGCGCTTGAAGAGCAACGTATAGCGCAGTCGCGCTATGCCTCCTATCTTAGTATAATGGAAGATTCGGCATCGGATAAATACCGCAAACCATTTTAGCAGAAATAAATTGTCGAATATCCCGATAATTATTGTTATCTTTGTGATACGTATAAAACCAAATAAATAGTTATGGCAACAAAACCGTTTAAATATCAGGAAATGTTTCCTCTGTCGAAGGATACAACGGAGTATTATCATCTTACAAGCGACTATGTGAAAGTGGAAAATTGGGGCGGACATGAGTTTCTCGTTATAGACCCGCAAGCTCTCACGGTATTAGCCAATCAAGCGACTCACGACAATGCATTCATGCTTCGTCGCGAACACAATGAGATGGTGGCAAAAATTCTCAGTGATCCCGAAGCAAGCGAAAATGATAAATTTGTAGCATTGACGATGTTACGCAATGCTGAAGTGGCAGCAAAGGGTCAGCTCCCGTTCTGCCAGGATACCGGTACGGCGATCATTCATGGACATAAAGGTCAGTATGTATATACCGGATGCTGTGACGAAGAGCGTCTGTCGGAAGGTGTGTATAAGACCTATACCGAGAACAATCTGCGCTATTCGCAAAATGCACCTCTTAATATGTATGACGAGGTGAACACCGGATGCAATCTTCCGGCACAAATCGATCTCCATGCCGGAGAGGGAATGGAGTATGAGTTTCTCTTTGTTGCAAAGGGAGGCGGTTCGGCCAACAAGACATATCTATATCAAGAGACTAAGGCTCTTATCAATCCTAAGACTTTGATTCCTTTCCTTGTGGAAAAAATGAAGACTCTTGGTACGGCTGCTTGTCCTCCTTACCATATTGCATTCGTGATTGGTGGCACTTCGGCTGAAATGAATTTGGCTACGGTGAAGAAAGCATCGGTAAAATATTATGATAACCTGCCTACCGAAGGAAACGAACTCGGACACGCATTCCGCGATATCGAGCTTGAAAAGCAGCTTCTTGAAGAAACTCGCAAGATTGGTCTTGGCGCGCAATTCGGCGGTAAGTATTTCGCTCACGATATTCGCGTGATTCGCTTGCCTCGCCATGGAGCATCATGTCCCGTAGGTCTTGGCGTGAGCTGTTCGGCAGACCGTAACGTGAAAGCAAAAATCAATAAAGAAGGTCTTTGGATTGAAAAACTCGATGCCAATCCCGGTGAACTTATTCCCGAAGAATATCGCAAAGCCGGCGAGGGTAATGCTGTGACTATAGACCTCAATCGTCCGATGCCCGAATTGCTTGCCGAATTGAGTAAATATCCGGTGTCTACACGCTTGTCGCTCAATGGTACGATAATCGTAGGTCGCGACATCGCTCATGCTAAGATTAAAGAACGACTCGACCATGGAGAAGAAATGCCTGAATATTTGAAGAATCACCCCATCTATTATGCCGGACCGGCAAAGACTCCAGTGGGAATGGCATCAGGCTCTTTTGGTCCGACCACTGCCGGACGAATGGACTCGTATGTAGATCAATTCCAAGCAGCCGGTGGATCAATGATTATGATTGCAAAGGGCAATCGTAGCAAGCAAGTGACCGACGCGTGTCACAAGCATGGCGGTTTCTATCTCGGCTCGATAGGTGGACCTGCCGCTGTGTTGGCACAAAACAGCATAAAGAAAGTAGAACTATTGGAATATCCCGAACTCGGAATGGAAGCTATTTGGAAGATTGAAGTGGAGAACTTCCCGGCATTCATTCTTGTAGATAATAAGGGTAATGATTTCTTTACGGAAATAAGCGAGAAGTGCAAAGCGTGTGCTCTCAATAAGTAACATAGTTCTCTGAAAAAAGTCAAAGAAGCATGGTGAAAATTCGTTTTATCATGCTTCTTTGCTATATAATAAGGTGATATTTTTTGTAGACGGAAAAATTTGTATTAATTTTGTTCTTCATCACAAAAAATTAGAAATACCTATCTATGATAATATGACTGCATTAGGTCTGCTGAAATTTGAACCCTATAATAAACCTGTACTCTGGGGTGGCACCCGCATATCAGAGTTGAAAGGTATTGCTCCATACGAAGAGCCGATAGGTGAAAGTTGGGAAATATCAGGTTTAGAAGGCAATGAGACATGTGTCGCAGAGGGAGAATATAAAGGTATAGGCATTAATAAAATGCTCGAACTCAGAGGTGAGGAAATACTTGGTCGTAGACTCTATAAAAGATATGGGAATAAATTTCCGATACTTGTAAAATGGCTTGATGCCGAAAAAGATCTATCTATTCAAGTGCATCCGGATGATCGTATGGCTTACGACAAGCATGATGGTTGCGGAAAAACTGAGTTGTGGTATGTGTTGGATCCTCTACCGAATGCATATATATATTCAGGACTTACAGCAAGGATTAGTCCTATTCAGTTGCAAGAGCATATAGCGAATAATACTTTACCCGACGTTCTTGCAAAATTTTATCCACAGCGAGGCGATTTGTTTTATATTCCGGCGGGGCGTATTCATAGTCTTGGAGCCGGAAACCTGGTGTTGGAGATTCAGCAGACAAGCGATATAACATACAGGGTGTATGATTATGATCGTATAGATATGAATGGAAATAAGCGAACGTTGCATATCGAGGATGCAATGGAAGCAACCGATTTTCGTGTTCATGAGGACTATATGTATCATGTAGAGCCGTTGGTCAATGCGGAAAAGGTGCTGAAAGAGTGTCCTTATTTCACAACCACGTTGATTTCTCTTACTTCTCCGATGCGATTACCTATAGCTCGATATGATTCGTTTAGAATAGTTGTGGCTACTCGTGGACGTGGGGTATTGAAAGATGACCGAGGATGTTCGTGTGAAATTACTCAAGGATACACTTTGCTTGTTCCGGCGTCTACTAAGTGGGTGGAGATTATTCCCGAAGGTGAGCTGGAACTTGTTACAACTTATATTCAGTAGCTCTTTTGGCTCGGAATCACCTATTTAATCCCGAAAATGATATAGCTCTTGCCCATGGCGGCCGTTGCTATACACCACCTCCGTTGGCAAGATGTCTGCACGATGATGGCGCACCACTTCCGATATGGTATGGCGATGGTGGTGATGGTTTTGTGTGGCCTTCGCCAGATATGAAATGGCTTGAAGAGGTGTCCTTACGCTATGGATTGGACATGTTGCCTAAGGTTGTAGAGGGAGAGTCGAGTCCGTGGGGATGGTCGCTCGATGCTCGCCGACAATTGATGGCTGCAGGAATCGAAAATGTATTAGAAGAAGCTCACATAGAGCGACTGCGTAATTTGAGTCATCGTCGCATTTCAGGAGAGGTGATGAGGCTGTTGCGCGAGCGATTAGATATGCCATTGCCCGAAGTCCCGTTAGAAGCTAAGTCGATAGACGATGTAGTGGCTTATATTGCATCTCATTATCGATGCTATATCAAAGCTCCGTGGTCAAGCAGTGGTCGAGGTGTGGTATGCTCGGATGTGATATCGGAGAGTGAACTTCGGCGTAGGGTGGAGGGGACTATACGTCGGCAAGGCTCGGTGATGTGTGAACCGGGTTTGGATAAAATTGCCGATTTTGCAATGCTCTTTTACAGCGATGGGATTAACGTTGCGCGCAAGGGATTGTCATGCTTCTTTAATGAACGAGGAGCGGCTTATGCCGGAAATATTATAGCTCCGCAAGATCGGCTACCATCGATAATAGGTGTTGATGAGGCGCAAATTGCTCTGATTGGCCGAGAATTGGAAACAATTTTAACCGATATTATTTGTCCCGATTATAAAGGATATTTTGGTGTGGATATGATGCTATATAATAGCGAATATGGCATCGCGATTGCTCCATGTATAGAGGTAAATCTACGGATGACAATGGGGGTAGTCGCAATGAAATTTGGAGAGCGATTTCTTGGAGAGGGTCTGTGTGCTGTGATGCGCGTTGCTTACAACGAGCCGTCAGATGGGGGGAGTGCTGTAATTGAATCCAATCGATTGGTTGCCGGCACTCAATTGCTCGTGCCGGAAAGCAAAGGGGGCTTTTCGATTAGGGTTGCGGTTACCAATAATTAGAAGGTCTTCAACTCCATATAGAGTCGATGGATCGGTAATCCCATTACGTTGTAGAAGCTGCCATTGATGCACCTCACAGCAATGCACCCGATCCATTCCTGGATGCCGTAAGCTCCGGCTTTGTCTAATGGATTAAATTCGGTGACATAATTATTGATTTCTTCATCAGTGAGGGGGCCAAAGGTAACTTCAGTTGTTGCGTCGAAAGTCGTTTGGCGGTTTGTAGTGGCGATGGTTACGCCGGTTATTACGCGGTGAGTATGGTCGGCAAGGGCATGAAGCATATCGATTGCTTCATCGGCATCGGTCGGTTTGCCGAGTACAAATCCATCGTTGATGACTACAGTGTCGGCAGTGATTAGGAGTTGGTCGCTATTGAGCGATGGTAAGTAGGCTTCAGCTTTTTTTCTCGACAGAAACGCTGCGACATCTTCTACCGGTAATGTGTCGGGATAGCATTCATCGACCTCCTTGCCAAGAAGTAGCTCGAAATCCAACCCAAGCATTCTAAGAAGCTCTTGCCTGCGGGGTGACGCGCTGGCGAGCATTATTTTGTAATTGTTGTTTAGAACCTTCATTGCCTGACATTTTTGATTTATAGTTACCATCCGAAAGCTTTCTCCGACGACATCCAGTCGCCTTTCGCGCGCATTACTTGCTCCACTACATCGCGTCCTACGCCATAGCCGCCGTTGACCGGCGAGATGTACTTGGCCACTTCTTTTACGTCGTCGGCAGCATCGGCAGGAGCGACAGCCAACCCTACGACCTTCATGGCCTCAATATCGGGGATGTCGTCACCTACATATATCACCTCATCCGGATCTAAATCATGGCTTTCCATCCAACTTTTCAAAATGGGGATTTTTTGAGCAGCTTTAAGGTATATATCATTGATCCCAAGACCTTTGAAGCGTACGCGAATGGCTTCGCTATCGGCTCCGGTAATGATTGCGATGTGATAGCCATGTTTTACGGCAAGTTGTAGGGCATAGCCATCTTTGATATTGACCATACGCATCGGAGTGCCTGACTCGCTCAGAGGAATGGTTGATGGTGATAATACTCCATCGACATCGAATGCGAATGCTTTTATGCGTTTAAGATCGTAGTTAATGCGACTCATGATTGTGTAGGTTTATAGTGTTGTAGAATGCTGTTGGCGAGTATGCGATATATCTCGGCTTTATGTTCATCGAGAAGAGCTAAGTGGGAGTTGAGTATGTTGGTGTCGCCTCGACGTGCCGGACCGGTTTGTCCCTCGGAAGGAGAGGTGGAGTTTGCCTTGTCTATTGTGGCTTGGATAAGGGGGCGAAGTACTGAAAAAGGCAGATTGGCATCACGAAGAGTCTCATCGGCAATAGCCCAAAGATGGTTGGCATAGTTGCATGCGAATACGGCTGCAATGTGTAGTAGTTTGCGGCGATTGCTATCGGCTTCATAAACGATGGGGGAAAGCAATCCGGCTAATTGCTTAATCTTTTCAGTGGCTTTAGTCGAAGAACCTTCGATGAAAAAAGGGACTTGAGCCATATCGATATCGACGTTGCGCGTGAACGTTTGAAGTGGATATAGCACTCCATAATCATTCATCCGTCCTTCAAATACCGAAGCCGGGACGCTACCGGAGGTGTGAACCCAAAGCCCTTTAGTAGGCTTTGTCTGTTGGAGTAATGGCGCTATTGCATCGTCTTTGATTGAGACGATATAGCAGTCGGCATTGTCGACAAGGTTATCGATATTATCGATGGCTGTAGCTGAGGGTAGAGTATTGACCAATCGCTGCGCACTCTCAATGTGTTGACTCATAATTTGGACGACATCGGCCTTTTTAGCCAAAGCTTTGGCTAAATGAGTGGCTACATTTCCGGCGCCGATAATCGCGATGCGCAAAGGCTCTACGCTTCTTTCCATTGTCCGATGTGTACTTTCTCCCAAAGGAGCTTGGATGTGTCGACCGGCTTTCGCTCTTCGTCTTTGTGTCCGAAAGTCATGACACATACAACAGGTTGTGTTTCCGGAATACCGAGCAATTCCTGAATATATTCGTTGGCCGACATGCCATCAGCTCTGTATCTGTCGCGCACTTGTATCCAACAAGAACCAAGATTGAGATCGGAGGCTTGAAGTTGCATATATGCTGCGGCGATTGATGCATCCTCAATCCAAGGGTCAGATAGGGCGGGGTCGGCTGTGACTACGATAGCTAATGGCGCACGAGCTATTGGTCCGGCTCCGGCTTCTTTGCATTGTGCCAATCGCTCCAGCATTTCCTTGTCTTCTACAACTATAAATTGCCATGGGCGGCTGCTTTTGGATGTGGGAGCCAATAATGCCGCTTCGAGAATGAGCTGTACTTCTTCGGGGGTGAGTGGCTCAGATGTATAACGACGTATGCTGCGTCGGTTTACGAGCAGCTCATGGAGATTGTTCATATCGGTATGTTTTTGAATGATTAAAAAACTAAATTATCGACGGCACACCCATGCGTCGGGATAATTATTGGCAAAATCGGATTGATTTAACGGCTGCCGTGCTTCGTCTATCGATTTTCCGGTAGCGGCATAGACTCTGAATCGACCACCTGATTCAAGTATACGGAGGTTGGGATTGCCGGCAATCTGCTTTTCTGCTTGTTGACGAGTGGCATGAGACGCTACGACAAGGCAATAAGGGTCTGACTCATTGAGGCGTATAGTAGTTGCCACAGATGTATCGACCACCGAAAGTTTTGTCGGCTCGATGTCGATAATAGTCTCGGCTACTGAGCAGTCGGGCATAGAGATGAATAACTCAGCATTGTTGCGCTCTGTAAGCTTAAACTCTTGAACTTTTGTAATCGTCGGAGTCGCTACACTTGCAAAAGTGCTGTTGTCGTCTCGCATGATAGGAGTGGAGAGTGTCAACCCTAATCCGATGATAAGAGCGATTGACGCTGCCACCTTGAAGATGTTGCGGCTTATTGGGAGGTAGAATACATCACGTGTATTTTCTCCTGAAGAATCATCCTCTTGTTCTTGCTTCGCAAGGTCTATCAATGGAATGGCTTTGATAGCACTTAACCCATAAAATTTTGAGTCAGTGGCTTTGCTCGGCTCGAAAATAGCAGTACCGTTCTCGTTTCGGTGAAATATTCCAAGGCGACCTATCGCAATCTCCCCATCTGTTTCCAATTGATGGCGAAGAGCGTTGACTTCATGAGCTATGGCTTCTACTGCATTGTCGTAGGTGATGCCGCTTCGGCGAGCTATTGACGATGCCACAAGTCCATCGTTGTGAGTCAATGCCGAATTAAATCCGACAGAACGTGAAGGCGGAAGCATTTGCTTGCTTTCGGCATCAATACGAGCCGACTGATAGTTTGCGACAAATGCACCCCACCCTGGCACGATTACGCAATCGTGACGGCGGATTAAATATTCAATATGTTCGCTCAACGAAATCATATCACAAATTTAATAACTTTTATCGGAATAATAAAAACATACTATCTAATTTTTTTTGAGAATTTCTATTGTGGATTTTGTGTGAGAAAAAATATCTAACTTTGCACAATCAAAGATTGAGCCAAATTATGAAAGATAAAAATATCAGCTTGGGACATATAGCTTGTTTTGTGGCGTATGCTATATTCGGAGTTAATATTGTGGTGTGTAAGGATTTGACGAGCAGCCATACGATTTCGCCCATCGGATTGTTTTGTTTGCGCTCAATAGGTGCGGGTGTACTGTTTTGGTTAATATCGCTATTTCTGCCTGTCGAAAAAGTTGATAAGACCGATTATGTGAAAGTATTCGCAGCGTCAGTGTTGGGCTTTTTCTTGACGCAGATAACATTCTTGATGGCGATACCTGATATCACGCCGATGGATTGCTCGATTGTAGCTTCGCTGTCGCCAATCTACACTATGTTTATAGCTGCAATAGCTCTTAAAGAGCCGATAACATTAAAGAAAGCCGGAGGTGTTGTGCTGAGTTTGTGCGGTATCATTTGGTTGATTATGAATAGTGTGAACGCCTCAGCGTCGGTGGCTGAGACAAAGCCGATAGGAGTAGTGCTGATTGTTTTGAATAGTCTATGCTTTTCGCTCTATTTGGGTATATTTAAGCCGGTGATAGCAAAATATTCGGTAATAACATTTATGAAGTGGATATTCCTGTTTTCGACAATCTTGGCATTGCCGTTTTCGGCCGCAGAGGTTGTGTCGATTGATTATGGAGCCTTGTCCGGCACTTTCTTGTGGGAACTTTTATTCCTTATCGGTTGTTCTACTTTTGTGACCTATTTGCTTATTCCTATCGGACAAAAGTTTATTCGTCCCACGCTTGTGAGTATGTATTCGTATGTGCAACCGATTGTTGCTATAATTATAAGTATCTGTATTGGAATGGATTCGCTCGGATGGCAGAAAGTGCTCGCTGCGGTAGCGGTGTTTTCGGGCGTATTATTGGTGAATTATAGCCGAAAAGCAACTCGATAAATAAAGGCCACCGAATATCGATGGCCTTGTGGAGTAGAAGAAGCAGTATATTGTTTTATTTTAATTTAAGTTTCTTGCCGGGGCGTAGCTTAGTGGTGGTTGAGATACCATTTAAGCGACATATTTGCTTAACGCTTACTCCATTGCGAGCTGCAATCTTGCTGAGCGTATCGCCTTTGCGGATAGTATAGCTCTTTGATGATTTCTTTTTAGACGATTTGGTCGATTTTGTGTTGTCGTCTTGAGCCAATTGCTGACCGGCTGGCGCATAGTTGCGAGCCTTTTGATATGTACGCTTATCGAATGTGTAAGTATCGGTGTGGGTTGTCTTGTTCTTAAAATCGAAAATAGCCTCCGGATTTATGGCATAACCCATGTAGCGGGTCTCGAAGTGTAGGTGAGAGCCAAAGCTGCGACCTGTGTTGCCTCCGAGCGCAATTGGATCTCCGGCTTTAACCACCTGGTCGGGCTCTACGAGAAATTTAGATAGGTGACCATACACGGTTTCGAGGTCGTTGGTGTGGCGCAATACTACATAATATCCATAGCCACGACGCTCGAAGCGAGTCAAGCGGACTTTGCCATCGAATGCTGCATATACGGTATCTCCGGTTTCGAGGTCAAGGTCGATGCCTTTGTGCATACGACGGAAACGACGACGATAGCCGTAGCGCGACGTTACCGGTCCCGGACATGGAATGCAGAAATTAGTTACATCAATAGCTTTCTGGTCGGGAATAACAGAGTTTTTGTAGCAGTTGACCAACTGGCTGTCCCATCCTTCGGTGTATATATCGATTTCCGGTTCAATATCTTCTTCGTTGAGAAGAACGTCGAGATATTGCTGAGTTTCCTTTACTTGTATCTGATTTTGTATATCTTGTTGCTCAGCTAAATAGTTTGCGTGTCCGGCATTGTGTGCGTCAGGAAGTGTGTAATTCTGTGACCATGCTGTCGCGAAAGCGAACATGGCAAAAAAAGCTGTAGCGGTTATCCTTGTGATTGTCTTAAGTTGCATTAGGGAGTAAGAGATTTTTTCTGTCGATTGTTAACTATTCAATCTCGTCCGGAGAGTATGTTGCCGCAATTGTTGCCGGAGTGTAGTCAAATATTTCTCCGGGGCGGAAGAATCGGTTTAGTTCGATTTCGGCGTTTTCCACTGAGTCGGATGCGTGAACGATGTTTTCTTGACCGCTTACGCTGAAGTCGCCTCGGATTGTTCCCGGAAGCGCTTCGCGACCATTTGTGACTCCTGTCATCAGTCTGACGATTTTTACGGCATCTTTCCCTTTAAGGCTCATTACGATAACCGGCGTAGCCATCATTGATGCGAGGATTAGTGGAAAAAACGGACGATCCACCAAATGAGCATAGTGCTCGCGAAGTATTGCTTCGTCGAGCTGCATCATCTTCAATCCGGTTATTACAAGTCCTTTGCGTTGAAATCTCTCGATTACCGGTCCTACAAAGTTGCGTTGAATAGCCGATGGCTTGAGTATGACTAATGTTTGCTCCATTGCTGTTTTACGTTTTTTTACTTTTCCGTTAGAGTGTACTCAAATTTACGAAGAATTTTTTCGCAATGAAAATATTTTGTTGATAAAAAATTAAAACCAAAGTTTAATGGAATTAAAATCGGGGATAAGTATCAGATAATCAGTGTGATGAGAAAAATATGTTATACAACATATTTCTTCTGTTAGAGCGTTTGGGCCTATCTCTTGATGTGAAGCAATGTTAAGGGGACATCTATAAATCCCCTTAATCAACTTATTCGGCTCCAGTCGATTGATTTGTTGAATAATAGGTGAAGTTGAGCGTTGAGTACTGCGTGTTCGGTCTGCGACAAATCCGGATCGGAGTCTAATATGTTGTCGGCTGTGGTGCGAGCGAGTTGTATAATGTTGCCATCCGTGGCCAAATTGGCGATATGGAGATTGAATGCGAGACCACTCTGCATCGTACCCTCCAAGTTTCCGGGACCTCTCATCTTGAGGTCGGCTTCGGCGATTTCAAATCCATCGGTGGAACGAGTCATCAACACCAATCGTTCTTTAGTCTCTTTGGTCAACTTTTCGTGTGATAGCAGTATGCAGTAGCTTTGGTCGCCGCCACGACCCACTCGTCCTCTTAATTGATGGAGCTGAGATAGTCCGAATCGTTCGGCGTTCTCAATCATCATTATTGTTGCATTCGGGACGTTTACTCCAACTTCTATGACGGTGGTGGCTACTAAAATGTCGGCTTTGTGTTCGGCAAACAGCGACATTTGGTAGTCTTTTTCAGCCGGCTTCATGCGACCATGCACATAGGCCACTTTGTAGTCGCGGAATGTGTCGCAAATCGTTTCATACCCCTCTTCGAGACTTCGTAAATCAAGCTTTTCGTTCTCTTCGATGAGAGGATACACGATATATGCTTGGCGACCGAGTTTGAGCTGTCGACCGATGGCTTGGTATACTTGAAAACGTTGACTGTCGTATCGAAGCAATGTGGTGATAGGTTTTCTGCCTGGGGGCAGTTCGTCGATTACGGAAACGTCGAGGTCGCCATACACGGTCATGGCCAGTGTGCGAGGTATAGGGGTCGCGGTCATCACCAATACATGTGGCGGAATAGTGTTTTTCTTCCATAGTCGAGCGCGTTGAGCTACACCAAATCGATGTTGCTCGTCGATTACGACGAAGCCCAAGTTGCGAAATTGCACTTTGTCCTCTATCACGGCATGCGTCCCAATCAAAATATGGAGCGAACCATCGGAGAGTTGCGAATGAATTAGGTCTCGCTCTTTTTTTCGAGTGGAGCCGGTAAGGAGCTTTACGTTGATACCTATCGGTGCGGCTAACTTGGATATTGTTTCGAAATGTTGAGTCGCGAGTATTTCGGTTGGTGCCATCAAGCAAGCCTGTGTCCCATTGTCGAGGGCTATGAGCATGCACAGGAGGGCGACAAGTGTTTTGCCGGAGCCAACATCTCCTTGCAAGAGTCGATTCATTTGTTTGCCCGACCCCATGTCGGCGCGAATTTCTTTTATGACGCGTTTTTGTGCGCCGGTAAGTGCAAACGGAAGCTGCTCGGAATAAAACGTGTTGAAATAATAGCCTATACGCGAAAATCTGAAACCGCCAAAAGCCGATTTGCGTTTGCGCGAATAGCGTAGCATATTGAGCTGAATGTAGAATAGTTCTTCAAACTTCAATCGAGTCTTTGCTCGTTGTAACTCATCGACATTGCGAGGATTGTGTATCGCCACGAGAGCCTCTTTTAGGGGCATTAATTTCAAATGGTTGAGGATATCGGGCGATAGCGTTTCAGCCAACGTAGAGGTTGATTGTAGTGCTACTTGGATGAGTGAGAATATCGTGCGTGACGAAAAACCGCGATTGCGAAGCGTCTCGGTCAAGGGATACACGCCTCTCAGTCCTTGCATGGCGCCGGTGGAGTTGATTGGATCGACCTCAGGATGAATCATGCTCCATCTTCCATTGAATAGTGAAGGTGTGCCGAATAGGATGTAATCGTTGCCGGGCAGATACTGCTGGCGAATTTGTTTTATGGAATTAAACCACACGATTTCCATTGTGCCGGTCCCATCTGAGAATAGCCCTACAAGGCGAGTCTTGCGACCTTCGCCATGTAAGCTGAATGAGATGAATTTTCCACGTAGCTGGATGGCGGGCATTTCACCTGAAAGATCGCGTATATTATAGATTGACGAGCGGTCGACATAACGTGACGGAAAGTGGTAGATGAGGTCGTAATAAGATTTGATGCCGAGTTGCTTGTCGAGCAATTCGGCTCGTTTAGGTCCTACGCCTTTCAGATAGGTTATGTTGAGGTCTCGTAAACTTTTCATCGTTGATGCAGAAGTATCGACGCTATTTCAAGGTCGGCAGGATTGGTGATTTTAATATTGCGAGTGTCTCCATCGACTAAGCGAATGTTGCAGTAGCCGGCGGCTTCCATCACCGAGGCGTCGTCGGTAAACAAGGGCGAGTATGGCATAGAATATGCATCGATAAGTCGGTCGGCACGAAACGCTTGAGGGGTTTGCACAGCGCGAAAGTCCGAGCGGTCGATAGCCTCCGACGATCCATCGGTGTTGACATGGCGTAGCGAGTCGGTGACCGGCACTACAGGGATGACTCCATCCGCATCTTCGACTCCACGGATGATGCGGTGTATCATTTCTGAAGAGATTATCGGTCGGGCACCATCATGAACGGTGACAATCCTATCGTCGGCATTTGCTATCGTGGAAAGTGCATTCTTTACCGATTGCCATCGGCTGTTTCCTCCATATACTATTGTCGGGGATATAAACTGATATTCGGCACACAATTCTTTCCACAACGATTCCATATCGCGATTAATGACCACGATGATGTCGCTATCGGGCAGGGCATCGCGAAGTCGCTCGATGGTGTGCATCAGCACCGGTCGACTTTCAAGCATACAGAATTGTTTGGGGCGGTCGGCTCCGAACCTACTGCCACGTCCTGCTGCTACGATGATGTTTGTAATGTTGCGTTTCATCCTTACAAAATTAGCGAATTGTGTGTAATAACGCAATTATAATTGCCATAAAAAGATAAAAAGGAGCTTTTTCACAAAGCTCCTTTTTATGGGTTTCCAATAGGTACAATTTCTAAGGTAAAAAAGATTGTTTTAGGTTTGTGCAACAAAGTTGCGCCTTTTTATTGGGCTTACCAAATAAAAAAATATGTCTTATAACATGTTTTTGGTATTTCGCTACTTTGCTATGTCGGTCGATATTGGGGTAAACAGTTGAAGTGTAATTATTTGTGAAATGATTTTTGATAGAATTGTGAAGTGTTAAACTATGCTAAATCGAGCCGTTTCGTTGGGGGATTATCGAAAGAATGCAAAAGTTCGACCTTATTTCCATCAAATTTTGCATAAGAAAAATGATGAATCCAATCGCCCAAAATTAGCAATCGGTTAGTCTCGGTCAGTGGATAATCGAGCATAATGTGGTAATGACCAAATATAAAATAGTCGATGTTTGGGTCTGTTTTTAGATAGTCGCGAGCAAAAGTGATGTAGCTTTCATTGTCGTTGCCGGAAAATTGTGGACATTCGCCATCGAAATTTCTACTATGCGACGACCATCGATGTGCAAATGGAATGGTCCATCGTGGATGAATACCGGAAAAAAGTTTTTGACACACTTTGTTGCGGAAGATACTCCGGATTGCCCTAAATCCCAAAGGAAGATTGCCCAAGCCATCGCCATGAGCAAGGTAAAAACGCTTTCCGCCTATGTCGACTATTTGAGAACCATCAACGACTGTCAGACCTATCTCTTTCGGAAGATAATCGAAAATCCATATATCGTGGTTGCCAATAAACCATGTGATTTTTATTCCACGATCGGCCAACTCGGCTAATGCACCGAAAAAACGTGTGAATCCGCGTGGCACTACATATTTATATTCATACCAATAGTCTAAAATGTCGCCGAGCAAATACAGCTCATCGGCATCGTCGGCTATCGAGCGAAGCCATCTCACTGCTTTGCGCTCATACTCTTTCGGATCAGTCAAATATGATGCGCCAAGATGCAGGTCAGATATGAAATATACGTTTTTAGGCATTGCTGATTGTTGGGGTTATAAAAATCCGAGTTCTAATTTGGCCTCTTCGCTCATCATATCCTTGGTCCATTCCGGCTCAAAGACTATGCGAATCTCTACATTGTTGACGCCATCGATACTTTCGAGCTTTATGCGAGTGTCTTCGACGATAAAATCAGCGGCAGGGCAATTGGGCGCAGTAAGTGTCATATCGATTTTAAGGTCACCGGCATCGCTAAGATCGATGTTGTAGATAAGACCTAATTCATATATATCGATAGGTATTTCAGGGTCGTACACTGTTTTGAGCATCTGTACCACCTTCTCTTCTATTTTCAATCGTTCTTCTGTGTTCATAATGTTGCAAAGTTAGCAAATTGCTTCAATGCTCGCAAATAATCCCACCAAAAGCAAGATTATATTGTGAGATATTCCTTTATCTCATTGCGAATATTAAGCCTGTTGAACTCATTGTCGGAGTCGGTAAATAAAGGCATGGATAAGAGCGTGGTGTATTTGTCTATAGTTGTAATGATAGTTCCGTTTTCGTCGGAAATATCTTTAGATGTAGCAATTAGAAATTTGATTTTCATCAGTCGGGTCATCTTCTCTTGATCGATGAATGCCCGTTGCAAATACGAATGTCGATCGTGTTCGGAGATGCTTTGGATTAGCAAGTTTAGGCGTAGGCGGTCATTGATGGATTCATTCATTATATCCAACCATGAGTCGTCGGATTTATTGCCTAATATGTCAATGTAAAACAATGCTCTACTGAGATTGTATTTTATGAATCCATTCCACATCAAATCTTCGCGGATAAACGAAATAGCTTTATTAAAGGCTGCGACAGCATCTTGGAGATATATTGTGGCAATTTTCAAGTTCGTATCTTGTTTGTCAAGTTGCGTGTGATAGAGATATTCGATGGTTTCCAACGCACTTATTTTGCGAGGTGCAACAATTGCAGAAATATGTTCAAGTGCTTTGTGAAGATTATACAATCCAAAGTAATTGTAATATATGGTTTTCGATAGATGATTTTTAAGCATTGTGCCTCTTACTTGTTGTATCGATGAGGCTTTGCTGAAAGCACTTTCCGACATCGATTGTTGATGGGTTATTACGGCATCAATCATTTTAATTGTTTCCTCAAGTAAAAATAGAGTGCCACTACTTACTTGATTTAGCCTGTCAAACTTCGTTTTCACATTGTGCATTAGACTATTGATTTCATTTTTGATTGATTGAGAATACCCGGCATTTTCGGTCTTGAAAAAGAATGGAAATAATACAAGTATATCAACCAATTGTTGTAGGTTGTTAGCGAACTCTATGCCGGAATACTCCTTTTTAGAGATAAATAAATTGGACGCATATCGCAGTAGTTTATTTCCTGACTCTACTTGATCATAGTCGGAAAATTGGTGTAATAAGGCAACGATATTGGTGCGATATCCTTCGTTCTCCATTACATTCCCATCTAATCTGCTTATGTTGTTGACCGAATCGATGCTTAGGTAGGTGCGTAAGCTAATATGAAAGGCAAATAGTGCTATAAGGAGAGAAATGATGGCAATTAATAGGTTGAGTAAATCAGTGGTCTCCCTGGGACTATCGAAATATAGTTTGAGAGCAATAGTGATGGATATTATTGAGAATAAAATAACTAATGAGTAAAATTTAGTGATAGATGCCTTCATGATAAATGATATTGTTGACAGCTGCAAATATAGTGAAAAATACTGAGACAAAATAATACGAGTTTTTGCTTGTGATTTTAGTCGTTTTTATTATTTTTGCTTTATAAAATTAGTGGTAAATATATGCCTACCGAGTTTGTCAGATATTCAAACAATTAACTATAAATATCAGAATTATGGAAACTAAAGAAAAAGTATTGGCCACGATGAAAGCCGCCGGCGAGCCTCTCAATGCCGGTAAAATAGCAGAACTTAGCGGACTCGACCGCAAGGAGGTGGACAAAGCGATGAAACAACTCAAAGACGAGGGCGCAATTGTGTCGCCTGTGCGTTGCAAGTGGGCTCCGGCTGAGTGATAGCAACAGCCGGTGTATAGCGGCGGGTGGACCCTTGTATGAGATGGTGTTCCCGCTACTAACAAACAAAAGGCGTGGCTTAATTCTCCGAGCCACGCCTTTCGACTATTTTGTTGGTGATGAATGTTAGATGCCGAGGTCGGCTTTTACGACAGCAATCTTTGCTTCGGCTGCCGCTACGGCATTGTCGTAGTCGGCTCCGGTAGTCATTGTTCCCTTAACTTCGATGTAGAATTTGATTTTAGGTTCTGTGCCTGACGGACGAACAGAAATCTTGGTGCCATCTTCGGTAAAGTATTGGAGTACGTTTGAGGTGGTGGGCATATCCATTTTTGATACATTACCTGCGGCTACATCTGTAAGGTCGAGCGATGCATAGTCTTTGATGATGACCACTGGGCTTCCTCCGAGTTGCTTGGGAGGATTCTGACGGAAGTTTTTCATCATTGCTGCGATTTCTTCCGCTCCGCTCTTGCCCTTGCGCACTACGCTCACACCGGCTTCGCGAGAGAATCCATACTTGATGTAGATGTCTTCGATCATTTGCATGAAGTCCATGCCTTTGTCTTTAGCCCAAGCTGCAATTTCGCACATGAGCGATATAGCTGAAACTGAGTCTTTATCGCGCGCAAACTCTTCTGCGAGGAATCCGTAGCTTTCTTCGCCTCCACCAAGATAGCGAGCTGTGCCTTCGTTGTCACGGATTACGGCTGCAATCCACTTGAAGCCGGTGTAGCAGTCATACATCTTGATGTTGTTTTTCTCTGCAATCGACTTGATGGTTTCGGTGGTAACGATGGTTTTTACTACATATTCGTTGCCGGTGAGCTTGCCGAGTTCAGCGTTGCGAGTCATCAAGTAGTTGAGAAGTATGAGGGCTATTTGGTTACCATTGATGAGTTGATATTCGCCCTTCGCATTGCGAATCACGCAACCGATACGGTCGGCATCGGGGTCTGATGCAAGCACGATGTCGGCGTTGACTTCCTTGGCCTTTTCGATAGCCATCGCCATTGCCGAAGGCTCTTCGGGATTGGGGGAAGCTACAGTGGGGAAGTCGCCCGATGGAACGTCTTGTTCGGGTACGTTGATGATGTTGGTAAATCCGTAGTTGCGGAGAGATTCGGGGATGAGTTTCACACCGGTACCATGGATCGGGGTGTACACAATCTTAAGATCGTGATATTTCTTGATAACATCGGGGCTGAGCGATAGGCCTTTGATGGCTGCAAGGAATTTGCGGTCGATCTCTTCGCCGATGATTTCAATCTTTGAGGGATCGCCTTTGAACTTAACCTCATCAATGCTTGCAATCTTGTTTACGTAGTCGATGATGTTAGTGTCGTGAGGTGCAATGATTTGAGCCCCATCAGCCCAATATGCTTTGTAGCCGTTGTATTCTTTGGGGTTGTGTGATGCTGTGATGTTGACACCGCTTTGGCAACCGAGCTCGCGAATGGCAAATGAAAGCTCGGGAGTGGGGCGGAAGCTGTCGAAAAGATATACTTTGATGCCATTGGCTGAGAAGATGTCGGCAACGATTTCGGCAAAAAGACGGCTGTTGTTGCGCACGTCATGACCTACTACTACCGAAATTTCCGGTAGTTCGGCAAATGCCACTTTGAGATAGTTGGCAAGACCTTGAGTTGCAGAGCCTACGGTGTAGATGTTCATGCGGTTGCTACCTGCACCCATGATGCCACGCAAACCACCTGTGCCAAATTCGAGGTCTTTGTAGAAACACTCGATGAGTTCGGTCTTATCTTCTGCGTCGAGCATACGTTTCACTTCTGTGCGAGTAGTTTCATCGTAGCCTTCGCCAAGCCAAGTCTGTGCTTTGGCAATGACGATTTTCATCAATTCTTCGTTTTCCATTTTGAGTCGTTATTTAGTTTCTGATTATTATCTGAGTCCATTGGTAGGCAAAGTTACATTTTTAGCCTCATAATACCAAATATGGGTAAATTTTTTTCGGAATAATTACCAATAGAATGTATCGGTCGAGGATGTTGCATTGCTGCAAGCATCGGTGACGATGAGTTTTACAGTATGTTTTTTGCCTTTTGCTACGCGGCCGGCTTCAGGACGATAGGAGAGACGTCCGGTCTTTCCATCGTATTCGATGAGTACCCATTTCCCATCGATAGTGCATCGATAGTCTTTTATTCCACTGAGGTTATCGGATATTTTATAGACGATAGCTCCGTTGCGCTTCCAACGCTCGGGACGCAATGGTTTCACAATCGGGGCTTTGGTGTCGGTGGTCACGGCATAGCTGCCGAGTCGATTTACAGATGCGCTTATTCGTCCCTCGGAATATGTGGCATCAATGGCGCTTTTTTTGCTCCCATTAATGCGTATCAAGCAGTATCTTGCCTTATCGACAATCGTGTCGGCTGTTATAGCGATTGATAGACTGTAATTCCCGGATATGGCGACGTCGGGAGATCCGAGAGTTACGATAGGGGAGCAATATGCCGATGAGGCGATGGCAGATGATGTGAAATAAATGTCGTCGTAGAAGGTTTCTGCGGGAAATTTGGCTGAATAAAGCTCATGGGTTATTGTGTTGACGCCATCCCACTTGAATAAGTCTCCTTTTTGCTTTAAGGTAGGAATGTCGGAGCGACGTCCTTGTATCACGAATGATGCTGTAGAGCGGTTTCCGTGAGCATCAATCATGATCCACTCGCATTGATAGTCGCGCTCTTCGTCGATGGTAATTATGCCATCTGATGAGGCTGTGATGATGTCGCTTAGAGGCATTGACTGAGGCACGTAGGTGGTCATAATCCATGATTTGGAGTTGATCAAATCCGGATAGTCGATAATCGTGTTTATGGCTCGGGTACGATGGAAGTCGACATGGTCGATTGTTCTGCAATAGACCTCTTTGCCATCAACCGTGAGCGTGAGTTGGCGGATGCCGTAGATGTTGGTTGTCCCGCTCATGCGGTCGTAGGCTTTGATGCCGGCCACGACTTCTCCCCACGCCGTAAATGGTTGTGCGATAGTCTTTGATGAGCGGTAGGCGCCTTCGCTTTTGCCATCTACTAATCCGTGTCGAGGATAGAGCGCGAGCGAACGAACCTCCGGCGCGACTTTGTCGGTGATGTATTGCTTGAAATATGGCATTGGGTCGAGTGCATATTCCGACTTGGTGTCGCGCACTTCATAGTGCAAGTGAGGCCCTCCCGAAGACCCGGAATTTCCGCTGCGACCAATTATTTCCCCTTTCTTTACCGAAATCTGACCGGGTGCAAAAGTGAGGTCGACGCGAAATGACTCTTGCCGATATTGTTCAGCACGAACAGGAGTCTCAATTTTCGTGGCAAATGACTCTAAATGCCCATAGACGGTGGTGAGCCCGGTCGTCGGGTGTGTGACATAGATGGCGCGTCCGTAGCCCCAAGGCGAAACGAGTACGCGCGATACATACCCATCGTCGGAACAGCGGATGGCATATCCTGTCTTTCCATGCGTCTTGAAGTCGAGCCCGGAGTGAAAGTGGTTGCTGCGTAGTTCACCGAAATTTCCGCTGAGTATTAGCGGAATGTCTAATGGACGGGCAAGTGAGGGGAGAGTCTCTGCAACAACTGAAATGAAAGAGAATATTATGATTGCAAAAGTGATATGTCGAAGTTTCATAATTGTAGATGTCTTTGTTGTGGGGAAAGATGCTTAGTCGGAGTTGAGGATTTGGAGGTATTGATCGTAGGAGATATATCTGCCACCCATGGAGCGTAGATGCGGTGTCTCTATCTGGCAGTCGATCATGCGTCCGCCATTGGCGGCGAAGAATCGTGCTAACCCGATCAAAGCGATTTTTGACCCCGATGGCACACGAGAAAACATACTTTCGCCTATAAACGACGCCCCGATAGTCACTCCATAGAGTCCGCCTACAAGTTGATCGTCATCGTCCCAAACTTCCACACTTGCAGCCCAACCTTCGCGATGCAGGCGGCTATATGCTTCGATGATGCGCTCGCCAAGCCAAGCACCGTCTTGCTCGAAGCGCCCCTCGGCGCAAGCGTGAATCACGCCATCGAAATCTTCGTTGAACGTGATATGATATTGCTGTTTGCGCAAAAGAGTACGCATAGAGTGGGATATGTGAATCTCATTTGGGAAGATGACAAAGCGTTGCATTGGACAATACCAATGGATATTCGGATTACGCCAATCGGTCCATGGAAAGATGCCGTTGGAATATGCGAGCAGTAG
>CAZWWS010000006.1:44593-54668 GCA_964637445.1 uncultured Muribaculum sp.
TCGGATTACGCCAATCGGTCCATGGAAAGATGCCGTTGGAATATGCGAGCAGTAGTCGATCCGACGAATAGTCGCCACCGACGGCAAAGAGTCCGTCGGGCTCGCCGTTTCGTGGGTCGGGAAACCAAATCTCGTCGTCGAGTAGTATTACCATCAGTCGTCGAGTTTAAGAGAATTGTCGACTACTGAGATAGTGGCAGTGCCTCCGTCGCGCAACTTTCCGAAAAGAATATCATGGACGATGAGCGGCTTGAGCGACGAGTTGATCACGCGGTCGAGTTCGCGCGCACCATAGCGAGGCGAAAATCCGTTGGCGAGAATCCACTCGGTCGCCTCGGGACTGAGTGATAGCGAAATATTGCGGCTCGCAAGGCGAGCTGAGAGCTGGCGTATACGTTTGTCGAGTATTAGACGCGCCATATCGGATGTCATATCGTTGAATATGACTGTCGACGATAGTCGGTTGATAAATTCCGGTTTGAAGCGACGACGCACTTCTTTGAGCATCGCATCTGAAGGTCGTGCTTGCGAGCCAAAGCCGACCGACGCTAAGTGTGCAAACTGTGC
Source organism: uncultured Muribaculum sp. (assembly GCA_964637445.1). Taxonomy (GTDB): domain Bacteria; phylum Bacteroidota; class Bacteroidia; order Bacteroidales; family Muribaculaceae; genus M3. Next base: position 45,161 of record CAZWWS010000006.1, read on the forward strand.
GCCGGCATTTGAGGTCATGATTAAAACCACATGGCGAAAGTCTATGCGATTGCCTCGATTGTCGGTCAGCGCGGCATAATCCATGACTTGAAGCAGCGTGTCGAAAATCGAGTCGTGGGCTTTCTCAATTTCATCGAGTAGCAGCACGCATCGTGGTGTCTTACGGATGGCATCGGTGAGGAGTCCGCCATCTTCATATCCTACATAGCCGGCAGGCGAGCCGATAAGCTTTGCAACGCTGTGCTTTTCGGAATATTCGCTCATATCAAAGCGACGAAGGGGTACCCCAAGTTCCGTGGCGAGTACTCGTGCTATCTCTGTCTTGCCGACACCTGTCGGGCCTACAAATAGAAGCGATGCTTGAGGCTTATCGTCGTCTGATAGTCCGGCTCTTGTGGTATAGATAGCTTCGACCACGGTGTCGATAGCCGAGTCTTGCCCATAGACTTGCGAGCGCATACGGTCGCGCAATGTGGCAAGTATGGCTGTGTCGTCGTCGGTGGTCTCGGCAAGGGTTTCCACCTTGCAGGCTTTTGCTATGATGGAGTCGATGAGCTGATTGTCGACAATTTGATTGTAGGTGGGGTGAGTCTGTCGATAAGCTCCTGCTTCGTCGATGATGTCGATGGCTGAATCGGGCAGACGGCGGTCGGTGATATACCGCGAGGCAGTTTTGACAGTGTGTGCTATAACTCCCGAAGCAAACGTCACGCCATGATATTCTTCGTAGCGCTGTCGCAAACCTTCGAGGATGAGCGTGGCATCTTCGACCGACGGCTCAGTAATGTCGATGAGGCGGAAGCGACGAGCAAAGCCGCGGTTGCGTGATATGTAGCGATTGTATTCGTCGTATGTGGTTGATCCTATGAAGCGGAGTGTGCCTCGTTCGAGATAAGGCTTGAGTATCGACGATGTATCAAGCGGGCTGTCGCCAATCGCTCCGGTGCCGATCACGGTGTGAATCTCGTCGATATATACGATTGCGTTCCCTTGCGATGCAAGTCCGTCCATGATGGATTTGAGTCGTTGCTCCATCTCTCCGCGGAATTGAGTGCCGGCAACGAGCGACCCCATTTGCAACTCATATATTTTGAAGCCTTTGAGGCGTTCGGGTACTTCGTCGCGGTTGATACGGTCGGCAAGGCCATAGACTATGGCGGTTTTGCCTACGCCGGGCTCGCCGATATGTAGCGGGTTGTTTTTGTCGCAGCGGCATAGCACCTGAATAGTGCGGTCGAGTTCGGCTTGGCGTCCGATAAGCGGATTGTGGGAATCGACGCAGTCGTTGATGCAATTGACATATTGTTTCCACGTGCCTTCATCCGAATGTTTTGATATACCATCATCTTCTGCAAACGAGTCATCGTAAAATCCCTCATCTGGCAGGTCGGAGCTGTCGTATGGTTCTTCTTCCGAAGTGCTTACCAATGTGGCAAGAAATTGAGCACAATTATCTTTGCCGATAGCGTGGATGAGCAGGTCGGCGGCATAGCAGTTTTCGAGCTTTAGGATTTCGGCGACGATATGAGCTATATTGATTTCATGGGCACAAGAGCATAGTGCTTGCTCGCCTGCTTGTTTGATGATGCGAGTGAGCTGGGTCGACATCTCCGGTTTATGTTCTATATCTTCCGGAACTACTTCGATATAGTCATCGATATATTGCTGCAGATTTGAGGCAATATCGTCGGGGTCGCATCCCGATAGTCGCAAAGCTTCGTCGAGAGAATAAATGTAGAGCATCCGGAGCAGTATATGCTCCGGAGTGATGAATACTTGTCGGTGTTCGACCACATATTTTAGAGCCGCTTCAAAGGCGGAACCGGTGTTTTGTGAAAATCGCATGGCAGATGATTATAGTTAAAATAAAGAGTTGAATGATGATTATTCAGTCGGCTGGTTGAAGCGTTAGACGCAGTGGGTAGCCCTCTTTTCGGGCGAGGTTCACTGCCTTTCTGCGCTTTGTCTCGGCGATATCATAAGGATAGATACCGGCGATACCGCTGCCGCTATTGTGGACATCGAGCATGAGTCGCTCTGCTTCGGCGTGTGATTTGAAAAATATAGTAGAAAGAATCATTACGACAAATTCCATTGGGGTGAAGTCGTCGTTGTGGATTACAACGAGAAATCGTCGTGGCTCGCACACGCGGTCTTTGACGGAGATAGAGGTTTTATGCTGTTCCATGACACAAAGATACACCTTTTTGACCGTATAATAAAATGAAAATCAAAATGCCTATAAAAAAACGTCCACTATACAATAAAATGTTCAGTTAACTGAACATTTTGAATGAAATTGCTGTAAGAAGGCTAATTTTAGTGATTTACACTGTCAAAAATAATTTGCTATGCATAGAAAAATGTAGGACGAAAATTGCCAAGATACGAAAAAAATCCTATATTTGTAATCGGATAATCTAAATACCAAACCTTATGGATATTAATAGTATCATGAATGCCCTTGAGGCAAAACACCCCGGAGAAAACGAATATCTCCAAGCAGTAAGAGAGGTGCTCCTCTCGGTTGAGGATGTGTACAACCAGCATCCTGAATTTGAAAAAGCACGCATTATCGAGCGAATGGTTGAGCCGGACAAAATTGTAACCTTCCGTGTGACATGGCTCGACGACAAAGGCGATGTGCAGACCAATATCGGCTACCGCGTGCAGTTCAACAATGCCATTGGTCCATATAAGGGTGGCATCCGTTTCCACGCATCGGTCAATCTTTCGATCCTGAAATTTCTCGGCTTTGAGCAGACTTTCAAAAACGCTCTTACCACGCTCCCCATGGGAGGCGGAAAGGGTGGAAGCGACTTCTCTCCACGAGGGAAGAGCGATCGCGAGATTATGCGTTTCTGCCAAGCATTTATTCTCGGATTGTGGAAAAATCTTGGCCCCGACCGCGATGTGCCCGCAGGCGACATCGGCGTAGGCGCTCGCGAAGTGGGATATATGTATGGTATGTATAAAAAGCTCGTCGAGGAGCACACCGGTACTTTTACCGGTAAGGGACTCGACTTCGGAGGGTCGCGTATTCGCCCCGAGGCCACAGGTTTCGGCGCATTGTATTTTGTGCAAGATATGCTCGCTGCCAAGGGTGACTCTATTGCCGGAAAGACGGTGGCTATCTCCGGATTTGGCAATGTGGCATGGGGTGCTGCTCTGAAAGCCACCGAGCTTGGTGCTAAGGTGGTGACCATTTCCGGCCCCGACGGATATGTCTATGATCCTACCGGAATATCGGGCAAAAAAATTGACTATATGCTTGAACTTCGCGCGAGCGGCAACGATGTTGTGGCTCCTTATGCCGAAGAGTTCCCCGAGGCTACGTTCTATGAGAATCGCAAACCTTGGGAGCAAAAAGTGGATATAGCGTTGCCATGTGCCACGCAAAACGAACTCAACGCTGTTGATGCCCAAATGCTCATCGATAATGGTACTCTTATCGTGGCTGAGGTGTCGAATATGGGTTGCACGCCCGATGCTATCGACGCATTCATCGCCAATCACACTTGCTATGCGCCGGGTAAGGCCGTCAATGCCGGTGGTGTCGCTACTTCCGGTTTGGAAATGAGCCAAAATGCTATGCATTTGCAGTGGGGTGAAGAAGAGGTCGACCGGCGTCTGCATGGCATCATGCACGACATCCACACTCAATGTGTGAAATATGGCACTCAGCCCGATGGCTATATCAACTATATGAAAGGTGCCAACATTGCCGGCTTTATGAAAGTGGCCAATGCAATGATGGGACAAGGAATCATTTAGACAAATTGAAAAAATGCGATGGTCTTCTCCTCTGCGGAAGAGGCCATCGCTTCGTTAATAGCTTACGTCAAAACGTAGGGAAAAACATTTCCGGTTGGCGAGGTGTTGCAAAGTTGGCTTCGAAGCGAGCCACTCCGGCCTCATAGACTTCGCCTCTGAACATACGCGCTTCCGATGGACACACCACTATGCAGCGACCGCAGGCTGTGCATAGTGTGGCATTGGTCGATTTGGTGTCTTCGATGTCGATAGCTCCCGCCGGGCATAAGTCGACGCAGGTGCCGCATGAGTTGCATCCTTCATCACCGGTGGGATACAATGGCGGTTTGCGAAACACTAAGTCCGGTTTGCCGGGAACTTCAAGCGCCGGAAAGTTGTCGTGAGATGTGATGATGTCGATGCTACGACAGGCAAAATCGTAGGCAGTTTCGATGTCGGCCGTATTGGGGCGATTGGATGCTATGGTAGTGAATATGGAGTGGCGGGCAATAAATGCTGCAGCACTTGCCGGCGCAAAACCTCGACCGACTGCAATATCGCGCATTTGAGCGAGCGCATTGTCGTAGTGTCGGTTACCATACACGGCAACGAGTATCGCCGGAGTGTTAGCGCCACTCACCATCTCCAATCGTTGTGCAGCATCGGCGGGAATTAGCCCGCCGAAAACCGGCATCCCTAATATCAGCAGATCAGTCGACGAGAGTTGAAGTTCTCCATCGAGCGGATGCATCGTGATGTCGTGCTCTACCACCGGAGCATCGATGGCTTTTGCTATTTCGCGGACTATGCGCTGTGTAGTGTATGTTGCGCTGTAATATACGAGATGTATGGTATCGATTGTCATAATGCTTATGGTTTACCGCAAAAATAACGATTCTCCAAGAATTCAAACGTCAAAATAATGGTTAAAGAATGTAAAATCGGGGGGGGGGTAGAATAAATGATTACTTTTGTGAAAAAGTGAAAACCGCAAACTGCAACAACCATAACAACTAATATAAAATTTTTATGAGAAAAACAGTACTATTATTATGCGTTGCGATAATATGTAGCATATCTTTCGCAAGCAGTGCAAAAGAGATTTATCTATTCGGTAGCGCTACCGGCTATAGTGAGCCTTCTCAGAGCAATCAATCTATTTATGCAGATTGGGCACTTCCGGAAACTTATGACGGAAGTAATGTGTATGAGCAAGTTTTCAATCTATCTGCAGGTTTCCACTATATGCGCTTTTATACAGCACTAACCGGTTGGAGCGGAAATTCTTCAATTGGCTCTCAAGTATCCGATTCACCTGTTAGTATCGAAATCAATGGCGTGTATTACGCTTCTTTTGTCAGTGGTGCCGGAATGTGGCAATTTGATTGGACCGGCGGGTTGCTGAAAATAATCGTGGATTTCAACTCAAATATGGTAACTTTTGATGCCGATAACACCGAGCTTACCTATTATACAGAAAATGGAATTACATATAAGAAAACGTCAGCTACCGAAGTGACAGTTTTCAATGTAAGCGCCTCCGGAGATGTAGTGATTCCATCGACCGTCAGCATCAACAATACCGAATATTCAGTCACTGAAATATATTATGGCGCATTTACTAACTGCACTGAAATAATTACTTTGACTATTCCGAATTCAATTCAATCTGTGGTTACCGATTATTTTGATAATTGTGAAGCTCTTGAAGCTATTTATGTAGATGAAAATCATAGTACTCTAAGTTCTTACGATGGAGTTCTATTCAGTAAAGATAAAACAATTCTGATATATTGTCCTAAAGGAAAGTCGGGCGATTATGTAATACCGGACGGAGTGGTATCGATCGGAAAAGAATCTGAAATTTGGGGTACAATAACGTATACTACTCCATTTAAAAATTGTAAAAAGTTGACTTCTATCTCAATCCCGGCAAGTGTTGCGAAAATGCAAGAGCAGGGAGATGTAGGGTTTATGTATTGTAGCGAGCTTAAAAATATAGTCGTAAGCGAAGCAAACGAAGTGTATGCATCAATCGACGGAGTGCTGACATCAAAAGACAAAACCAAATTGATTTACTATCCTAATGGAAGAACTGCTGAGGCTTATGTGGTTCCGCAATCTGTCACATTGATTGGTTGTTTTGCATTCTGTGATGCCAAACTTTCGTCGGTTACGATCTCGGAAAATGTGGCAACAATATATGGACTGGCGTTTGCAGGCTGTGTAAACCTTACGGAAATAAATTTTAATGCGAAAAATTGTGCGGTAAACCTAAGTATTGGAGTAGGAACATCGTCAGTATGGCCAAATAATGGAGCTAACTTCGCTAACATAAATATCGGAGAATCGGTAGAGTGCTTAAATAATCGAATTTTTAGTGATATAATTTTAGATAAGATTGTAATTCCCGATAATGTGACCACGATTGCAAGTCAAGCATTTACCAACGTAAAAAATGTCGAAATTGGTTCGGGAGCGACGTCTATCAACCCCAAAGCTTTTGGGTATAATGTAGAAGCCTATGAAGTATCGGAAAACAATAACGCGTATATGGCTTATAACGGAGTGTTGTTTAGTAAGGACAAAACTACCATCGTAGACTATCCGTCGGCAAAGACCGATCGTTCATATCGAATACCATCGTTTGTTACAGCGATTAGTAATCAAGTTTTCAATTGTAACGCATCACTTGAATCGGTAGAAATACCGGCTTCGGTAACTTCATTTGGCTATGTTTTATTTTACGATAATAGCAATCTGAAAGGAATCGTGTCGCTTAGTTCGGTTGCTGTCGATTGTGGTATTGCTGATGCATTCGGATCTAATAATGAATATTATGTAGACGATCTCTTTAGTAATGTAACTCTTTATGTGCCGGTCGGCGCATCCGAATCTTATAAAAATACTGTGGGCTGGAGCGCATTTGTAAATGTCGTGGAAGGTGCATCATCAGATATTAAAGTGACTAAAAATATCGAAAATGCCGGCAATATCAGTATGCCGGAGGCTTGGGTGATTGGCGACAACGTGACAGTTACGGCTACTGCTTGCGATGGATATGAATTTGATAGCTGGGAAGAGGATGGCGTGAACGTAGGCAGTGAATCAAGCTATACTTTTACAGTAGGCTTGTCGCGTAACATAGTTGCAAAGTTCTCTCCGGTTGTAAATGAAAACGAAGTAGAAGTTGTGACCGAGTTGCCTAACACGGCTTCAATCACTATGGGTGTAGAGGCTGAAGCCATCGGCTATACAGTCAATATATATTCTGACGAATCTCGCACTCTGCTCGTCGCTACGCAAAATTATGACTCCGACGGAAACATCGTGCCGCAATCTACCTCGATAACGCTGGTGTTTGATGACTTGGAAATAGGATCATACTTTTATGAAATAGTGGTGAAGACTGTTGCCGAATCAGGGGATGAGGCTACCGAAGAAACCGTTGCATCAGTGTATGTAGGCACATTTGCTATCACGGTATCCGGCATTGAAAGCATTGTATACGAGCAAATCAGCTGCGTAGCTGTGGCTGATGGTATCAACGTGGTCAATGCAAGTGGCGAAACGGTGTCGGTATATGACATGAGCGGACGCCTTGTGGCTCAAATCGGTATATCGTCAGGCAGCGAGATCATCCCGCTACAACGTGGTGTGTATATTGTGCAAATCGGCCAAAGCCAATTTAAACTGAAAGTATAAATCAACAAATACATCTGACGTATTTGGCAAAAATGAAGTTGCGAAACGGCCATTTCCGAACGATCGTTTCGCAACTCGTTTTTCTTTAAAGTCCCCCGCCTTTCGCCCTGCAAAGTAGCGCAGCGGATATACCTAAATTAACGCAACTGACGAAAATTGCCAATTTTGCCACTTTTCGTCAGTAAGATTGCAAATGTACTAAAAATTAATCTAATCGCACAAGTGAAAGTATCAAATACTTCTGTGAATTAAATGAAAAAAGGAGTAAAAAGACATCCACTGCAATGATGATTGGCTACATTCGATAGCTCTAATTGACGCTACTGACGAAGATTGTCCATTTTATCACTTTTCGTCAGTATAGTCAAGCCCCTCCATCTTGAGCAAGGTGGAGGGGCTTGTAAGTATATTTGTGTGGGGCTGTTAGAGGTTACGTCCGTGGCAGTTCTTGAATTTTTTGCCGCTACCGCAAGGGCAAGGATCGTTGCGGCCTACGCGAGGAGCTGCTTTGATTGGCTCTGGGCGAGGACGTTCGCCTTGGTGTGCCGATGCGGCTTGACGCTGCGCGTTCTCGCCGGGATACGACTCTTTTGAGGTGCGATATTGCGAGTAGTCGTTGCGACGTTCAGGGGCAGCTTCGCGCACTTGCGGTTGCGATGGCGCGGCTTCGGTGTTTTGCGCCGGAGGTGCTTGCTGCACGTAGATTTGTCCGCGCATGAGAGCCGATACGGCCTTGACGTTGAGCGAATTGATCATTGTCTCGAAGAGGTGGAATGACTCTACTTTGTAGATCACAAGCGGATCTTTTTGCTCATATGAAGCATTTTGTACCGACTGACGGAGCTGGTCGAGCTCGCGAAGGTGCTCTTTCCAAAGCTCGTCGATGGTGATGAGCAATATCGCTTTGTGCCAATCTTTTACAATCGACTTACATCCCGAATTATAGGCATCGAGCACGTTGCAACGGAGATTGAGTACTCGCTTGCCATCGGTGATGGGCACTATGATGAGCCCCTTATAGTCGCGATTTTCAACACAATCGGTGATGACTGGCTTGGCTACTTCGATGATGCGCTCGCTCTTGCGGTTGAAAGCTTCGATGGCAGCCGAATATATTTGTTCGACAGCTTCTTGCTGGTTCAACTTCTTGTACTGCTCTTCGCTGAACGGTACTTCGATGGCAAGTACCTTGAAGAGTTCGAGCGATAGGTCGGTGTAGTCGGGATTGTTGTTGACGGTGTTTTCAATCACGTCGTAGATCATATTGGCAATGTCGATACCGATGCGTTCGCCCAAGAGAGCGTGGTGGCGACGATTGTAGATATACTGACGTTGCTTGTTCATCACATCGTCGTATTCGAGCAAGCGTTTACGAATACCGAAGTTGTTTTCTTCTACGCGCTTCTGAGCGTTTTCGATGGCTTTGGTCACCATTGAATTCTCGATCATTTCGCCCTCTTTAAGTCCGAGACGGTCGAGCATCTTCATCACGCGGTCTGATGCAAAAAGGCGCATGAGTTGGTCTTCAAACGACACGTAGAATACCGACGAACCCGGGTCGCCTTGACGTCCCGAACGACCACGGAGCTGACGGTCTACGCGGCGCGACTCATGACGCTCCGTACCGATGATGGCGAGACCGCCGGCATCCTTGACTTCGGCGGGAAGCTTGATGTCGGTACCACGACCGGCCATGTTGGTGGCGATGGTTACGGTGCCTTTCTGTCCGGCAAGTGCTACTACTTCCGCTTCCTTTTGGTGGAGCTTGGCATTGAGCACCTGACAGGGTATATGACGCATGTCGAGCATACGTTTGAGCAGCTCGGAGATGTCGACCGAGGTAGTACCCACGAGTACCGGACGACCCTGTTCGCGCAGACGAACTATCTCGTCGATCACGGCTGCATATTTCTCTTTTTTAGTCTTATAGACACGATCGTTCATGTCGATACGTGCTATCGGACGATTGGTCGGGATGGTGACAACATCAAGCTTGTAGATGTCCCACAATTCGCCTGCTTCTGTCTCAGCCGTACCGGTCATACCGGCG
>CAZWWS010000007.1:0-54059 GCA_964637445.1 uncultured Muribaculum sp.
AACATTTCCTTTCAAAAATGAAGATGAACTTGAGAGATTAATTACTATCTTTGATACGATAAAACAACAAGAAAGTTTAAAAGTAGGGCAACTGAAGCCGAATTTTTAATAGAAAATCGGCTAAGCTGTTGAAAATCACTTTTATAGATAATGGAGATTATAAACGCGATAAAATATAGAATTATGGAAGAAAATGGGTTGCAGAGACCGATCGTAGGGCTGGTTTTTGTGATTTTGTTTTCTTTTAATATTTTTTCACAGACGGCGCATCGGCCGGTACGACCGCATCAGCAGCGTATGCCTGTGGTGCTGAACGACACTGTGGCTACGGCTACACCGATAGCGATGCCTACAGACAGTGTGGCGATGATGCCAATGGAGGTAGATAGCGTAGAGATGGTGGAGGTCGTGGATACATTGGCCGCGATACCGGCGGAGCGACTGAAAGCCATCCAAGATAGCATTGAGACGCTTGAGGAGTTTGGTCCGGTGCGCGAGTTCAGTCCCGACCCGACTAGAGCCGTGTGGATGTCGGCATTGTGTCCGGGGTTGGGTCAGTTGTATAATAGAAGCTACTGGAAGCTGCCGATAGTGGTAGGCGCATTTATGGGGCTTGGCTATGCCACCTCGTGGAATAATAGGATGCTTACTGACTATACGAAAGCATATCGGGATATAATGGATAATGATCCGTCGACCAAGAGCTATATGGATTTTTATCCGCCAACAGTCAAAGAGGAAGATTTGGACACGACGTGGCTAAAGAATAAGCTGAAGTCGCGACGCGACTATTTTCGTCGCAATCGCGATTTGTGTATCATAGGAATAGTCGGAGTGTATCTGATAGCTATGGTTGACGCTTATGTCGATGCGTCGTTGTCGCATTTTGATATATCACCTGAGCTGTCGGTGAAATTGTCGCCGACGCTAATACCCGATTCGCGCACCACACTCCCCTCGGTAGGGGTACATTGGGCGTTGAATTTTTAGAACAACTGCGAACAACTGCTTAAGAAACAGCCAAATGAAGAAGAGAATAATTACGATTTTGCTCGGATGCGCAACGCTGCTATCAACTGCTGCACCGTCGATATTAACGATAAAAGAGACGATAACCGATAATGCTATTGTCTATCCCGAAAGTTTTGAAACGGATACTGATAAGATGCTTAAAAATTGGTATCTGCAAAATTATGCTGTGCTTGATGAGGGTGCAGTGTCGGCTCCTGCCGGAGACTTAAGCGACGAGGTGATAAAGAAGCGTCTGAGCTTGATCCCTGCAGAGATAGAGATGCCGTTCAACCAAGTGGTGAAGTCGTATATCACGATGTATGTGGAGCGTCGTCGCCAATTGGTGGAGAATATGCTCGGCATGAGCTTGTATTATATGCCTATCTTCGAGCAAGCGCTTGAGCGCGAGGGTATGCCTTTAGAGTTGCGCTATCTGCCGGTGATAGAGAGCGCACTTAATCCGGATGCGGTGTCGCGAGTAGGTGCTACCGGATTGTGGCAGTTTATGCTCCCCACAGCTAAGGGGTTGGGGCTTGAAATCAATACATTGGTCGATGAGCGTCGCGACCCGTATCGCTCCTCGGATGCAGCTGCAAAATATCTGAAGCAATTGTATGGAATCTACAACGACTGGTCGCTTGCTATAGCTGCATATAATTGCGGTCCGGGCAATGTGAATAAAGCGTTGCGTCGCGCCGGAGGCGAGGATAGCAAAGAGAAGAAAGATTTTTGGGCGATATATTACTATCTTCCGGCTGAGACTCGCGGCTATGTGCCGGCATTTATTGCGGCTAACTATGTGATGACATATTATAATCAGCACAATATCAGTCCGGCTCTTGCACGTCGTCCGTTGATAACCGACTCGGTGCATGTGACCAAGCGAGTGCATTTCCGTCAGATAGCCGATGTGCTTCAAATGCCCGTTGAGGAAATCAGAGTACTTAATCCGCAGTATCGTCGCGATATAATACCGGGTAATGTGCGTCCATGTCCGTTGGTGTTGCCGTCGAAGCAGGTGTATTGCTATATAATGAGCGAGGATAGCATTGTGGCTCATGATGCGAAGTTGTATGCACGTAGAGATGCAGTAGAGCCTACGGATATATATAGTTCGTCGGGCGACTACGACTCGAAATTGGTGATAAAATACCATAAGGTGAAGCGAGGCGAAAATTTAGGCTCGATAGCTCGCCGATATGGAGTGACGGTCAATCAACTAAAGAAGTGGAATGGCTTGAAGAAAAATACCATACGTCGCGGACAGCGATTGAAAATTCACACTTACGAACGAGTAGCGAAGCCGAAGAAGCCAGCGGAAGAAGCCGAAATAGCTGCATCGGAAGCTCCGGTGATGGATGTCGAGAAGCCGATCGAAGCGTTGACTGCTCCGGCAGATTCGGTGGCAACCGAAGCAGTAGTCGCTGAGGCTGATTCGACAAAGGTTGAAGCGGCAAAAGCGGAAGAGAAACCTGCTGAAAAAGTAGCGAAAAAAGAACAGTCGAAAGAGAAAAAATCGACTGTGGAAAAGAAAAAAGAGAAAAAGAAGAAAGAAAGTAAACCGAAATATCGCACTCACAAAGTACGTAAGGGTGAAACTCTATCGTCGATTGCCGGAAAATATCGCGGTGTGACAGTGAAGGATATTCGCAAGGCAAATGGTATTTCAGGCTCGAAGATTAAAGTGGGACAGAAGTTGAAGATTCCTTATAAATAAATATAAGAAGAAATGGCACAGGTAGGCGATGTGGTACGATTTCTGAACTCCAAGGGAGGCGGTCGTATCGTTAAGATTGAAGGGAATATGGCATACGTGGATGAGGACGGTTTTGAAACGCCGGTGCTTATTCGCGAGTGTGTCGTTGTGACGCCTGTTGCGCCTGTTCCTACGGCAAGCAAATATGTGGCTCCTACGGTGATGGTAGAACAGCCCAAGAAACAAGAAGAGGTGATAGAGGAGACCGAGACCGGCGAAGTGCTTAATGTGGTGTTGGCTTATGAGCCGGCAGAAATAAAGCATCTGAATACTACGACCTATGATGCCTATCTGGTTAACGACTCAAACTATTTCCTATATTTCACCTATCTGACGCGAGCAGAGGGAGCACAATGGGTGACGCGCTATGCCGGCATTGTGGAACCGAACATACAGATACATCTTGGTGAGGTGAAGCGCGAGATGCTTACCGAGATGGATCGCGTGGCTGTGCAGTATATAGCATTCAAACGCGATAAGGAGTTTAAGATGAAAGCGCCGGTGGCGATAGATCATAGCTTGGACACAACGAAATTTTTCAAGCTACATTGTTTTCATGACAATGTGTATTTCGACACGCCTGTGATAGCTATCGATATAGTGAAAAATGATGTGCCATGTCGCCCGATGGTGATCGATAGCGGTCGCCTTGAAGATGCTATGCGGCAGAAGCGCGCGGCCGAGAAGCCTGAACGTCGCCGAGTGGAGAAGTACGTTAAGCAGCCTGCAATAATAGAGGTGGATCTTCATATACATGAGTTGCTTGATAATACGGCAGGCTTGAGCAACAGCGATATGCTCGACGTGCAGTTGACCGAATTTCGCCGAGTGATGGATGCCAATCTCAATCGCAAGGGGCAGAAAATCGTGTTTATCCACGGCAAAGGGGAGGGTGTGTTGCGCGCGGCGCTGATGAAAGAATTGAAGCGCAAGTATTCGCGATGTGAAGCTCAGGACGCTTCGTTTCGAGAGTATGGATTTGGGGCAACGCAGATTACAATACATTAATCAGAATGATACTATACTTCTCCGGCACCGGAAACAGCCGTAAAGTCGCTGAGTCGCTGGCGGCAGAATTGGTGATGCCCATGGGCGATATAATGTCGGTGGGACGCGATATTGTGTCGCATGCGGTCAAGTTGGTGATATGGGTGTTCCCGATTTATTCATGGGGATTGCCTCCTGTGGTGGTGAACTATATAAAGGCGCTTGATTCCGGTAAAAACGCAGCGGTGCGTCATGTGATGGTGTGTACCTGTGGCGATGATATAGGGTTGGCACATAAGCAATGGCGAGAATTGTTGCGCAAGAAGGGATTGAATGCGGGTAGTGCGTATTCGGTACAGATGCCCAATACATATACATTACTGCCCGGATTTGATGTGGACAGCAAAGAGGTGGAGGAGGCGAAACTTGCGGCGATGCCGGAGCGCGTCAAGTCGATAGCCGAACGCATTAAGCGGAATGAGGATGGCGATGACGTGGTGACGGGGGGCTATAGCTTTCTGAAGAGCAAGATAGTGTATCCGCTGTTTGAGAAGTTCGGTTGCTCGACTCGTCCGTTTAAGACCTCGGAGGTGTGTGTGGGATGTGGCTTGTGTGAAAAAAAATGTCCGACAAGAAATATAATAATGATAGATGGTCGACCAACGTGGGGCAATAGATGCACTATGTGTCTGAGATGCTATCATGTGTGTCCGCATCATGCAGTGGAATATGGAGGGGCGACGCGCAAGAAAGGGCAATATCGCACATTGCTGAAATGAAAAGTTTCCATTGACAATATTCTGAAATATTGCAAGACCGGCGAGAATTGCCTATCTTTGTAACGTAAAATAGAATAAATGAACATCTAAATATAGAATTGTTGACACTTATTCTCTCATCCGAAAACCGCCAAAATATCGAAAATGAGAATGAGTATCAAAAGTGAACGTCTATGTCAGGGCGCGGACTCTTTTGTGTAAATCTATTTTCAAGGTGCTTGGCGGTGCCTCGGGTGAAGATTCAACACAAAGTTCTCGCCCCTTTTTTATGCACATAGGAAGTCTGATAAAAGAAGAATTATATCGTCAAGGCAAATCGCCTACATGGCTTGCGTCGCAGATAAATTGCGATCGCACCAACGTGTATTATATCTTTGGATTGGAGAGCATTAATACGGCGCTACTTGAGCGAATATCTCGTGCGCTCAATTATGATTTCTTTAAGTGTTATTCGGCTGAGATGAATAGCGAGGATGAATTGTCAATCGATGGAGAGACGGATGATCATGGAGGATGACTCTGTGACGGGGAAATGTCGGGAGGCTCTCATGCCAATAATCCAAAGGATATCATCGTTGCGTGTCAATATCCATTTCGATTGCTTATCGATGATGGACAGGTGAGCGTCGGAGAAGATGTCGCTTAACTTTTTTGTGCCTCGCATGCCAAATGGAGCAATGCGGTCGCCTTTTTTCCATCGGCGGATGGTAAATTCGGGATTCCCGTTGAGGACAGAGGCGTCAAGATAGATTGTGGATGGGTCGCTTACCGGAACAAAGCCATGAGAACTGCGGAATTGGAATATTTTGATGTTGATAGGCTCAAGAATGTCGGTATTGAGAGACACGGAGTAGCAGTCGGGATCGGTTTGCTCTGAAATGGGAGTGATTAAAAGTTCACCACGATTAATCAACGCGGTATGAGTGTAGGATCGGAATTGTCGGCCGGAATTGTCGGCCGAGATGATGATGCCGGCGACTTGGTATGAATTAAATCCGTAGGTGCGAAGGAGTTCGAACAATAGAGTGTAGGTCTCGGGGTTTTCGGCTATCAATGTGGATAGTCGGAGCGTATTGCCATTAAAATATTTGGTGCGTGCGGCTTCAATGGCGTCGCGATAAATCTTTTCGTTACCCCTAAGACAATCGATGGTGTGGACTATCGCATCGTCGGCTCCGGGAAATTGCTGACGAAGCATCGGGAGGACTATATTGCGTAGACGATTGCGCTTAAACTCGCAATCGGCATTGGTGCTATCGGTCACATAAGAGAGATTGTTCTCGTTGAGGTGTGCTAAAATGTCGGCTCGCGAGAGTTCGAGCATAGGGCGAATGATGTTGTCGCGTTTTGGCGCCATCCCGGTAAGTCCGGCGATGCCGGTGCCGCGAAGAAGGTTGAGAAAAAAAGTCTCGATATTGTCGTCGCGATGGTGGGCTACGGCGATGGCTACGGCATTGTGCTGCAAGCGAATGGATTCAAACCATCGGTATCGCAGTTCGCGAGCAGCCATCTCAATGGACATGCTGTGGACGTAGGCGTAATGATCGGTTTGGAAATGTGTCACTACAAAATCTGCACCTAATAGCTTGGCGATGTCGGCAGCATGGCGCTCGTCGCGGTCTGACTCCTCTCCTCGAAGATGGAAGTTGCAATGAGCAGCTATGCAGTGATAGCCGAGACTTGTCAGGGCAGAAAGGAGAGCCACGGAGTCGGCACCGCCACTGAGAGCAACAATGACTATGGCGTCGTCCGACAACAGATGGTGGCGAGCGATAGAATGTCGAATCGAGTCTAAGAAATGAGACATTTATTTTAGCCCTAAATTGATAGCGGGATTGTCGTCGGCAATCAATAGCTCAATGCCGAGGCTTTCGATACCTTGTGCTATGCGGTCGGGGACGTTTGAGTCGGTGACTATGATGTCGATGTCGTCCATGTCGGCGATGCGGCTGAATCCACGACGGCGGAACTTTGAGGAATCGGCCATCACGATAGTCTTTTGTGCAGTGTGCATCATCATTTTATTAAGGTCGGCTTCGCGGACATCGGTGGTTGTGATGCCAAAGTCCAAATCGATACCATCGACCCCAAGGAATACCTTGCTGCAAGCAAAGTCGCGAAGCATTATTTCTGCATGCTTTCCTACAACCGACAGACTGCTATGACGGAGCACTCCTCCGAGCTGAATTACTTCGATGTCGCTATCGGCGGCGAGAATTTCCGATGCTTGCAGCGAAGCGGAGATGACCGTCAGCTTGTTGAGTGGACGGATGCTGCGAGCGAGAGCGTGGACAGTAGTGCCCGAAGCCAAGATAATAGAATCGTCCTTGTCGATCAAGGAGGCGGCCTTCTGTCCGATTTTGAGCTTGGCTTCCGGAGCCAACTTTTCTTTTTCGTTGACCGAGCGATTGTTGATATATGGATTAATCAAAATGGCTTTACCGTGACTGCGATAAAGCTTATTCGCTTTCTCTAACTCGGTGAGGTCTTTGCGAATAGTCACAGACGACACGTCAAGCAGAACCGAAAGTTCTGAGACTGGTAGGGACTCACGGCGTAATAAAGTTTCAACGATTATTGCATGTCGCTCTTCTTTGGTCATGGCTTAACTGGTTTAGTGGTATCAATTTTCACAAAGATAAGAAAATTCGCAAAAAGTACCAAGTAAAAAATCGAGATATATAATAATAAGTGAGTGAAAAGAAATTAGTTGGACTTTCAAACCGAAAGGACAAGAGCCAAAGCAGTGCTTCAAAAAGAATATAAAATGCAATATATAAACAGGATGTAAAAATGAATGAAGTATTAATTATGCGAAATGTAGGCGCGAGATGAAATATTTTTTGAAAAAGTTTTGGTAATTAAAAATAAGTATCTATCTTTGTTGCGAAATAAAACGCAAAAAGTTACAAAAACGAAACATAACGAAAGCGTAACAGTTTTATTTCAAAACACGTTCGACAATCTTCGGATAACCTAATTGCTCATGAACAAGCGAGACAACAGACATTACGACATAATAGTGATAGGCGGAGGCGCAACCGGAGCCGGCACGGCTCGCGATTGTGCTCTTCGTGGGTTCAAGACTTTGCTTGTAGAACGCTTTGACTTTACGGCAGGAGCTACAGGTAGAAATCATGGATTGTTGCATAGTGGTGCTCGATATGCAGTGACAGACCAAGAGTCGGCAACGGAGTGTATCAAAGAGAATATGACGCTTCGTCGCATAGCACGTCATTGCGTGGAGGAAACCGGTGGTCTCTTTGTGACATTGCCTGAAGATGATTTGGGTTATCAACAGAAATTTGTCGATGCATGTACCGAAGCCGGAATAGAAACGAAAATCTTAGACCCGAAAGAGGCTTTGCGTCTTGAACCTGCAGTTAATAAAGATATAATCGGAGCGGTGACAGTGCCGGATGGCTCTATCGACCCGTTCCGTCTTACGACTGCCAATGTGATTGATGCTCGCCGACATGGAGCCGACATAATGACCTATCATGAAGTGGTGGGCTTCGTCAGAGAGCAAACAAAAATCGTGGGCGTGAAGTTGCAGAGCACCAAAGGTCAGGATGTTCTTACCACTGTATATGCCGACTTGGTGATAAATGCAGGAGGTATTTGGGGACATCATATCGCCGACATGGCAGGAGTGCAAGTGAATATGTTCCCTGCAAAAGGCTCGTTGCTGATATTTGGTCATCGTGTCAATAATATGGTGATCAATCGATGCCGTAAGCCGGCCAATGCCGATATTCTCGTGCCCGGTGATACGATTTCGCTTATAGGTACGACATCTGACCGCATTCCATACGAAGAAATAGATAATATGGAGGTCACTCCGGAGGAAGTAGACGTGCTGATGCGCGAAGGAGAAAAGCTTGCTCCGAGCTTGGCTTATACCAGAATACTGAGAGCATACGCCGGTGTACGTCCGCTTGTGGCGGCTGATAATGATCCGTCGGGACGTAGTATAAGTCGCGGTATCGTATGCTTGGATCACTCTACTCGCGATGGCCTTGACGGATTTATTACCATCACAGGAGGTAAGTTGATGACTTATCGATTGATGGCAGAGTGGGCTACGGATCTTGCTTGTAAGAAATTCGGTCGCAATGTGAAGTGTGAAACCGCCGAGACGCCGCTGCCCGGCTCAGAGGTGGAAAAGAAAGCGAATAGAAAATCCCATATAATCGAACTCAGCACCGAGCAGAAAGCTGCCGAGGGTCGTCATGGTACACTTAGTCGACAAATATCGTCGAGCAATGACTACGATGATGCATTGGTGTGTGAGTGTGAGCAAGTATCGGTGGGCGAAGTGAATTATGCAATCGACGAACTTCATGTGCATAATCTGATAAATCTGCGTCGTCGCACACGAATGGGTATGGGTACTTGTCAGGGCGAGCTTTGCGCGTGTCGCGCGGCCGGTATCATGACCGAGTCGGAGACTTGTGCCGATCGTACGATGAAAGATTTGGCATCGTTTATCAACGAACGATGGAAAGGAATGGCACCTGTGGCATGGAGTGAAACCTTGGTAGAGATACAATTTACATCATGGCTCTACAACGGAGTGTGTGGGCTTGATGACTATATAGAACAAAACGGCGAAGCCAACAAATAGATAAATACTTAAAGAGATGAAGTTTGAAACAGTCATATTAGGAGGCGGATTGAGCGGACTCGTGAGTGGTATCGCGTTGGCAAAGAGCGGACGCAAGGTGGCGATAGTCTCGTCGGGGCAAAGTGCGCTTCATTTTAGCTCTGGTTCGTTTGAATTGTTAGGCAGATATGATGGGTATGATGTGCCCAATCCGATGGAAGTGATACCGATGCTTCCGTCCGATCATATCTATAGTAAGATAGGCATCGATAATATAGCACAATATCTGAAAGAAGTGAAAACGCTGTTTGCCGAGGCGGGAATAAAAATTTCCGGCTCGGAACAGCGCAATCACTATAGAATGACGCCGTTTGGCATCTTCAAGCCGGCGTGGTTGACTATCGATGACTATCTTCAAGTGGCTGATCCGGATGAGTTGCCGTGGAAGCGAGTTGCAATAATAAATCTGCGAGGCTATCTTGATTTTTATCCGAAGTTTATCGCAAACAATTTGATAAAGAAGGGCGTGAAATGCACTATGAAAGAGTTTACTCTGCCGGTGCTTGAAACGCTTCGTAAAAGTTCGTCGGAAATGCGAGCCGCCAATATAGCCAGAGTGCTGACAGGAAGCGTGCTCGATAGTATGGCCGACGAAATCAATCGTTTGTCGGCTGATGCCGAAGTGGTGCTGATGCCGGCTGTGATGGGCTTATATGATAGCACTCCGGTTGAAGAGTTGCGTGAGCGCGTCGACAAACCATTGTATTTAGTGCCGACCACCCCTGCGTCGGTGCCCGGTGTGAGAACGCAAATACAGTTGCGCAATTATTTCCAACGCTTGGGCGGAACGTATCTGCTTGGCGATAATGTGAAGAGCGGAAAGATTGAAAATGGAATGCTTAAGAGTGTCGCTACTACAAATCTTGGCGATGAGCAACTCTATGCCGATAATTTTATCTTGGCAACCGGAAGTTTCTTCAGCCATGGTCTGATTGCGGCTCCCAATCGTATTTATGAGCCGATATTCGGTCTTGACGTAAATGCGCGTGAAGAGCGTAGCCGATGGTTTGATAAGGATGTGTTTAAGGCGCAACCTTATATGAAGTTCGGGGTGTCGACCGATGTAGAATTTCATGCGATGCTCAATGGTGAGGCGGTGGAAAATTTGTATGCAGCCGGAGCTGTAGTAGGTGGCGTGGATGCTTTGAAAGAAAGTGCAGGCGCAGGTACGACAATTGCATCGTCGTTGCATGTGGCGCATAAGATATTGAAATTGTAAGACAAGGAGGATAGACAATGGATTATCAAGGACTCAACATAAGCGATAATAATTTTGAACAGTGCATAAAGTGTACGATATGCACGGTGTATTGTCCTGTGACGGCCGTAAATCCAGAGTATCCCGGTCCGAAGCAAGCCGGACCTGATGGCGAACGCTATCGCTTGAAGAAGCCCACTTTCTACGATGAGGCTCTCAAATATTGCTTGAATTGTAAGCGTTGTGAGGTGGCATGTCCGTCTAATGTAAAGATAGGAGACATTATCCAAGCGGCGCGTATAAAATATAGTCGCAAGTCGCCAGGACTACGCGACGTAATGCTTGCCAATACTGATTTCGTAGGGACGATGGCTTCGATGGTGGCTCCGGTGGTAAACACTACTTTGGGGTTGAAGCCGGTGAAGAAGATAATGGATGCTACGTTGGCTATCGATAGTCATCGACAATTTCCGGCTTATACATCGCAAAAATTCACCACATGGTTTCGCAAAAATGCAGCGCAGAGCCAAAATGAGTATAGCAAACAGGTGTCTTATTTCCATGGATGCTATGCCAACTACAATTATCCGCAATTGGGCAAAGACTTGGTGGCGGTGATGAATGCGTTTGGCTATGGAGTGCAACTTTTGGAAAAAGAGCGTTGCTGCGGAGTGGCAAAGATTGCAAATAAGCTCGTGAAGCAAGCTACTCGTGATGCGAAAATCAATCTTGGCGAGATACGTAAGGCTGCTGATGCAGGTCGACAAGTGATTACGACCAGTTCGACATGTACGTTTACCATGCGCGATGAGTATCCTCACCTTTTGGGTGTGGATAATGCCGATGTCCGCGATTCGATAATGCTCGCTACGCGATTTATCTATCGCTTGATAGAGGATGGAAGCGTGAAGCTCGCGTTCAAGCCCGATTTCAAGAAGCGTATTGCTTACCATACTCCATGCCACATGGAGAAGTTGGGATGGTCGATTTATTCGACATCGTTGCTAAGAATGATGCCGGGAGTTGACTTTGTGATGCTCGATTCGCAGTGCTGTGGTATCGCCGGTACTTACGGATTTAAGAAAGAGAACTATAAATATTCGCAAGCGATCGGAGCATCGTTGTTCCGCCAGATTGAAGAACTGAAAGTAGATGTAGTGGCAACCGATTGTGAGACTTGTAAATGGCAAATCGAAATGTCGACAAGCGCGAAAGTGGAAAATCCGATATCGATACTCGCACAGGCACTCGACATCGAAGCAACAAAGAGATTGAATAAATGAATTACTGAATAATAAAAATTTATTATCATGGAAAAAGGTTCGATATATGGCTCAATGAGTCCGGAAGTTGTAAAGAAATTTAAGTCGTGGCAATTCCGTACGATTGTAGTATCGATGATTGGGTATGCTATATTCTATTTTGTGAGAAAGAACTTCTCAATAGCGATGCCCGGCTTGACGGCTGAGTTTGGTATTTCGAATACCAGTTTTGGTATTGTAATCGCAATAGGCTCGATAGTGTATGGCTTGTCGAGATTTATCAACGGCTTTATCGTAGACAAATTCAGCCCGAAGGCTATCATGGCGTTGGGTTTGTTGCTATGCGCAGCATCGAATCTTGCTTTTGGGTTTGGTTATGACTTGAGCTATGCCATCACCGGAGTAAACGAAGGTCCTCAATTGGTGAATATGTTGATACTTATAATGGGTATCACAATCGTGCTTAACCAATATTTCCAAGGCTTCGGCTATCCTCCGTGTGCGAGATTGCTTCCGCAATGGATCCACCCCTCGGAGTTGGCTACAAAAATGTCGATATGGAATACGTCGCACTCTATCGGAGCATCGCTTGCGGTAATCGTGTGCGGATATTTGATGGGTCACTTGGGTACTGATATGAGTAGCAATCCTGAAGTGATAGCTAATATAGCTGCAAACCTCAATGTAGATCCATCGACTACTGAAGGGCTTAACAAGGTTATGCAATATGCCACACACATAGGTGCTTGGAAATGGTGCTTCTGGATGCCTGCCGGACTTGCTGTGTTGGGTGCAATATGGCTGTTTGTCGGTCTGAAAGATGATCCGAAGTCGGTAGGGCTTCCCGACCTCCCCGATACAAAGACAAGTAAAGATGTGGCTGAGGGAGAGAAGAAAGTTTCGCAAACTCAATTCTTGAAGCACATGGTGTGGAGAAACCGTTGGGTTTGGACTTTGGCAATTGCGAATATATTTGTATATGTGTTGCGTATGGGTGTGTTGGACTGGGGTCCGAAGTTCTTGACCGAAGACCGCGGAATGAACATCAAGAGCGCCGCATGGGTAGTTGCTATCTTTGAAATCACTGCCATCGTGGGTACTATTGCAGCCGGATGGGCAACCGACAAGATTTTCAAGGGTAAGGCTCACAGAATGTGCTTGATATGTATGATCGGTTCAGTGATATTCCTCGGCGCGTTTGCATTGTTCCCCCACGTGCATATTGCAATCTCAACCACATTCTTGGCAATGGGCGGATTCTTTATCTATGGTCCGCAAGCTTTGATAGGTATAGCTTCGGCTAATCAAGCAACAAAAGAAGCTTCGGCTACAGCCAACGGCTTGGCTGGTATATTGGGCTATTTAGGCTCGGCATTGTCGGCTATCGGTATCGGTCTTGTTGCCGACCACTTCGGCTGGGATTGGGTGTTTGTGACCTTTATAATTGTAGGTCTTGTGGGCGCATTGGTATTCTTGACAATGTGGCAGGCGCCGCGTGATGGCTACAAGCGTTCGCTTGAAATTACTGAAAATCAAGAATAAAAAGTAAAATAATTTTGATAATTCAGAAGAAAGTATTAACTTAGTCAAAAATATTTATACGAATCATAAAATATGAAAGAATTCGATAAATATATGTCGCCAATGTCGGACGAAGCATTGAAGCTCGCCTGCTCGAAGATAAAGCATGTGGCGCTTGATATGGACGGAACGATCTATATGGGCTCAACGTTGTTCCCTTGGACAAAAGGCTTCTTGGCATCGCTTGCCGACCACGGCATAGGCTACTCGTTCCTAACCAATAACCCCACCAAAAGTATACCCGATTATTTGAAGAAACTTCAGGGGCTTGGTATAGAAGCTACTTCAGAAGAGGTCTACACAACAGCAGTGGCAACAATCGATTATATAAAAATCAATCATCCCGAGGCAAAACGCTTGTTTGTGCTTGGCACTCCGAGCATGATTAAGGAGTTTGAAGATGCCGGATTTGAGATGGCAGCCGATGACCCTGCCGATCGTCCCGATATATTGGTGGTGGCATTCGATATGACACTCTGCTATGAGCGACTTTGCCGTGCCGCATGGTGGGCTTCGCAAGGAGTGAGATATATCGCAACAAATCCCGATCGCGTATGTCCGACGGATAAGGAGGTAATCCTTGTCGATTGCGGCTCGATGTGTAAATGTATAGAGCACGCGACAGGTCGCCGGCCGGATATAGTGATAGGAAAGCCTAACCCCGATATGCTTCGTTGCATTCAGGCTAAGTATGGTTTAGCTCCCGACGAAGTGGCGATGTGTGGCGATAGAATATATACCGATGTGGCTACGGCGCGCAATGCCGACTCTTTAGGTGTGTTGGTGCTGTCGGGCGAAACAACATTGGAAACGGCCATCAACTCTGACCCCCAGCCTGATATTACGGCGCTGAATATCGAGGAGTTTGGCAAGTTGCTGATCGCTTCGCGTCAATAAAATGAGAGAGATAATAAATCAAATATTCACAAATTAAAACCCTATTATTAACCATTTAACACTTTATTATCATGAAAAAGTTATTTGCAATTTTAGTGGGTTGTGCAGTTTCAACAACTGCTTTCGCTTCTGATTTCGCAGAAGACAAGTATGCACAACCAGTAGAAGCTCCTGCTGCAACTGAAGCAGCTGCTCCCGCAGGCGAACAAACCGGATGGGAAAAGGTTCTTTCTAAACTTCCTAAGATTTCAGGTTACTTGCAGACCGGTTGGAACTGGCAAAATGACGACAACGCTTCAACATCTACTTTCCAAGCAAAGCGTCTTCGCTTGATTATGGATGGTAAGGTAAGCAGCAACATCGACTTCCGTTTGCAAATCGAAGCATTCAACGGTATTGGCGGATCAACCAACGGTAACGGTCAAAAGAACATTCAAGTAATGGACGCATTCGCAACTTGGAAGATTGCTCCTGAATTTAAGGTACGCGTGGGTCAATTCTACACTCCGCTTGGCTACGAGAACTATGACATTTCTCCCGCTACATTGGAAACTGTAGACTTCTCAAACATCGTTTACCGTATCGCATGCCGCAACCCGTACGAATACAACGTGGTTGACTATGGTCGTGACCTCGGTATCATGTTCATGGGTGAATTGTTCCCCTCAGGAAAGGGCTTCAGCTACTTGCACTATGATGTAGCTATCACCAATGGTTCTATTCCTTGCAAGGACGACTCTAACAAGTCAAAGGATATCTACGTATCAGCAACCGTACGTCCTATCAAGAACTTCAACATCAAGGCTACTTACAACTGGGGCGAATATTCTTCAAAGGCTCTCGCTGGTGGTACAGGTGTAGGTTCAGGTAAGTACAATCCAATGAACCGCATGGTTGTTGGCGCATGGTATAACGATCCTACCGGTCTTGATCTCCGCGCTGAATATGGTATGATGAAATCATCAGTTAACGATGTAGACGTAGTTGACGAACAAGGCGCTTACGTATTGGCAGGCTACCATGCAGGTAAGTTCCTCCCCGTAGTACGTTGGGACATGTACAAAGATAAGATGAACGAAACTTCTTTGAACAACTACAATCGTATCCTCGTAGGTTGCACATATCAACTTTGCAACAACGTTAAGTTCCAATTCAACTATGGTCACTTCTTCTATGGCGACAAGGTTGAAAAGGCACAAGGTATCGACGGACGCGATCAAATCCAAATCATGGGCTTGTTTAAATTCTAATCCCCTAACATAAATTTTTTACTAACTTAAAACTAATAGATTATGAAAAAGTTATTATTGGCTCTTTCTGTTCTTATGCTCGCAGGCACAGCTACTGCACAGCATGTAGGAACTGAGTACAGATTGAAGAAAGTAGTTGAAGTGCCCGGTCGTCAAGGTATCGCTGCCGACAAGGATTACTTCTATGTATCAGACACTCGCGGTCTCTACAAATATGACAAGAACTGGAATCTTGTAGCAAAGAGAGTTCAAACCGCTGATGATCCATTGTTCCCCAACCCGAAGTTGGCTAACCACTTTGGTGACATCGACGTACATGATGGTAAGATCTACACCGGTAACGAAAAGTTTGAATTCGGTCGCGGATATAACATCGCTATCTCTGTTTACGATGCTAACACATTGGAATGGATCGAAGATATTCCTTGGTGTGCTGAGTCAGGTCAAGTAGAAGTATCAGGTCTTGCAGTTGATCGTGATAAGAACATGATCTGGATGAGTGACTGGGTTGACAGCCGCTATGTATATTGCTACAGCCTCGAAACCAAGCAATACTACACTAAGATGCAATGCCGTCCGATGCCTTACTGGACTCAAGGTATCTTCATCGCTGATGGTAAGATGCTCTTCGCTGCTGACGATGGTGAATCGACTTATCACATTGCCGACAACCTTTACATCGCTGACATCACTGAAGTTCCTTATACCGGTCTTATCGACGGTCAAGAACCTGAAAAGGAAAATCCTTGGAGCGTGAAGTTGAAAGATGGTAAGCCCGTTATCCGCAAGGGTAAAATCGCTGGTGGCGCAAAGGCAGGTCGTCTTGAAACATTCCGTGAAATGGTTGACTTCCGTCGCGCTGGTGAAATCGAAGGTCTTTGCATCGATCCTTGCACTGATGATCTTTTGGTTTTGAACAACCGCGGTACTCAAATCATCCTTGGTATGTCACAAGGTCCGTTCGTAAATGAAGGTTACACTAAAGAAATCCACGAAGTTTACATTTACGAAAAAGTTAAATAAGCTGAAGTAGCAGTTTGACATAATTAGAGAAGCCCGCTTGTCGATAGCTCGACGGCGGGCTTCCTTCGTAGATGGAAAAGAATGAAGATTTAGGGAATTTTAGAGGCGGGAATAATAGTTACTCCCATAAGGGAACGTCTATAAATTCCTCGGATTAATAAAACTCAAGACAAGGGAAACATTCCTATTGAGTGCTTTATGCTTTTTCTTGGCATCTTTAAGTTTTTGTCTCAATCACATAGCTCGCTATGCTCTTTCGGCAAAAATCAGAAATCTGCTCAAAGAAAAATTCATAAATCTTCTCAATGTAATTTATAGAAGTTCCCTTAAAATTTATTACTTTTGTTGAGAATTGTAGGTCGGACTGAATGTTGACTTGCGAAATCACGACATAAAACATTGTAAAATAAGCATATAAGTACACGAAATTATGGCAAACTGGTTTGAGTGTAAAGTCCGTTATGATAAGATGATGGAAAATGGACTTCAGAAAAAAGTAAATGAACCTTACTTGGTCGATGCATTGTCGTTTACTGAAGCGGAAGCTCGCATAATCGAAGAGGTGACCCCGTTTATCTCCGGCGACTTCTCGGTGTCGGCTGTGAAGCGCACAAAAATTTCAGAAATCTTTTGGGATGATTCGGCCGATAAATGGTATCTCGTGAAGGTGGCATTTATTACAATCGATGAGAAAACTGCAGTAGAGAAGAAGACCACCACATTGATATTGGTGGCTGCTTCGGATTTTCGTGGCGCTCTCGACAACTTTATGGAAGGCATGAAGGGTACGATGGCCGACTTTGAAGTGGTGTCGATTGCGGAAACTCCTCTGATGGATGTCTATAAAGCCAATCTTCAGCCTAAAACGGACAACACCTGATAATGGAAGATATTAAAAGAAATATTGCAGCCATCCGCTCTACGTTGCCCGCCAATGTCGAGTTGGTGGCTGTCTCTAAATTTCATCCCGTGGAGGCTCTTCAAGCGGCCTATGACGCCGGACAGCGAGTGTTTGGGGAGAGTAGGGCGGCAGAGTTGGCTGCAAAGGCTGTGGCATTGCCCGGCGACATACGCTGGCATTTCATAGGTCATCTGCAGACCAACAAGGTGCGACAGGTGGTGCCGCATGCCTCGTTGATTCATAGTATCGACTCGGAGCGGTTGCTTCGCATGGTCAACGCTGAGGCGGTAAAGATAGGCAGAACGATCGATGTGCTGTTGCAGGTGCATGTGGCGCAGGAGGAGACCAAGTATGGATTTTCCCCCGATGAGTTGGTCGCTATGGCCGAGAGCGGTATCCTTGGCGAGATGACCTCGGTGAGAGTCGTAGGGGTGATGGGAATGGCTACAAATACCGACGATGAGACCCGAATTGCGGCTGACTTTGATGCTATACGCGACACTTTTGCGCGTCTGCACGATGGGGCAATGGCAAAGCATCCTGAATTTACAGTCATATCGATGGGGATGAGCGACGACCATCAGTTGGCAATAGCTCACGGAAGCAATATGGTGCGCATCGGAACGGCCATATTTGGATATCGTGAGTATTGAAATAGCAGCGATTTGGCGATTTTTTTAGACAAAACGTCGCGTTAGTGGTACTTTTTCAAAAAAAAACAGTAACTTTACAATCGCTTTTTGAGCGAATAATCTAACCAAAACAAATCTATAACTTTCTAAACCTAACCATCAAATGGAAAATAAACAAAACTACACATTACCTATCATCGTAATGTTTTTCTTGTTCGCGATGATTTCGTTCGTGACAGGATTCCAAAATCCCTTCGGTGTGATTCTGAAGGAGCAATTGACACTTTCTAACTTTGCATCACAGATCGGTAACGCGGCTAACTTTATTGCATACGCGTTTATGGGTATTCCCGCCGGTATGATTCTCCAAAAGAAAGGCTACAAATTCTCAGCTATTGCAGCTGTAGTAGTAGGTTTTGTCGGAGTAGCGTTGATGTTCTTGTCGAGCACGCTTTCAGCAGGCATCTTCCCTGTTTATCTCGTAGGAGCATTCGTAGCCGGCTTCTCAATGTGTATGCTTAATACTGTGGTAAATCCGATGCTCAACACTCTCGGTGGTGGCGGCAAGAAGGGCAACCAACTTCTTCAATTCGGTGGCGCTACCAACTCGTTGGCTGCAACTATCTGTCCGGTACTCGTAGGTTATCTCATGGGTGAGAATCTCAAAGGCTTGTCGTTGGTAGATGCACGTCCGGCATTGTATATCGCTATGGGTATCTTTGCGTTGGCATTTATCGTGTTGGTATTGTCGAAACTCCCCGAACCTATCCTCGATGAGCTCAAAAAGGGAGGCAAGAAGGAAGCGCAACCCGCTCTTGCCGGTGCGTTTAAGTTCTCTCACTTCGTAGGTGGTATTATCGCAATATTCCTATATGTAGGTATCGAAGTCGGTATTCCTAACATGGCAAACCTTTACATGACACAAGATCTCCAAATCTCGGCTGCAGTGGCAGGTTCGTTGGTGGGTATGTATTGGTTCTTGATGCTTGTAGGTCGTCTTGCCGGCGGTGTGTTGGCATCAAAAATGTCAAGTAAGGCGATGTTGGTATCGGTATCATCTATTGCATTGGTATTCCTCCTTGGTGCAATCTTCTTGGATCCTGCAACAAAGGTGTCAATGCCCGGTGTGACTTCACAACTCTCGTTTGCAATGAACGAAGTGCCTGTCAATATTCTTCTCCTCGTGCTCTGCGGTCTTTGCACTTCTGTGATGTGGGGCGGTATCTTCAACCTCGCAGTTGAAGGTCTCGGTAAATATACTGCAGTGGCTTCAGGCTTGTTTATGGTGATGGTATGCGGTGGCGGTATCCTTCCGCTTATCCAAGGTGCAGTAGCCGACTCGCTCGGTTATCTCGCAAGCTATTGGGTGCCATTTATCGGTGTATGCTACTTGTTGTACTATGCATTGATTGGCAGCCGCGTAACTCGTCGCGACGAATCAGCAGAATAGTAAGTATAAAATATTTAATCGGCTCACCGATGCTCGCGAGGGTATCGGTGAGCTTTTTTTCGGGGCATAGATGAAAATGTAGTGTGGGTTTCGGAAATTTTCGCTATCTTTGTTTCAGTAACAAACTTTATCAGATGGAAAACTATCTTGTATCGGCACGAAAATATCGCCCGTCGACGTTTAAGAGCGTTGTGGGACAAAAGGCATTGACGGCTACGCTGAAAAATTCGATAGCAACTGATCGCCTTGCGCACGCATATTTGTTTTGCGGCTCGCGAGGGGTTGGAAAGACGTCGTGCGCACGTATTTTTGCCAAGACGATCAATTGTGAACACCGCACAGCCGATGGCGATGCTTGCAACGAGTGCGACTCTTGTCGGTCGTTTAATGAGGGTCGATCGCTCAATATAGTGGAGCTTGATGCGGCATCAAACAATGGCGTGGAAGATATCCGCTCGCTTGTGGACCAAGTGCAAGTGCCTCCGACTCAAGGACGCTATCGCGTGTTTATAATCGATGAGGTACACATGCTCTCTACGGCGGCGTTCAATGCGTTCCTGAAGACGCTTGAGGAGCCACCGAGCTATGTGATATTCATCCTCGCTACGACTGAGAAACATAAAATAATCCCGACCATATTGTCGCGCTGCCAGATCTATGATTTCAATCGTATCACAATCCAAGATATGATAGATCATTTGGAATATGTGGCGTCGCAAGAGGGGTTTACAACTGAGTCGGCGGCATTGAATATAATAGCGCGCAAGGCCGATGGAGCGATGCGCGATGCGTTGTCGATATTTGACCAAGTGGCAGCCTCGTCGATGGGGAACATTACGTATCAGTCGACGTTGGAAAATCTAAATGTGCTCGACCATGAGTACTACAATCGACTGCTCGATGCGTTTCTGACTATCAACGTGCCGCAGGCATTGCTGATATATAAAGAGATTAGAGAAAAGGGATTTGACTCGCAATTTTTTATCACCGGGTTGGCGTCGTATTTCCGCGACTTGATGGTGGCATTCGACCCATCGACAATCTGCCTGCTTGAAGCGAGCGACGATGTGAAGAACTCGTATCAAGCACTTGCCAAGAGATGCACACCCGATTTCCTCTATTCGGCGATGGCATTGTGTAACAAAGCCGACTTGAACTATCGAGCGGCGAGCAATAAGCAATTTCTTGTGGAGCTAACGCTCATTCAACTATGCCAATTACTCAGCCCCTCCCCCAATAAAGGTGGCGACGGAGAGGGGCAGTTGAAAAAAATAGAGTCAGTTGCCGCTGCGAATGTAGCTGCGCCGACTATTCAAGCCACAACAACGGCTGAGCCGCAAACGACCTACGGCAAGACACCGGCTATGCCGACACCCCCACCTCCTCCGCCACAGCCTGCTCCGGTGGTGTCGCGACCGATAGCAGTGCCACCGGAGCAGACTCCGGCGGCTGCAAAGTCGGGTCACATGAAGGTGAATCTTCGTGTGCCTACGGCTTCGCTGAAGAGGGGAGTTGAAACTCACAACCAACAAGCCGTGGCTACACCGACGGAGAGTGTTCACCGCGCGGAAAAATATACCGATGAGCAGGTGCTGAAGGCATGGAATGATTTTATGGCTCAGCATCCTACCGAACATATCCTTGTCAACACAATGCGCGCCGGTCAGCCCATTAATATCGGTGCTGATACCTATGAAGTGGTAGTGGCCAATCCCGGACAGATAGAGTTGATGCAAACGGAGATGCCGAAGATATTGTCGCATCTTCACAATGCCGTGGCAAACGATAATATCAATATTTCCCTCAAAATCAATGAGGGGGAAGCTCCGGCTCATACATGGAACGAGCGCGAGGTGTTGGGTCACATGGTGGCAACAATGCCGAAATTGCGCTCATTTATCGAGGATTTCAAACTTACGTTGAACTAATGAGTATATGACCACTGCGATAGGCACTCTGATATTTGATTTTGATGGAACGCTTGCCGACACATCCAAGACTATTGTGACGACTATTACCGAGACTTTACGTGATAGTAATCTGCCGATACTTACCGAGAAAAAGGTGAAAGCACTGATAGGATTGTCGTTGCATGATATGTTTGTAAAGGCGACCGGAATTGCCGATGAGGAGCGAATCGATGCGCTATGTAGGCTATACAGAGAGAAGTTTGGAGATATTGCCAATCATACAATATCATTGTTTCCCGGAGTGAAAGCCACGCTTGAAGAGCTGAGCGAAGCCGGTTATCATATTGGAATCGCCACGAGCAGGAGTCATGCTTCGCTTGACTATCTATGTGAAAAGCTTGGAATAAAGCATCTGATCAAGACGGCTTATGCCGAAGACGATGTGACCAATAAGAAGCCGGCGCCCGACATGGTAGTGTCAGCAATGAAAAGTCTCGGAGTAGAGCCGACAACCACGATGGTGATTGGAGATACCACGTTTGATATTGAAATGGGGCGAGCAGCAGGATGTAAGACTTGCGCCGTGACTTACGGCAATCATGACGAAAGACAATTGGAGGGTGCGATGCCTGATTATATAATAGACTCTCTCCCGACCTTGATTGCTATTCTCGCCGAATAAAATCCGGATAATAAAGACTAATAGTAAAAGGCACCCCGACTCGCGTCGAAGTGCCTTTTTTAGTGCTGAAATAAAAAATATCTGTTGGATGACTAATAATTAGTAATTGTAGTTTTGCTGAATGTTGCCATTGTAGCGCTCTATTTCAGTCAAAGGAATAGGCTGAGCATAGCAGCGTTCGCCGAGATATTGGAGAGCGCCATAACGAGTTTCCTTGAATACCTTCATTTCCTTTTCGAGAGTTTCGTAGCGACGAAGGTCGAACCACCATTGTCCTTCGGCAAATAGTTCAGCCCAACGTTCATATTTGATCGGGTCGTTGGCTAAGTAGTCGTCGGCCGTAGCTTTAGTGCGGCTCGATAGCGATGCGTAGTCATATTCCGACGGAGTGTCGGGGTTGCAACCATAAGCGCGACGATGCACCTTGTTTACATATTCCAAAGCTGTAGAAGCGTTGGTATCCTTGATGGCCTCTGCATATAGCAAATAGATGTCGGCAAGACGAGCTATCGGGAAGTTGGCGCCGCTTGAGAAGTTGAGTCCTTGCTCGGTGCCTTCGCGGTTGGTAAACTTCTTGTGATTGAAGTAGTAGTGCTTGTCGTAGCCTAAATCGAGAGCTTCACCCGAACGATCGTAGTAAGTCACGGTGCCACGGTCGTTTTTGAATGTATCGAAATAGGGTTGTGCACAAGATATAAACAAACGAGGGTCGGCTTCTTTGTTGTCGCGCACGAGTTGGCTTTGAGCTGCGTAGGCCGGGTCGAGAATCCACGGGAGATTGTCGATACTACGTTTCCCCTTTGAATTAAAATCGGGATTAACCACGCGACTTCCGGGGATGTCAAGCGGGAAACCGAAACGACGAACATTGCCATCGTGAACGAAGTTGTTGCCCCATCCTCCTGTAGATTGAGTAGCTAATTCAGTCCCTGCTTCGGGAACTTTTTTCCAACGGAAATCGAGATTCATAGGCCAAGGCGCAAATACCATTTGCATTCCTGAACCAGAAGTAAACGCAGCCCAAGGCCCATTCTGCTTGGCATTCATAGTCATGTCGATTTCGTAGAAAGTCTCAGCGTTGAATTCGTGTAATTCGTCGGCATAGAAGCTATTGGAATAGGTGTCGAAGTCGAGGAGCTTTGCACCGGAATTGTTGATGACGTCTTCGAGCACCGGAATAGCTTCCGACACGCGGCGAGCCTGCATATAGCTCTTAGCGAGCATAGCTTTGGCGGCATATTCAGTGGCACGAGTCTTGTCAGAGTTTTTACCTTTAAGCAGCAGAGCTGCTTCGGCAAAAGTGTCGATGGTGAACTGCCAGCATTCGGCAACCGATGCGCGTTGAGGCGACATTTCAGAGATGCTCTGAGGCACTTTGCTTATAATCGGAAATCCAAGTCCATCGGCTTTGCTCTCAAGTTCGTAGAATATCTGAGCATGCCAGTAGGCAAGACCGCGATTGAACAGAGCCTGACCTTTCATATAGTCGATTTCGGCATATTCGCTTTCGGGAGCCATGGCACGATATTGGTCGCATCCTTCGATAGCTGCGTTGGCATATTGAATCCACTCCATGATAGAAGAGTAGGCTTTGGTGGTGTATTGGCACGAACTTTCAGTGTTGTTGGCCAATACGAGAGTACGATCATCGTAGTCACCATACAAGTCGGAAGTCTTGTCGAGCAGATACATTACTTGCGGATACCAGTGGTAGGCATATAGGCCTTGACCGTGACCACCGGCATACGACGAAGTGAGAAGAAGATTCACCTGTTCGAGAGAGGTGGGGAAATTGTCGGGCGATACCGATGATTCATCGGTCACTTCGAGGTAGTCGGAGCAGCTTATGGCACCAAATATTACGGCTGCTACGCTAATATATTTCAAAAACTTTTTCATCGTAGTTCGAGAATTTAAGTCATTAAATTAGAATGTGATATCGAGACCGAAAGAGAAGAGGCGTGATGGAACGTAGCGATTGTAAGTGTCGACGCCACGTGCGGTCATGCTTGTGCCGGCAGTATTCTCAGATTGAGTGGAAGTACCGGCGATTTCGGGATCTATACCTGAATATTTGGTGATAGTGAAGAGGTTAGACGCGCTGAAATAAAGGCGAAGGCGGTCAACCGAGAATTTGCGTGTGAGTTGGCGAGGAAGCGTGTAACCTACAACGAGATTTTTGAGCTTGATATAGTCGCCATCTTCAACCCAGAATGAAGACACGGTAGAGTAGTTGTTTGAAGGGTCGCCTTGCCACTTGCCTGATTCGTCGGTGTAGCCTACGCGCGGTTGGTCGGTGAGGCCATTGTCGCCGAAGAACGAGGTTTTGTAGATGTCCATAGTGGTGTTACCATCCGAGCCGAACGTCTGCGTGTGTTGCTTAACACCATTATAGATTTGGAATCCGGTAGCACCTTGGAAAAGCATCGAGATGTCGAATCCGCGGTAGTCGGCGGCAAGATTGATACCGAAAGTCATTTTCGGCCAAGGATTACCGATATATTCCATGCAGTCTTCATTGACGTAGCCTTGTCCGTGGTCGTCGAAAATGAGGTCGCCTACACCGGTCTTTTCACGCCAATAGTATGGACGTCCGGCAGCTTGAGCTTTAGCGTTGTATTCGTCGACTTGTTCCTGAGTCTGGAAGATACCGATAGCTTTGTAGCCCCAAAGTTCGGCCATAGAGTGACCATTTTCGGTGCGGTTGATACCATCGGCGCTTGTGAGCGGAGCAGCACCTTCGGTGCCGAGTTCTTTTACCTCGTTGGTGTTGAACGAAGCGTTGAAACCTACGCTATAGTTAAGACCGGCAATACTCTGCTTCCAATTTACGGCGATTTCGTGACCGATATTCGACACTTTACCGATGTTGATAGGCATAGTGTTGTAGGCGCCTTCGTGATACCAGTTGATACCCGATGCGAGAGGCACAACCTTCCAGTAGAGCATATCTTTTGTCTGACGGTTGTAGTAGTCGTAGGTGATATTGAGTTGGTTGTTGAACAAGCTCAAATCGATACCGAAGTCAGCTTGATGCACCTCTTCCCACTTGATGTCTTGGTTGGCTACTTTATAGTTGGCCCAGCCCGATACTTCTTCTTTACCACCGAAGTTGTAGAGAATCTGGTCGCCTACATAAGAGCGTTGATATAAGAATTGGGCGATACCATCGTTGCCGAGTATACCGTAGCTGGCACGAACTTTTGCATCGTAGACCCAAGGCAGATTTTCTTTGATAAATGATTCTTGGCCGAGACGCCATGCCACATTGACTGATGGGAATGTACCCCAACGATTGTTTTTCCCGAAGCGGTCAGAGCCATCGCGGCGGATATTGGCGGTGAGATAGTAGCGGTTGAGATAAGAATAGTTGATACGACCGAAGAACGACATCGAGCGGCCAACACCGGGATAGTCCTTAGCTTCTTTGGCAGTGTTGGACGAAAGGTTGAGAGAGTTGGCAATATCAACGGGGAAGTCGATAGCGCGAACATAGTTGCTGTAGGCGTCGTATTTGTTGGCTTCCGAGCCAATCATGACTTTGAGGTTGTGGTCGCGATTGAAAGTTTTGTCGTAGGTAAGAGTAGCGTTGTAGGTGTATTCTTCAGAAGTGCCGGCAGTCGATTCCATATAGGCATCTTCCTTGATGGCGCGGAAATCGTAGGCTTCAGAGAATACGCGATTGTGGAAACTGCCAAGCTTGGCAGCACCATTGATGCGTAGGGTAAGTCCGTCGAGAATGTTGACGTTCAAATAAGCCAAAGCATTCACTGCATAGGTCTTATTGTCGGAATGGTAGGTCATTTCGTTGCCATAAAGGTTCGGGCCATTGAGGTAAGCCGGAGTCTTGGAGTAGTTGCCATCTTCATCGACAGCGGTCATAGTAGGAACAGTGCGGAATGGGATAGCATTGGTGTAGATCGAGTAGACCTTAGTCGGGTCGTTCTCAAGTATGCTACCATAGATCGATGTACCTACAGAGAATATTTTGTTGATGTTGTAGTCTACGTTGGTGCGAATGGAGAAGCGGTCGGCTTTAGAACCGATATATGTACCTTCTTCGCTGTAATAACCTCCTGATAGGAAGTATTTGAGTTTGTCGTTACCTCCTGAGAGAGCAACATTGTATTCTTGCTCGTGACCGGTGTCGTACATCACGTCCATCCAGTCAACGTCGGGGAGTTCGTCGGCCGACTCAACGCCTTCTTGAGCGAGAATGTCGGAGCCGGTGAGACGTTTCACCTCGATGAATTGGTCGCGGTTGAGGAGCGAAATGTCGGTAGCGATATTGCGGATACCATATCGCGCGGTGACATTGAGTGTAGGTTTAGAGGTAGAACCTCGTTTGGTGGTGATAAGGATAACACCGCCGGCAGCTTCAGCACCATAGATGGCGCATGATCCGGCATCTTTCAATACTTCCATCGACTCGATGTCGCGAGTGTTGAAGTCGAAACCGGTGCTTTGTTTCACCCCATCGACGATATAAAGAGGCGACATGCCATTGACTGAGGCAGCACCACGGATGATAATGTCGGGCGACTCACCGGGAGAGCCTGTCGACTTGGTCACAGCCACACCGGCAGCCATACCCGAAAGGGCGTCGGCAACAGAGTTGACCGAGAAGTCTTTGATTGCGTCACCCTTTACGGTGGCGATCGCGCCTGTGACTTCCGAACGCTTTTGGGTACCATAGCCAATCACAACGACATCGTCGAGCGAATGAGAGTCCTGGCGAAGTTCGAAAACATAAAAGTCTTTCTTGTCAGATACTTTCTGCTCAGCGGGCACGTATCCGAGAAAAGACACTTTGATAGATTTGCCGACAGGAACATTAAGAGTGAAATTTCCGTCAATGTCGGTCTGAACACCGGTAGTGGTGCCTGCTACCACGACAGCTGCGCCGATGATAGGTTCGTTATCCGAGTCAAGGACTTTGCCGGATATTTTCTTGCCGGACATCTGAGCTGAGGCATCGAAAGCAACACAACCAAAGATGATGGCGATCAAGAAAAATGCTATTCTTTGCACGTTTTTCATTGGGTGAAAAATAATATTGGTGAATAAAAATAGATGAATTTGCCGGTTTGCTGCGTGGAGGAGACGCGGCACGCGGTTCCGTCGCACGGCTTGATGTTAAGTAACGTTGATTTTTTTAATAAGGAGGCTGTGTCGGGTTAGTAGCGGCACAGCCTCACTTGATAGAATAGTATGATTATTTTACTAATTTAGATGCCTTAATAGTGCCATCGGCTTTGATAGCCTTTTGGATATAAAGACCATTTTCGGGTGCTGCGTTGAGCTTTTGACCTTGAATGTTGTAGTATTCAACTGCGATAGTTTCAACGTCGGCAGCAACATCGTCGATGCCTGCGATAGCAAATGCTTCAGGAGCGGGAGAACCATAACCTGCCCAGTCGGTAAAGTCGCCGGGGAAGAAGTCGGGGTCGCCCTCTTCGAGGTCTTCTTTGTAGAAGATTTCGCCTGTCTTAGTTCCGGTGTAAGGAAGTGTCTTGAAGTTCAACCAACCTTGTTGCGGATATTGCCACCACATAGCGCCGGGATTTTCATCAGTCCAACCGAAACCGAAGATGTCGGCATTGAACTCAGTCACTTGACCTTCGGTAGTAGAAGTGTAAACACCATCTTCGATATAGCCCATCCAGCCATCCATTGGCATACGGCTAACCAAGAAGTGGTAGAAGTTGATGGTGCAACCATATACATTGTCCGTGATCCTTTTGAAGCGACCATCGAGAGATGCCGGAGTTGCCTCGCCTTCGGGAACGATGTTTGTAGTGTACATTGCAAATGCAATACCTAAGTTGTCGACACCACGTTGAGTAGAAGAAAGCCATGCTTCGAGTTCCGAGTTGCCGGTGACATCTACTGCAATGACAACTGTTTCATCGATTTCAAAATTGTTGTCTTCTGCGAATTGCCCTTTTTCAACGTCCCAAAGAACGATAACGTCGCCATCGGCATTAACCGGATTGCCAAGTCTTGAACCAACGGTTCCTTCTGCGCTTGCGAGACCTGCTACTAAAAGAGCAGCTGCTGCAAATGAGGTAAATCTTTTCATGTGATAAAAAAGTTTTAATGGTTAGTAAAAAAGTTTACGATGGCAAAATTAGATGAGGATGTCGGGGGACTGAAATTCTATTATTCAAATATAGTTGAAAATTATTCAATCAAAATTTAGATGACAATAAATCAGTGGATTACAAATGCCGACGGACGAAAAAATATAATCTCGTTAAAAAGGAACATTTTTGGATTATTGGATACAATATTTTACCAAAACAGCTTTAAGTGATTATCGTGGCGACTATATTTTTAAGAAGAATGGGAAATGTGTAAACGATTGGAAAATAGTGAGATGGAATGGCTTGCGAATTTTGAAATGATTATATCGTAGTCAAAATCGTTAGCAAAATGATGATGATATATTTACTTTTGTATCCGATTCAAATCAAAAAAATACCAGCATGAAAAAAACAGTTCTCACTCTCTTACTCCTCGCTCCGACGCTCGCCGAGACATTGGCGCAGCATATTGTATTTCCGGACTATGTGCTCGATGACCCTCGTGGTTATTACGATGCTCCATACGATCGTTATGAAGCAGAACCGGATCACTGCACGACTACAGGGACATTTTTGCAAGCCACCGACGATCAGCGCTACGTGCAAAGCGAAGCCTCAAATCAAGTGGCAACCATACTTAATAATGGTGAGCAAGTGTCATGGATGAACGACAATCGAAACGGAGAAGCCGATGGCTTGACGATACGCTTTTCGATTCC
This sequence comes from uncultured Muribaculum sp., assembly GCA_964637445.1. GTDB lineage: Bacteria > Bacteroidota > Bacteroidia > Bacteroidales > Muribaculaceae > M3. Next base: position 28,791 of record CAZWWS010000007.1, read on the forward strand.
GGATGGCACATCGGCACGAGTGGCAGTATATGCCGGAACGGAGAATATCGGGGAGATAGATTTGAGTTCGTATTGGGCGTGGATGTATTGTGCTCAATCGGGCGATGGCAGTAGAACTTACAAGCCGGAGAAATATTCCGATAATAATAGTTCGACCGGTCCGATAGTGAGAATGCGTTTTGATGAGACTCATAAATTGCTCAATAGAACTATAAAAGTGGGGGAGGAGTTTTCGATTCGTAATATATCGGATACTCAGGTTACACTCGATTTCGTAGAGATAGAGAAGGCTGTGAAACGGGAGCAACCGGACGGCTCGGTTTGCTTCGGTGGAGGTAGCTTAGCGGATTTTATTCAGGGTAATAAAGGAAAGACAATCTATATCCCGGAGGGGTATTATGAAGTCGGCAGTCAAATAAATCTCAACGGAAGCGAAGGAACTCATATAGTGGGTGCAGGAATGTGGTATACCACAATATATTTTAATAACTACAATAATAATTGTGCCGGATTTTATAATAATTATGGAAACAACTCAATAGAAGATTTGTATATGAATTCGGTGCAAAATATTCGCTATCCGGGAGCTTGGTATGTATCAAATGGCAAAGGATTGCAAGGCGATTGGGGTACAAACAGCTATATAAAAAATGTGTGGATAGAGCATTTTGAGTGCGGTGCATGGATCGCAAACTACGAGACTACTCAATATGTGAGCAATAATTTTAATATATCACACTGCCGATTCCGCAATAATTATGCCGATGGTATCAACCTATGCAAGGGGGCGCATGATGCCGTGGTGGAGCATTGCAGTTTCCGAAATAATGGAGATGACGATATGGCTTCGTGGAGTGCCGATGGGCAGCGATGCTACAACAATACATATCGGTATAATACGGCCGAACACAATTGGAGAGCGTCGAGCCTCGGATTTTTTGGCGGAAGCGACAACTCGGCTCACCATATAGTAGTGAGAGACGGACTTGAGTCGGGGATGCGAATAGTCTCTGACTTCGGCGGAGCGGATTTCGGTGGGACAATTCAGCTCTACGACATCTCAATATGGCATTGCTCTTGCGTGAAAGGAACTGAAGGTGTGTCGGGCGATTTCTGGGGGGTGGATGAAGCTGCGTTGCATCTTGAAGCCTCGAAAAATTACGATATACCCAATCTCTCGATATCGAACGTGGATATATATGACTCGCGCGGTAACGGGGTGTATATCGGAAGTACCGGTCACTCATTTAGCAACTTGTCGCTTAATAACGTGAAAGTACATGGTGCCGGTGAATATGCGTTCTATTTTGAATATCCCTCGGGAAGTGCAACTCTTTCAAATTTAGGCGCAAACGATACGGGAGTGGCAGTGTCGAACTATTCATTGTCGCCTATGCCATCACAGATTTATAATCTATCGGTAAATGGCGATGGTGTGACTACATCTACATTAGGCGTTGAGGCTGAGGATGTGACAATCACGGCAGGGAATGGAGTGCTTGTGGTGTCGGGTGCTGAAGGTAATCCGCTGGTAGTGGCTGACATGCGAGGGCATGTGGTGTATAGCACAGCTGCTGCATCCTCTGAGATGGAGGTAGGAGGCCTGTCATCGGGACTGTATGTGGTGAATGTGGCCGGCGAATCTAAAAAAGTGATGCTGAAATAAAAATAAAAGAACGGATAATATGAAAAAAATTGAGTTATTGGTGATGGCTATGGTGGCGGCTACGTCGGCTATGGCTCAACACCTGGAATTCCCGGACGATGCTTTGCAACGCGGCTATTATGATCGTCCGTATCTGAGATATGAGGCAGAGCCTGACAGATGCCAGTCGGAGGCTGTATTTTTGCTCCCTGAGGATACATATACCCAAACTCCGTTGCAAGCCGAAGCCTCTAACTTGACGGCGGCATCGCTTGTGGCAAAAGGTGACTATGTGGAGTGGACTTGCGACGAGGCGGCCGATGGGATGACCATAAGATTTTCGCTGCCTGACGCTGCCGATGGTAGTGGAATAAAGGGGGTAGTGGGATTGTATGTCAACGAGGTGAAAGTGCGTGACATCGAACTCGATTCGTATTGGGCATGGCAGTACACCAAAATCCAAAATGTGAGTGAGAAATATCCCGATAATACACCTGCGACGACAAAATTTGCCCGCATGCGCTTTGATGAGGCGAATGTGCTTCTCGACGAGAAGATACCCCAAGGGGCTACTTTCCGCTTGGTGAAAGAGGATGACAACACAGAGGCTTATACGATTGACTTTGTTGAACTTGAACCGGTGCCGGCGGCCACTACGTTTGAATCGATAGAGGACGAAAACAAGGTGCAGTATGACGGCTCGATAAGTGTGCAAGCATTTGTAAATCAAAATTCGGGCAAAACGCTCTTTTTCCCCGAGGGGACATATACGATAAATCGAAAGCTCACCATATCTTCCGACAATACGAAGATCGTAGGGGCGGGAATGTGGCGTACTACATTCTATTTTTCGGCATCGAGCGACGATCACAGCACTTATAGTCGCCGTGGCATCGAGACGAGTCGTGATGGAATAGTGCTTGACGGTGTCTCGCTGACCACAATCAATAATAAGCGATATTACGACAACAATTCGGCCTATCAGGTTGGCAAAGGATTGATGGGGTCGTGGGGCAAAGGTTCGGTGATACGCAATGTGCGTGTCGACCACTTCGAGTGTGGCGGATGGATAGCCGACTATTCGGGCAATTCGACCGACGGATTGTTGATACAGCATTGCCGATTCCGCAACAACTATGCCGATGGCATAAATCTTTGCTCGGGAGTGGGTAATACGATAGTGGAACATTGCAGCTTCCGCAACAATGGCGACGACGATCAAGCCTCATGGAGTACCGGCAATATGGCTCACGATAATGTGTTCAGATACAATACGGCCGAAAACAATTGGCGGGCTTCGTCGTTGGGATTTTTCGGTGGAGAGAATAATAAAGCACACCATATTGTGGTAATCGACGCAATGGAGGCCGGTATCCGTGCCAACGGCGAATTTTCGGGGTGTGGTTTCAGCTCGGAAGGCGAATGCTCGATGACCGATATATCGATCTATCGCTCCGGCAGCATTCAAGGAGTGCCGGGTACGAACGGCGGATTTTGGGGCGATGCAAATGCCGCAGTGCATATCAAGGCCGGATATTACTATGACCTTCAGAACTTCCGTTTGGAAAATATCGATGTATATGATGCTCGATATAATGGGGTGCATATTGCTGCATCCAATTCGAAAAAAGTGTCGAATTTTGAGATGCACAATGTGTCGGTTCACGGAGCCGGATATTGGGGAATATTGTATGATTTGACGCTCAAAGGCAATGGGCATTATAGCAATTTGAAGTGTTATGACATAGAAGAACCGGCCATTTCTAATATCCCATCGACGTTCGACTTTACGGAAGTGGCGAGCGGAATCGACAATGTCGAGTTGGCTGCCCCCCAGGTGGTAGGATATGACGGCACGATTCTGCTTCAAGGCATTGATGAAAGAGCCGAGATAATGGTGTATGACCTTTGTGGAGTGGTTGTGGCGCGGTGTGTCGCCAATGGTCAATCGGTCATAATTACTGATTTAACGAGAGGGATGTATGTGGTACATGTGTCCCGGATGAAAGCCGTGAAAGTTAGATGTTAAAAGAAATGTTAAAATCACAACGCAAGGTGAATGTTGAAAAAAAAAACGTATATTTGCAATAACAGAGAACTATTGTGTAATATAGTTTGAAGTGTATGCAAATAAATACCTAATCTAATCGGCTGAAATAAATGAAATATTTGTTAGTAACCCTTTCGTTGTTGTTGTCGTTGACACTAAGTGCCAATGATGTGGATTCTATTCTTAATGAGCTTGATAATGTGCTTGAACGTCGCGACACTCACTTTATGAAGCGAGAGTATCGTATCGATAGCCTTCGGATGGAACTTGCTCAAGGGAATCCGAATAATGTGAATCTGCGATATGATGTTTATGGCAAGATATTCGATGAGTATAAATCATATCAAAGCGATTCGTCGCTCGCTTATGCCAAGCGATTGTATACAACAGCTGAATTGATAGGGACACCCGAAGCTGTGGTCAGAGCGCAAAGCTGTTTGATATTCAGCTATATATCGGCAGGCGTATTTACCGACGCGATCGATGTGGTGAAACAAGTGGACTTAAGCAAGGTGTCGGATGAGGTAAAGGGAAATTTCTATTTTCTCTGCATTCGCTTATATTCCGACTTGAGCAACTTTGTGGATAAGTCTTTCTCGGATAAAAATGCGAAACTGTCGCATGCTTACAGCGACTCGGTGATGGTCTACCTCCCGACTGAAACCTACGAAGCTCAGTATGCAAGTATATTCAAGACGATGTCGCAGATGACGGTCGACGAGAAGATCAGCGTGTTTACGAAATTGTTGTCGCGAACCGATATCGATTTAGGTGAAAAGGCAATGATCTCATCGATACTTGCCGACTTGTATTCGGAAAAAGGAGATAAAAATAATACGATGTATTTCAAGGCTCAGTCGGCTATTCAAGATGTGTTGTCGGCAAAGCATGAGACCACCTCAAAGCGTGATTTGGCATTCTTGGTCTACGAGGCGGGAGATGTGGATCGAGCAAGCAGATATATCGGTGCCGCTCTCGAAGACGCCAATTTCTATAATGCACGTCACCGCAAAATGGAAATAAGCAGTGTGCTCCCGATTATAGAGCAAGCACGTTATATACAAGTAAACAAAGAAAAGACGATACTTTGGTGGGCGTTTGCTTTTATCGCTACATTGCTGGTGGGGCTTGCAATAATGTGGTGGCGCAACATAAAGCAGACGCGTCAATTGGCTGAGTCGCATCGCACAATCGAGCAGCGAAATGCCGAAATTGAAGCCGCCAACAATCAGATAGCTGAGCATAACAATCAACTGAAAGAGACGAATGCGAAGCTGCGTGAAAGTGTGAAGATCAAAGACGAGTATATCGGGTATGGGTTCTATCTAAACTCAGAGTATATTCGCAAGATGGAAAGCCTTTACAAATTGGTGAATCGAAAACTTGTAGCGCGTCAATACGACGACTTGAAGATGTCGCTGAAAGAAAGTGATTTGCGTAAAGAAAAAGAAGTAATGCAATGCGAATTTGATAGAATATTTTTGCGATTGTTCCCCACGTTTATCGACTCCTACAACGCGTTGTTCGCTCCCGACGATCAGTCGAAAGATTTCGATGGTAAGACGTTGACCTCAGAAATGCGTATATTCGCGCTCATCCGATTGGGTATTACAGATTGTGGCAACATCGCATCGTTCTTGAACTATTCGGTCAATACAGTGAATACCTATAAGACAAAAGCAAAGAATCGAAGTGTGGTGTCAAACGACCAATTTGAGTCGAAAATAATGGAAATACGAAGCATTTCTTAGACGATTTGGATTAGATTTTGATGAGATTTAATTATATAAATCGAGTTGATGCAAATATTAAGTATCTGATTTGTAGTGGTATACTTTTTGTCGGGTATTGATTGTGATTATATTTGTGTGAGATTCTTGTTTTTTTGTATTTTTATGGTATAATTTTGTAGTGCAATTAAAATAATAAATCAAATATATATTAAACATAATATGAAGCTATCAAAATTACACAACTTGTGTCTTGCCGTTGCATTCGGTCTTGCGGTTGAAGGATGTCAGCAAGTGGAAACTCCAACAGTGACATCGCCCGATGGTGATATTGTGGTAAACGTAGGGACAAAAGATGGCAAGGTTTTTTATACCATAAACTATAGCGGAAGCTCGGTTATTGATACCTCCTATGTGGGCATTGACATGAAAGAAGGTGTAATCGGTAAAAATGCTTCGATAAAAAATATATCTCATTCTTCTTTCTCAGAAACGTGGGAGCAACCATGGGGCGAAGAACTCACTGTCGATAATACATACAATGAAATGCGAGTAGACTTTGACGAAAGTGCCGATACGGTGTCTCGTCAATTTTCGTTGGTGTTTCGCGTGTTTAACGATGGCGTAGGTTTCCGCTATGAGATACCCACCCAAGATGGCTTGTCATCAATTACTATCATGGACGAAAATACAGAGTTCGCACTCGCTGAGGATGCTGTGGCATGGTCGATACCTTACGACCATGAATTCTATGAGGCGCTATATCGTCCGTCGCTTGTGAGCAAGCTCGACACGGTGTGCGCTCCGCTTACAATGAAGATGACCGACAATCTTTATGTGACAATTCATCAAGCAAATCTTACTGATTATGCAATGATGAATCTCGTAGGCGAGGGCAACACTACACGCTTGAAATCATATTTGATGCCATGGTCGACCGGAGAGAAAGTGTTTGCGCAAGCTCCCATGCAGACACCTTGGCGCACTATAATAATTGCAGATAAGCCGGGCGACTTGATTCTCTCGCGCTTGATGCTCAACCTTAATGAACCTTGCAAGATTGAAGATACCTCGTGGATTGAACCCGGTCGATATATCGGTGTGTGGTGGGGTATGCACAAGAAAATCTACACTTGGGGACAAGGCCCGAAGCATGGAGCTACAACCGAAAACACAAAGCGATATATCGATTTCGCTGCAAAGCATGGGTATAGCGGTGTGCTCGTAGAAGGTTGGAACTATGGATGGGACGGCGATTGGAGTGCCAATGGACATCTGTTCCAGTTCACCAAACCATATCCCGACTTCGACATAAAGGAGGTGACTGACTATGCAAGAGAAAAAGGTGTGCGCCTTATAGGTCACCACGAGACCGGTGGCGCGGCTGCCAACTATGAGAGTCAGCTCGATAGTGCATTTGCATATTATCAGGCGCTCGGTGTCAATGCCGTAAAGACCGGATATGTGAATCAACGTATAGATAAGAAAGAAAAGCATGGCAGCCAATATGTGATACGCCACTATCGTAAGGTGATAGAAACCGCGGCAAAGTATCACATCATGATCGACAATCATGAGCCGGCAATGCCAACCGGATTGCAACGTACTTATCCCAACTTGATGACGCAAGAGGGCGTTCGTGGTCAAGAATATGATGCCTTCTCGGCCGACGGTGGTAATCCTCCGGAACATACAGTGACCTTGCCGTTCACTCGCGGACTTGCCGGACCGATGGACTTCACCCCGGGAACATTCAACTACGACAACCCGTCGCTCCCGACGACTCGCCCGCGCACCACTCGCGCAAAGCAGCTCGCGCTTGCAGTGGTATTGTATAGCCCACTACAGATGTCGTCGGACATGATTGAAAACTATGAGGGATGTCCCGAATTTGAATTCCTCACGAAGTGTCCGACCAATTGGTCAAAAACAGTAGTTCCCGAAGCTAAAATAGGAGAGTATGTGACTATCGCTCGCAAGGATAGAGAAAGTGACACTTGGTATGTAGGCAGTATCACAGGTGCAAATGCTCATGATTTTAATATGCCACTGACATTTCTTGATGAGAACACTCAGTATGTAGCTCGTGTATTTGCCGACGGAGAGGATGCCGACTATCTCACCAATCCTTATCCCGTAGAAATAACCAGTGTGGAAGTGACATCTACATCAATGCTTCCTCTTCACTTGGTCAAGAGCGGTGGCGCAGCCATTATAATTTCTAAGAAGTAATAGGTTTTTTCATAATAAAGTAGCAGGACTTTTATAGTCAAAAGAAGTAATAGGTTATATTCATAAATAGTACGAGTAAGTTAATGCTAACCCTTAATCTAATGCACAAAAATACCCGCGAACATCTCGCGGGTATTTTTGCATATAATGAGTTGTGCAGGGTTTATTCGAGAATAACGGTCGCGGTCACAGGGAAGTGATCGGACGGAAGTCGATTGATATAGTTGGTGACTTCTATCTCTTTGGGGGCGTCCGTTACATTGGCATCTGTACCGACTGCCGGAGTGCGATAGCTGTCGGTAAGTACTGCGTAGCGAGTTACTGTGAATGGCGCGGTGGTAAATATATGGTCGATGCGACTTGTGGTAAAGCTGTCGGGCTTGAAGCCATTGAACGTGCCATTGGTGACATAGCGTATAGGTGAAATCACATAAGAATCGCGTAGACGACCCGACTCAGTGAGCGCGTGATAAGATTGATGTGTCTGATCGACATTGAAATCACCTGTGAGGATGGCGGGGAGTTCGGGCGCAATCTCTTTCATCTTGTTGATAACGAGGTAAGCGCTCTCTACGCGTGCATTCACTCCGATATGATCCATGTGAAGGTTGAAAAACAAGAACTCTTTACCTGAGCAAAGGTCGCGGAAATGCCCCCAAGAGCATACGCGCGGCAGGGCGGCGTCCCAACCTCTCGACCCGACGACATCCGGTGTTTCTGACAGCCAAAAATCGCCGGAGTTTACGAGATGAAAACGTGTTGTGTCGTAAAAGATGGCTGCATATTCGCCTTTGGTCTTGCCATCATCGCGTCCCGCTCCGATATAGGCAAAGCCGGGGAGCCGAGATTGGAGGCTGTCGAGTTGATGCTTTAAGCATTCTTGAGTGCCGAGGATGTCAAACTGATGATAGCGAATAAGATCGGCCACCACAGGGAGCCGCTGTTGCCAACCATCGCCACGGGCGGCGTCGCCGGCGTTGTCGTTGCGTAGATTGTAGGATGCAACATTGAATGATGCTTGAGCGAATGCACATGATGCAATGAGAGCAACGGCAATCGATAGAAATAATTTTTTCATGATGAGTATAGTATGGATGTTATTTACCGATGTTAAATTCGAGGACTCCGCCATTCATAATGTCGGAATGCGACAACATGGGAGCCGTTAATTGCCGATTGTTGAGCAAAACGGACTTGACGTGGTAGTGGTTGGGATTTCTGCGGTTGGCTTTTATCTCAAAGGTTTTGCCATCCTCAAGGTTAATCTTACAGTAGTCGAATAGTGGAGTTCCAATGTCGTAATACCCCGAAGCGGGATTTACCGGATAGAATCCTAAGGCACTGAAGATATACCACGCCGACATCTCTCCGCAGTCGTCGTTACCGGCATATCCGGCAGATGTGTTGTTGTAGAGTGTTGTCATGATTTGGCGCACGAGGTCTTGAGTCTTGCGCTTTTTGCCGATATAGTTGTAAAGGTAGGCTACATGGTGGCTCGGCTCGTTACCATGAGCATATTGCCCGATCATACCTGAAATGTTTGAATTTTTCTCTCCGCTCGACTCTGTGAGAGTAAAGAATGTGTCGAGCTTCTCCTCAAAGGCATCAGCGCCCCCTGTAAGAGAAATCAATGCCGGAATGTCGTGGGGCACATACCAATAATATTGCCAAGCGTTGCCTTCGGTAAACGGATAGCCGCCGTTTGCACCATACTTCAGCGCATCAAAAGGCTCTATCCAATTTCCTTTGTCGTCTTTCGACTGGAAAAAGTGGGTAGCATCGTTGTAAAGATTTTTGAAAAATCCGGCTCGACTCATAAAGTGGTTGTAATCGTCGCCTTTGCCAAGCATTTTAGCCAATTGAGCCACACACCAATCATCGAATGAAAATTCAAGAGATATTGAGACCGATTGTGTCTGAAGATTTTCAGGCATATAGCCATATTTTTCCCAAATGTCGAATGGGGAGTTGGGGTGCGACTCCATCGAGCTGCGTTTGATTGCTTCATATGCTCGCTCGGAGTCAATGCCTTCGATGCCTTTCGAGACAGCATCGACAATGACCGGAATGGCATGGTTGCCTATCATGCAGTAGTTGTCCTGCCCCCACAGATGCCAGATAGGCAGATAGCCGTAGTGGTCGTAGTGGCGAAGCATACTGTTTACGAACGAAGCCGTGCGATGTCCATCGAGGATTGTATAGAGCGGATGGGCGGCACGATAGGTGTCCCAAAGCGAGAATGTGGTGTATTGTTCCTCGCCCGAAGGTACATTGTCGATAGAATATGCGGCGGTGGTGTATTCGCCGTTGACATCATTACTGATGTTGGGTTGCTGCATCAAGTGATAGAGCGCGGTGTAAAACGTGGTGAGAAGTTCGCGTTCGCCGGCCACTTCTATTTTTGATAGCTGCTTGTCCCATTCGCTGTCGGCATCTGCAACATATCGATCGAAATTCCAGTGAGAGGCTTCAGCTTGCAGGTTGGCTTTGGCATTGTCGGTCGACACAGTAGATATGCCCACTTTGCACACCAACGATGTCGACTCGGAGGGGAACGATAAGTAGGCTTTGAGCGATGTGCCGTTGATTACTGAGGCGTCGTTGTGGATGCGATTTCCATCGCTGAGAGCGATAGTGGCAATTGGCTCTGAAAATTCGATATAAAAGTATACTTTGCGAAGCTTTGCCCATCCGGTAATGATGCGATAGCCTTGCAGTGCATTGTCGGCAACTTTGCGTATTTGGGAGTTGATGATACGTCGATTCCAACTCTCTTTATTGGCTGAATGGTCAAGGTCGAGCCAAAGATTTTTATTGCCATCAGCGAAGGTGTATCGGTGTATGCCGACACGAGTGGTCGATGAAAGTTCTGCTTTGATGTTTTCATCTGACAAAATTACGCAATAATATCCGGGAGAGGCACTCTCGTCGGCGTGGCTGAACGACGATACTGTTCTGCCGGTTGAGGTGGGGAACATTAGCAGGTCGATCAGGTCGGACGCACCGGTGCCGCTGAGACGAGTGTGGCTGAATCCGTAGATTGTGCTGTCGTTGTAGTTGTAGCCCGATGCGTTGTACCAATCCGGGGCGCTGTGGGTGTCGGGGCATAATTGTATCATGCCGTATGGCATTGTCGCTCCGGGGTAGTTATTGCCCGATAGTCCGCCGTCGATAGCTCCGGTGCCGATAAACGGATTGACATATTGGGTAAATCGTCCGGCAAAACTTGATGCGAACAATGGGAGTATGGCTAAAAAAACAATAAATCTCTTCATTGGGCAGATTGAAATTCTGATTAGGAAAAAACGGGAGTGTCGACCTTAAATCGACGCTCCCGCATTATGAAACGAAAAGTTATTTTACTACAAAAGTGTCTTTATTTATCTTCTACTTTATTGTATCGTGCGTTAAGGCCTTCGATTACTTCTGCGGTGATGTCGAGTGCCGGATTGAAGTAGAGACCTGCGCTGCGAAGGATGATAGCATCATAGCCTTTCTTGGCGTTATAGTCTTTGATAAACGATTGAATAGAGTCGTTGAGTTGAATCTGTTGTTGAAGAAGCTCTTGCTGAGCATTGCGTTGAAGATTAGCTAAGTAGGTCTCGGCATCTTGCTGCATCTTGTTGAACTTCTGGACGTCGGCGTTGTAGCTTGCCTCAGAAAGGTAGCCGTTAGAGCGCATCTTTTGCTCGATTTGAGTACCGAATTTCTGGATTTCTTGAGCCTTGGCGCGCTGAGCATTCTCGATGTTGTTCATCGTGCGAATCTGAAGTTCGCTAAGATCTTTGGCGAGATTATAGTTGACTGCAATCGAGTCGCCGTCTACGTAACGGATATTTAGTAATACTGTAGAATCGTTTGCTGAAACCTTAGAGGTATTTGCGTTTTCGGCTTGGTTGTTAGAGCATGAAGTGGCTACGATAGCCATCATGAGCAAGAGTGACTTGGCAACGAGTGCTAAATTCTTCATTGATTTTGTCTTTTGTTTTTGTATAAGGTTAATTTTTTTGTTTCCTGTTTTTGTTGCTTCGCGACTTTAGCGACGGCAGATCGTGAACATGTCCGGAGGGGAATTTTCCGCCTTTGACGAAAAATACTTTCACTCCGAGCAGAAGGACTGCAATTGCGACCAAAATTATGGCAATCAATATGATTTTCAAGGCGCGAAAACGTTTTTGCAGTGCAAATATATGAAAGGTATCTAAAATATTCGTTATATCTAAATTTTATTTTGTAACTTAGGGTGCCAATTCGAGGAATTTTAACATTATTTCTCTTTTGGCGAGACTTATTGAACATAAAAATTCATCTCTAATACATTAATTCACTATGACAATCAAAGATCTAAAACCAACACTGATTTGGTCGATTTTCGATGAAATCACCAAAGTACCCCGTCCTTCAAAGAAGGAGGAAAAAATTCGTCAATATTTACTCGACTTTGCTGCGAAAAATAATATTGCAGTCAAGACTGATGCGATAGGCAATGTGGTAATGTCGCGCCCTGCTTCGGCCGGATGTGAGGCTGCTCCTACTGTAATACTGCAAGCTCACATGGATATGGTGTGTGAGTCAAACGACAAATCGTTCGACTTTGAAAACAATCCTATCACTACCATCGTAGATGGCGAGTGGGTTCATGCCGATGGCACCACTTTGGGAGCCGACAATGGTATCGGTATGGCTGCCGCTCTTGCTGTGATGGTCGACAAGGATCTTAAGATAGGTGCCGTCGAAGCATTGTTTACCGTCGATGAAGAAACCGGATTGACCGGTGCCAACAATCTCGGCGAAGGTATGATTTCAGGCTCGATTCTGCTCAACCTCGACTCTGAGGATGATGGCGAATTGTTTGTGGGATGTGCCGGCGGTGTCGACACCACAATTACGTTCGACTATAAGCGCGAACTCGCTCCGGCCGACTTCCACTACTTCAACTTTGCCATCGCTGGCGGAAGTGGCGGACACTCAGGTTGTGACATACACGAAGGACGAGCCAACTCCAACAAGCTCCTCGCTCGTTTCCTCTTCAACCTTTCAGCTGATCATCGTATTGCGATCGCCACAATCGGTGGCGGAAACTTGCGCAATGCCATCCCTCGCGACGCTCATGCCACCTTCGGTGTGAAGTCGGCCGACAAGGAAGCTGTGGTAGTGGCATTCAATAAGTATGTGGCTGAAGTGGAGAACGAATATCATGCGACCGACCCCACAATGCAGCTCTCGCTCGCTACGGCTGATAAGCCTGAATATGCTATCGATGCCGACACCACCGACCGCCTGGTGCGCTCGCTCTACTGCTGTGCTCATGGCGTGATCTCGATGAGCCACGACCTTGAAGGTCTCGTAGAGACTTCGACCAACTTGGCCTCGGTGAAGATGCTCGACGGCAATCAGATATTGGTGACCACCAGCCAACGTAGCTCGGTAGAGTCGCGCAAGTGGGACATCGCTCGCCAAGTGGAGGCTCTGTTCTTGCTCGCCGGAGCAAAGGTGAGCCATGGAGACGGCTATCCCGGATGGGCTCCCAACATGGACTCGGCTATAATGAACATAGCTTCTGATGCCTACGAGGAACTCTTTGGCGAGAAGCCTGCCATTAAGGCTATCCACGCCGGATTGGAGTGCGGATTGTTCCTATCGAAATACCCTCATTTGGATATGGTGTCGTTCGGTCCGACTCTCCGCGGCGTACACTCTCCGTCGGAAAAAATGCACATCCCTGCAGTCGAAAAGTTCTGGAAGCAGCTTGTGCTTATCCTCGAAAAGGTAGCTAAGTAAAAATCAGTTCACGATAAAAAACTATGGAGGGAAGATGGCTTAGGGTTATCTTCCCTATTTCTTTTTGTGCTTGGCATAAGAGCGCGCCAAACGTGTGTGGTAGGCGTGGCGGGCAAAGCCGGGACCATTGTAGCGACGGGCAAATTCGGTCCAATTGTGTGCACGGAGATACTTCACAAGGTCGGTCGACGTCAGAAAGCGAGCGAACAGTTCGAGTTGCTCATGCTCCGAGCTACTCATGCGTCTCACGAAGTCCTCCGGCGACTTGGCTCCACACTTTTTCCAATTGAATCCGCCGATCTGAAACATTCCCCAAAATGTGCCGTAGATGGCCGTCGTGGAGTCGATCTCCATTGCTGCTTCCAATCGGGCATATTGAGCGGCTTGGTATGAGCCATATTTGCGGCCGTTGGGCGAAGCAAACACCACGGCATGAGATTTGACAAAGCTCGATAACGCGATGCCGCGGCGCCGGGCAAATGAGCGAAACATCGCAAGGTCGAAGTTGATGATCGGTTTTCCCGGACGATAAAACCCCTTATGTGAGGCGCCGGCTTCGATTTCTACCACCGCTTTCATTGCTGCTATCTCGATGCCGAGCTCTTCGGCCACTGTGCGGTAATCGCTGTCGGTGAGTCGCCGTGTCGACAGCGCGGTTGGGTCGACTATAAGCATAAGGCTATCGATATGCTCCTGCGACAGGTCGGGTAGAAATCGCGATGCAAGGATGTCGGAGTCGTCGGCTATCGTGTCGGTGTATAATAGTTGAGCCTGAGCTGCGATTGCAGCCGAAAGTATGGTGATATATAGAAATAAGATACGCATCATGGCTGCAAAGTTAGCGAAAAAGTAGAGAATATTCTAAAGGCAAATCTCTTTCATATCTCCGAGCTAAGTTGTAACTTTGTGGCATATACATGAGAAATTTAATTGTATTTCTGATCGGATTGGCGATGTTGTCGCTGTGGAGCTGCGGAGGCCGACACTCTCGCGAGCTTACTTTGGTGGATAGTCTGTTGACTGCCGGAGAGGTGTCGCAGGCTGTCGACAGCTTGAATCGTATAGATACCTTGGAGCGACAATATGGCGCTCGCGATATGAACTATTATCGGCTGCTGAAAGTGATGGCCGACGATCGCTCGTATGTCACTCACACCACCGACTCTCTTATCGTTCCGGTGATAAAATACTACGAAAGCCATGGATCTGACCGCGAGCTTGCCAAAGCTTACTACTATGGCGGTAGTGTGTATCGCGATTTGGGCGATGCTCCCCAAGCACTCGACTACTTCCAGAAAGCACTCGATGTGTTGACCCAATCCGGTTGCGACAAGCATCTGGAAGGAGTCACCTACAGCCAAATGGGTGAATTATATACGCATCAGCGAGTATATGATTTGGCTTTGGAAATGTATAATCACTCGTATAAATGTTCTGTAGAAGAAAAAGATAGTTTAAGTTTGATATATGATCTTACGTCATTAGGCGATATGTATGCATTTACTGAGAGACCTGATACTGCAATTTATTACTATTGTAAAGCATTAGAAATGACAACTGATAAAAGCGTTGATAGTAGAGTCGCTCCAATGATATATAGTCAGTTAGTTGGTTTATATATTGACTTGGGGGATTATCCGAAAGCAAAATCATATTTGGATAAGTGTATGTATTCGCATGCAGACATTGATAAAGGATTGGTTTTGTCTGAAGCGGCAATATATTATTATATGATTGGGCAATTAGATTCTGCTGAGATATATTCTAAAGAATTACTCCAAGTAGGAAATATTTATCATAAAACCAGTTCATATGCAAGATTAGCGGAAATTGAAATTAAGCGTAAGAATCCACAAAAAGCAATGGAATATGCTGAAAATTTCTTAGACTATAGAAATTCGGTTGAAAAGCAAACTAAGACAGAAGAAATGCGCCGAATTAATGCAGTATATAACTACCATCTGCGTGAGAAAGAAAATAATCGACTCAAAACTGAAAATAAAAAGATGTGGTATTGGCTCATTGGTGCGGCTATTGTAATATTAATATTAGTAGGGATAATTTATATAGTCATTTTATATGCGAAAAATAGACGAATGAAGCATAGGATTGCCGTCGAAAAACTGCATCGAATGGAAAAAGACTATCATGAGAGAAGCGAAGAATTTATAGCGGAGAATACAGAAAAAATATTAAGATTAGAAAAACAATTAAGAGATATTTCGAATTATAATAATGAATTAAAAGTAAAAATAGAGGAACAGAAAGAAACATTAGAAGCGGCAAATAAATTAGCTCGAATGGATATACGTAGACATGCTGAAGCATTAGAGCGTATTTCTGAATCGACAATATATGGAAAAATTCAATTGGTATTGAGGGACGATAATAAAATGTTGCGTAAGGAAGATTGGAAAGAACTTGAAAATGAAGTATTAAATGAATTTCCAAATTTTCGAGATGCATTAATGTCGTTAACATACGAGATAAAAGAACAAGAATATAAAATAAGTATGTTAATTAAATTAGGATTTGCTCCATCAAGTATTGCTACTTTAATATGTAAAACGAAAGAAACAGTATCTTCGGCTCGACGACGACTATATTCTAAAGTGTTTAATATAGAGGGGTCTCCTGATGATTGGGATAAATTTATAAGAACATTGTAATTTAGATGTAATATAATGATAATGAAATGTTTTGGTATAATCTATGAAAATGCACACTAAAATGCACACTCCTGCACATTGAAATGCACATAAAATTGCTTGAATATCAGCTTGTTGGCGGTGTAAATTTGCATCGCTAAAATTACTGATATGACACGATTTTTAATACTTGCGATTTTATTTATGTTTAGTGGCATAATGAATGCTGAGGATAATCCCGGTACGAAAAATGATAAAATTCGTATCGGAAGACGCTTTGCAAATGAGTCTACCAATGTTTATTATGACATAGGATTAAATCCATATATATTCTGTGAAAATATGGTACTTTCAATTTATGATAATGAAGTTTTTGTGGTATATCACGAGTCCAATATATCAATGGGGAGTATGTCAGATTTTATTTCTCCAATATTTGACGATGAAATAGATTATGTTATGGTTTTATCAGAAGACGATGAAGTATATATGTCAAGGGTTATAGACCAATAATAATTAATTAAAAATTAAAAACAATGAAGAAAGTAATTTTTGCTGTCTCAATGGCAGTTGCGGTTTCTGCGTTTGTTGCATTTACCGCTTGTAGTAATGATGATGATGAAGTTGTGGAATCGACGTCGGATTCTGAGTACATTGATGTCGTAGTAGAGAAAATCGCAAGTGATAGCGATATTGCTGATAGTTTGCGCGATTTTCTTTCTGATGGAAATGTACTTTCTCGTGCGACTGTAGAAAATGAGTGGAACTTTGATGAAATTGAGGGAATTTCAGATCCGGAAAAGGAACTATATACATATATGATTCCTTCAAATGAGAATGCAGACAGAATTGCCGGCGGTATATCTCGTGAAAATGGTGAAATAGAAGGCTTTTTCTACTTTGAAAAAAACGGAGAATACTATACTCTTACTGATGAAGAAGGAACTCCGATCTTTGATGTCGAATTTAATGTGGAGACAGGTCAATACCGATATGTGAAAGTTTACGAGGAAGAGACAATGTCGCGAGGAAAGAGGCCTAAAGTTGCCGGTGTTCATGAATTATGCATGGCCGGGGTTACGGCATTAGGATGGTTGACAGGTGTTGTTGCTGCCCCAACGACATTAGGCGCTTCATTTGTTATGAGTTTAGTATTTTCAGCCATGAATGATGTAGTATGTGAAGATTATTAATTGCTCTATGAACGTAATAGGAACACTATCACGAGTTATTGGAGTGATAAGTATATTGCTTTTGACTTTTGGCGGACTGGAAAAAACAGGTCGAATTATAGTGATTGTAATAGGAATCATTTGTGCTTGTGGGTTATATTACGAAGACTATAAGATGGGCAGATTGGATGCGTTTTTAAGTCGATTCAAGCGAAAAAAGCAGTAAAACTAAGAATTTAAGATAAATAAGGTATGAAAAAAGATTTTTTTGACGCGTTTGTTTCTGAGCTTGAAGCAACGCAGATTTCTGCGAATGAGGCCGGTATGGCAAAAGGCGGAACATCTGAGCCGATAGTTGTTGCCAATCTATCAGTTCGCAAGTGTGGAATTGTGGCTAATACGGATGCTTATAATCCTAATAATAGTCCGCTGCTGGTATTGCTATGAAACTCACAAAGCATCACAACGCATGGCGGTTGATACGATTGATAGAGTGAAACGTTTGATCTTAAATATATTAGTTCGATATCCGAGATTGGAATTGTCGTTTTTTTGGTGGTGAGCCATTGATGGAGTTTGGCTCTGTGGTGAAGCCTCTGATAGAGTATACCAAAATAGAAAGCGAAAAGAATGGGAAAGAATATATTGTATCATTTACAACGAATGGATTTCTATTCACTCGGTCGATGGTCGAGTATCTTGCGACATGTAATTGTGGGATACTCCAAATTACGCTTGATGGGGGACGCGAAAACCATAACAAAACGCGTGTTTCGCGTTGGATAAATTCGTTTGATACAATAGTGGCGAATGTAAAAATGCTTCTTAGGTATGGACTCAATGTGCTTTTGCGGATTAATCTGACTCATGAAAATCTGAATAGTGCGTATGAAATACCGAAATATTTTGAAGATTTAGAAGAACCATTACGACAAAAATTGCAAATCGCTTTGCAACAAGTGTGGCAAGATAGTGAAAAGGGAGATATTTCAGATGAATTATGGAATTTGAAAAGTGCATTTAAGAAGATTGGAATATTTCATGCTCCTAAACCATCGGATTATGTAACATCGATATGCTATGCCGACCGAATACATTCGGCTGTAGTGAATTATAATGGAAACGTATATAAATGTACTGTAATAGATTTTGATAAAGAGGTGAGAGACGGATTTCTATCGGCAGATGGTGATATAGTGGAAAACGGAACTCGTTTTAGTCATAGAAATGAAAAGCGGGAACTGAAAGAAATTTGTCGGCAATGCCGTATTATGCCATTATGCAATGGGGGTTGTTCAAAGACTGTCAGTCGAGAAGAAATCGGATATTGTGTATATGATAATGATGAAGCAAAAAAAGATGAACAGATAATTTCTGTAATAAAAGAGAGTGTGTTTAATAATAATTTGTAACTTTGTGCTCGTACTTAGTGCGCAAACTATGTTGCAAAAACAATAATTATATAAGTAATGACAATAGAATTTATGAAAAGAATTTTGGTGGTGACCGCAGTGTTGGTTGCCACTATGGCTACTGCGATGGCGCAGATGCCGTTGCCGACCGATCCTCAGGTGAGAGTCGGAAAGTTGGACAATGGGTTGACCTATTATATCCGTCACAACGAGATGCCCAAGGGGCAGGCGGATTTCTATATCGCTCAGCGAGTGGGTTCGATGCTCGAAGAGGACAATCAGCGCGGATTGGCTCACTTCCTCGAACACATGTGTTTTAATGGAACGAAAAATTACCCCGGCGATTCGCTTATAAAATATCTTGAGGGTATAGGGGTGAGATTCGGTCAGAACCTTAATGCCTACACAAGCTGGGAAGAAACGGTCTACAACATTTCCAACGTGCCTGTGGCTCGCGAGTCGGTGCAAGACTCATGTCTGTTGATACTTCACGACTGGGCAAATGCTCTGTTGCTGGCCGACGAGGAGATCGATGCCGAGCGCGGTGTGATACATCAAGAGTGGCGCAGTCGCAACGTAGGCTCTCAGCGATTGTATGAGGCGTTGTTGCCCAAGATCATGCCCGACAGCAAATATGGTGTGCGATTCCCAATCGGCACGATGGAAGTGGTCGACAATTTCCCTTATCAGGCATTGCGCGACTACTATCATGCGTGGTATCGTCCTGACCAGCAAGGTGTGATTGTGGTGGGCGACATCAATGTGGATAGCATAGAGGCTAAGATAAAGAAGATGTTCTCGCCGATAGTGATGCCGGCTGATGCTCCGGCGCGAGAATATCAAGAGGTGGCTGATAATGAGGGTACGCTCTACGGTATTGGTGCCGATAAGGAGATGTCGGTATCGGTAGTGGAGCTGTATTTCAAGCAAGCCGCTATTCCGGCCGAGATGAAAGGCGATGCGCAATATCTTGTGTTCGACTATATGATGTCGGTGATGTCGCGTATGCTCAATGCCCGCTTGGCTGAGATTGCGTCGAAGCCCGATGCGAGCTTCTTGCAAGCTTCGTTCGGTTACGACAAGTTTATCGTGGCAAAGACCAAAGATGCTCTCGCGCTGTCGGTGGTGGTTAAGGGTGCTGACACTAAGGCGGCTTTGGCGTCGGCTTATAGAGAGTTGTTGCGTGCACAGCGTGGCGGATTTACCGTAGGCGAATACGAACGAGCCAAAAGCGAATTGCTCTCACGCATCGAAAAGAAATATAACGACCGCGCCAATCGTCAGAATGAGGAGTATGTGAACGAATATGTGGAAAACTTCCTCGACAATGAGCCTATTCCCGGCATCGAGACCGAGTATCAGTTGGTGCAAATGTTGGTCAACCAGATACCGGTAGAGGCTATAAATATGGCTATTGCCAAGATGATTACGGCCGACAATCGCGCGATGATGGTGATGCAACCCGAAAAAGAGGGCTACACTCTTCCCACCGAGGCTGAGCTTGCCAAGGTGATAGCTGATGTGGATGCTGAGACCATCGAGCCGTATGTCGATGAGATGAAGAGCGAGCCGCTGATACCCAACCTGCCGGCTAAGGGCAGCATTGTGTCGGAACGCACCGACGAGCAGTGGGGTGCTACGGAGTGGACTCTCTCTAATGGCGTAAAAGTACTTGTGAAGCCTACCACGTTCAAGGACAATGAAATCTTGTTTTCCGCCGTGGCCAAAGGCGGATATTCGGCTATAGCCGATGATTCGGCTGCCGATGTGAAGTTCATGCCGTTGGCGTTGCAGAAATTCGGTTTGGGCACCTATACAAATACGGATTTGAAAAAATACACCGCAGGCAAGCAAGTGTCGGTGTCGTTCAATCTGGCAGACTATACTCGTGAAGTGAGCGGCACATCGACTCCGCAAGATTTGCCCACGCTGATGGAATTGATATATATGAGCTTTGCCGGACTCAATCTCGCCGAGGATGAGTATACGGCAACTCAAAATATGTATGCCGGTGTGTTGCGTAATCGCGAGACTACTCCCGAATTTGTGTTTGGCAAGACTCTCCGCAGCTCATGCTACGAGAATGAGCGAAAGCACATGCTCACCGCAGCCGATGTAGAAGCTGCCCGACGCGAAGGAATACTTGACCTATGCAAGCGCATGACGGCCAATGCCGCCGACTATACGTTTGTGTTTATCGGCAATGTAGATGAGGCTGCGCTTCGTCCTCTCGTGGAGCAATATATTGCTACTCTCCCCGGCGATGCCTCGGCGGTGGCAGCTACCGTAGAGGTTGACCCGACATTGGAAATGAAGCTCGGTCGCGAGTTGTGTGAATTTACCACAGCGATGGAAACACCTCAGACTTGGGTGTGTGTCGTAGCATCGGCACAACTTCCTTACACGATTAAAAATCGTCAGCTGGCAGCGATAGCCGGTAGCGTTTTGGATGGTCGTTTCCACAAGAAAGTGAGAGAAGAGATGGGCGCGGTGTATTCGATAAGCGCCGATGGCTACATGAGCCGCATCGGTTCGCCGAACGCATTTGTTGAGACAGCGTTCCCGATGAAGCCCGAGTTTAAGCAAGAGGTGCTCGACTACATCGCATCCGAATTTAAGGCCGCTGAGTCGAATGTGCAACCCGAGGAGCTGAAAAAAGCCGTAGAGTTTATGGTGAAAGAGGCCAAAGAAAAGCGGGAACTCAATAGCGGCTGGTTGGCAGCTATCGAAGGATATACGTTCAATGGCGTCGACACGTTCAACGAATTGATTGATACTCTTAGTGCTATAACGGTTGATGACGTTGAGGCATTTATTAAGCAATTGAACGAACAAAACAATTATCGTGTGATTACGCTCGACCCGAAATAAAACCGCTGATCTGAAACACAAAAGCGCATCTCACTCTGAAAACTCATAGCGGTGATGCGCTTTTTTCGCTTTCTGCACAATTTGTTTGGATATATGTGTAATATTCCCGATATTTGTAAATAATAGCTAAATGCATCGAGATTATGAAAGCAAAAGTGGCATGGAGTGGCACTGTGTGGACGATTACGTGCATGGCGTTGGCACTTGTAGCTATCGCGTGTGCAATGGTGATGTCGGTTGGTGTTGAGGCGATGAGTATCGTGTTTTTGGCTGTTGTGGCTATTGCGATAATTTATTGCTTGTGTATGTCGCCGAGGAGTATTGAGGTGACCGATTCCGAACTCATATTGAAGATGTGGATCGGTCGACGTCGCTTCGCTCTCAACCATGTCGTAGCCGCTGAGGGTTGCGCTCCAAACGGCTCAGACCTTAGGCTGATAGGCAGTGGTGGCGTATTCGGATTTCTCGGACGATTTACCAACGACACGATTGGTGCGTATAGAGCTTATGTCGGCGATTATCGAGGGGCGTTTGTCCTGAAGATGGACGATGGCAAAGCATATATGATGAGTTGCCGCAATCGCGATGCAATGGTGGAATATATCAACGAATTAATAATCAAAAAATAAACATAGAAATGGAAAAATTGTATAGTGTTGCCAAAATTGTGGGCTTGATTTCAGTGTTTTCGTTCGCTTTTTCGCTTAGTGGCGACTTTGCGATTTGGACGTGGAGTAGTTTGGCGGTATTAATAGTATGTATGCTCATTTCGCACGTTATCGAGTATAAAGAGGGACGAGGAATGTTTGCGCCCGGAGTCGGCAAGGCTTTGCGTGGATTGTATATAGTCTCCGTCGTGTTGGTGATTGCAGCGGTTGTGATGCAAATCATCGATGGACCTAATATCGCTCTTATAGCCGTAGCATGTTTGTTGATACTTGCATCAACAATTGGTGCTCAAGTGAAAAATCGAAAGGGATAACCGATGAAAATATCAGCTTCATATATAGCCTATTACCTCTTGACAGTGGTGGTGGGCTTAATTATCGCTTATGGATTGGTGTGGGGTATCAATCGATTTATGAACTTGGGGTCGGGGCTGACGTTTGTGGTAGTGTATTTTGTCGCTACGTTTGCCGCTTCGCTCAGTCGAAAAATTGTGCAACAGATTTTTCATAAGGATGTTTGCCTTGATGATGCGAAAACTTGGAAAATCAATGCACTGCTATTCGTTGGGGTAGTGGCGGTGACGCTGTGTGCGATGGCATTGCAGTGATACGATGGTTGTCGATAAAGCCGAAATTTTTGCGCGATTTTGCCGATGATACAGTTTTTTAATAGTTATAAGTTGGTAGTCAGAGGGATTTTGCGTAATTTTGCATGATTTTTTACAAGAAGAAATTAGAATAAATATTTATGGTAAATCCAATTAAGAAAACCATCGTGCTTGGCGACGGTCGTGAGATAACGATTGAGACCGGAAAGTTAGCAAAGCAAGCCGATGGAGCGGTTGAGTTGCGCATGGGCAATACGATGCTCTTGGCAACTGTTGTATCGGCTAAGGAAGCCGGTGAGGATGTGGACTTTATGCCCCTTCAAGTAGAATATAAAGAGAAATTCTCTTCTTTCGGGCGTTTCCCCGGCGGATTCCTCAAGCGAGAGGGTCGCGCTTCAGATTATGAAATTTTGACAGCACGTTTGGTCGACCGTGTGCTTCGTCCTTTGTTCCCCGACAACTATCACGCTGACACGTTTGTCAACGTTACTATGTATTCGTCGGATGGTGTGGATATGCCCGACGCATTGGCCGGTCTTGCAGCATCGGCTGCAATAGCTGTTTCAGATATACCTTTCAACGGCCCGATTTCGGAAGTGCGCGTGGCTCGCGTAGATGGCGAGTTCGTTATCAACCCCACTTTCGAGCAAGTTGAAAAGGCTGATATGGAACTCATGGTAGGTGCTACCTACGACAATATCATGATGGTGGAAGGTGAGATGGACGAAGTGTCGGAAACCGACCTCCTCAATGCCCTCAAGGCTGCTCACGCTGCAATCAAAGAGCAATGCAAGGCTCAGATGGAATTGGCTGAAGCCGTTGGCGTAGCAAAGCGTGAATATTGCCACGAAGTGAACGATGAAGAGCTCCGCAAGGATGTGCACGACAAGTGCTACGATAAGGCTTACGCCGTAGCAAAAGCCGGATGCGCCGACAAGCACTGGCGTCAAGACTCGTTCGACGCTATCCGCGACGAGTATATCGCTTCTCTCTCAGAGGAAGAACAAGAGGAAAAGACCAACATGGTGAAGCGCTATTACCACGACGTAGAGCGCGAAGCTGTGCGCCGTTGCATCCTTGACGAAGGCATCCGTTTGGATGGTCGTAAGACTACCGAAATTCGCCCCATCTGGTGCGAGACCGACTATCTTCCCGGACCTCACGGATCGGCTGTGTTTACTCGCGGAGAGACACAAGCTCTCGCTACTGTGACCCTTGGCACCAAGCTCGACGAGAAGATTCTCGACGACGTGCTCAACCAAGGTCGCGAACGCTTCCTCCTCCACTACAACTTCCCTCCCTTCTCTACCGGCGAAGCTAAGCCAACTCGTGGCGTAGGTCGTCGCGAAGTAGGTCACGGCAACCTCGCACATCGTGCGTTGAAGCGTATGTTCCCCGAAGACTTCCCCTATGTTTGCCGCATCGTCAGCGACATCCTTGAGTCGAACGGATCATCGTCGATGGCCACCGTCTGTGCTGGTACACTCTCGCTTCTCGACGCAGGTGTGAAGATGAAAAAGCCTGTTGCCGGTATCGCTATGGGACTCATCTCCGACACCGACAACGTGAAATATGCGATCCTCTCCGACATCCTCGGCGATGAAGACCACCTCGGTGATATGGACTTCAAGGTGACCGGAACAGTAGATGGTATCACTGCAACACAAATGGACATCAAGTGCGACGGATTGAGCTACGAAGTGCTCGAAAAAGCCCTTCTCCAAGCTCGCGACGGACGCTTGCACATCCTCAATATCATCAACGAGACAATCCCCGCACCTCGCGAAGACTACAAGCCTCATGTGCCTCGCATCGTGACCATGACCATACCTAAAGACCTTATCGGTGCGGTTATCGGCCCGGGCGGAAAGATCATCCAAGGCATCCAAGAAGAGAGTGGCGCTACTGTATCGATCGACGAAATCGACGAGCAAGGATACATCGAAGTAGCTGCTGCCAACAAAGACTCTATCGACAAAGCATTGGCTATGATCAACGCCATCGTAGAGCTTCCCGAAGAAGGCAAAGTTTACACCGGTAAAGTTCGCTCAATATTGGAATTTGGCGCATTCGTAGAGTTTATGCCCAACCGCGACGGACTCCTCCACATCTCAGAGATAAGCTGGGAACGTCTTGACTCGATGGAAAACTCAGGCCTTTCGGAAGGCGACACCATAGAGGTTAAGCTCATCGAAATCGATAAGAAGACAGGCAAATATCGCTTGTCGATGCGCGCGCTCCAAGAAAAGCCCGAAGGCTATGTAGAGCGTGAACGCGCTCCGCGTCCACAGCGTCGCGATGGCGATCGTGGTCCTCGCCGTGATGGCGATCGTGGCCCACGTCGTGACAACAATCGTGGCCCACGTCGCGACAACAACCGTCGCAACGACGACCGCCGCGAAGAATAATCCATCCATAAATATTTACACAAAAGCCGCGAGAGCACCAACTC
>CAZWWS010000008.1:0-53256 GCA_964637445.1 uncultured Muribaculum sp.
ATGGCTCTGGAGTGTTCACTGCCGAGAGCGAAAGCGTGGTGACTTGGGATTCAAGTGTCAAAAATGATTTCCGAGTTTACTATCCGGTAGGTGCAACATTTGGCCCGTTTGCTATACCTGCCGTCCAAAGCTCTGTTGAAAGCATTCGCTCTGCCGACGGGCTCACTGCCGATGTAGCCGGATTGGTGTGAGTCATTTTGATCACTATTTCTCGTCGGCAATAGTACTGGATATCGAAAAATATTATGTATCTATAAGTTGTTATTGAACCTCGGAGGCTTGAATGGCGCATACGCTTCAGCCGATGATGTCGACAAAGAATGGAGATAATCTCGCTCTAAGTAATTTGAATTTTATGGTAAATGAATAGCGGCACTATCCAATTGAGGGCAGTGCCGCTATTACTTTGTGTCTGTTTTGGGGAAATTATTCGGTTGCAGAGCTGTCGGCGCTTGGTTTCAGCCAACGGTCAAGCCAGCGGAAGAATACTCGCTGCCACATCATGGCATTTTGTGGCTTGAGAATCCAATGGTTTTCATCGGGGAATATCAACATTTCGGCAGGTACTCCGCGCAATCGTGCGGCATTGAATGCCATCATGCCTTGTGAGGCGAGGATGCGGAAGTCGTATTCGCCGTGAGTGATAAGGATGGGGGTGTCCCATTTGTCGACGTAGCGGTGGGGCGACTCGCTGAATGTGCGCTGTGCCACGGCATTACTCTTGTCCCAGAACGGACCTCCGAGATCCCAGTTGGCAAACCACATTTCTTCGGTTTCAAGATATTGTGATTCGGTGTTGAAGATACCGGCATGAGCTATGAGGCAGGCAAAACGCTTGTTGTGGTTGCCGGCAAGCCAATAGACTGAGAATCCGCCATAGCTTGCTCCTACGGCTCCGATATGTTCACCATCGATATAGGGCTCTTGCTTCATATAGTCGACTGCGCTGAGGTAGTCTTTCATATTCTGACCGCCATAGTCACCTGAGATTTGGGCATTCCACTCGGTGCCGAAGCCGGGGAGACCGCGACGATTGGGAGCGATGACTACATAGCCTTGCGAGGCCATTGCGGCAAAGTTCCAGCGATAGCTCCAGAATTGGCTTACAGCTTGTTGGGGACCTCCTTGGCAGTATAGGATGGCGGGATATTTCTTGCTCTTGTCGAAGTTTGGGGGAAGGATTACCCAAGTAGTCATCTCTTTGCCGTCAGTAGTGGGTACTAAGCGCTTTTCGACTGTGGGCATGTCGACTTGAGCAAGCAACTCGGTGTTTACGTTGGTGAGCTTGGTCACTTGGCGATTTTTGACTGAGTAGATCTCGTTGGGAGCTATCATCGAGTGGTGCATTGTGACGAGAGTTTCGTTGTCGACAGGGGCGAGGGCTGCGTAGTCGCAGATGCCGTCGGCAATGGTCTTAATCTCGCGTGTTGTGATGTCGACGCTGAATATCGGTGTCACGCCTTGGTGAGCAGCAATGAAGTAGATCGACTTGCTGTCTTTATTCCATGCGATAGCATCGGCGGTATAGTCCCAATCGATAGTGAGGTCGATCTTCTCGCCTGATGTGCGATCGAGAATGAAAATGCGATTTTTGTCTGACTCATATCCGTCGTGCTCCATCGAAAGCCATGCGATGTAGTTGCCATCGGGAGAATAGGCGGGAGTGGTGTCGTAGCCCATCATACCTTCGGTAAGGTTGGTGGTGGTTTTGCTCTCGATGTCGTAGCAGTAGAGGTCGGAGTTGGTCGATACGGCATATTCCATACCTACTTTCTTGCGCGACACATAGATGAGTTGCTTGCCATCAGGAGCCCAAGCAAACGATTCGACGCCACCAAAAGGTTTCATCGGGCTTTCGTAAGGCTCATCTTGCATCAAGTCAACGATGTTGCCGAGCTTTGAGCCGTCGAAGTCAGCGAGGAAAGGATGGGGAATTTCAGTGACCCATTCATCCCAATGCTTATACATCAAGTCATCGATGATGCGACCGGTGGCTTTCGGTAGGTCGGGGTAGACGTCTTGAGCGGTTTGGCTGTATTTCACATTTGAAATCAGCAATACTTTGCTTTCGTCGGGCGACAGGAGGAAGCCGCCGATGCCTTTTTCGATGTCGCTTACGACTTTACGATTTGTGCCGTCGGCATTCATTACCCACATTTGCGGAACGCCATTCTCGGCATACACAAATGCAATCTTATTTCCGCCATCGATCCACACGGCATTGCTTTCGGATGATGGGGTATAAGTGATGCGCTGTTGGTTTGTGCCGTCGATGTTTATTACATAGAGGTCGTTGTTGCTCTTGTTTTGCTCTACACTTTCATAGGAGATTCCAAACAAGATTTTTGTCCCATCGGGAGATACAACGGGATTGGTAACTCGTCCGAGCGCTTCAAGCACCTCCGGCGAAAAAACTCTATCGACAATCTGCACTTCCGGCTTGTCGACAATCTCTGCTTGACTGCCGCCTCCGGTGCATGCCACTGTGGTCATAACCAATGCAGACGACATAATGATTGGCTTAATTAAATTATACATACGATTATTATTAAAATTAGGATTATATTACTTTTTGTTCCTGTGGGTGAATAGTCTCTTTATTAAGTCAGGACGTTGCAATCGAGTTAATGATTTGGTTATATCATTACGATATGCAGGGTCGTACCAGAAGAAATATTTGCGTTGAGCGAGCTTGTCGTTTTTGGATGTCGCGGTATATACTTTTTCGCCGGTGTAGGGATGAATGCCAGTGTAGTATATCTCGGTCGCGAGCGTCATCGGAGTAGGAGTGAAGTCTTGCACTTGCTCAAGGTGCATATTCAGATCTCGTGTAGTCACCGCCAATTCGGCCATATCAATCTCTTTGCATCCGGGGTGGCTTGAGATGAAATATGGGATTAATTGCTGATTTAAGCCTTGTGCTCGGTTCACTCGGTCAAAAATTTTCTTGAACTCATAGAATAACGCAAATGATGGCTTGCGCATAAGCGAGAGAACATGATCGGCGGTATGCTCCGGAGCTACTTTCAATCGACCAGAGACATGCGACGCAATCAGTTCTTCGTTGTATATCCGATTTGTCCGATTTGTCTTTTCGTCTCTATTTTGATGCATTGATAGGTCGTATCTGACACCGCTGCCGATAAATGATTTTTTGATTTCGGGCAGTGCATCGACTGCATGATATATCTCTAATAGTGGCGCGTGGTCGTTGTTGAGATTCTGACAGGGCTTGGGATGCAAGCATGATGGACGGAGGCATTTTTCGCACATCGACTTGTCGTAGCCCCCCATTCGATACATATTGGCCGATGGCCCGCCCAAGTCGCTTAAATAACCTTTGAACCCGGGCATTGTGACCACTTTTTTGACTTCGCTTATGATTGACTCTTTGCTTCGTGACGCGATAAATTTGCCTTGATGGGCTGATATGGTACAGAAAGCGCACCCTCCAAAGCATCCGCGATGAAGATTTACAGAAAATTTAATCATCTCGAATGCCGGAATCGTTTTCCCCTTATATCGTGGATGGGGTAGACGCGTATAGGGTAGGTCGAACGATGCGTCGATCTGTTGCGTTGTCATTGGAGGATACATCGGATTTACTTTCACGACTTTAGTGCCATGTTTCTGCCACAATATAGCTCCGTTCATACGATTGGATTGCTGTTCGATATGTTTGAAGTTCTCGGCTTGTGCTCGTTTGTTCTTCAGACAAGTCTCGAAGTCATTCAAGATGATATTATTTTCATCTGCTATGGGAATAGATGTCGAAGGTGACAGTATTACCGTTTGACGGATGTCGGTCATCGATGAGACGCTCTCGCCTTGCTTCAAGCGATTGACTATTTCAATAATCGGAAGTTCCCCCATGCCATACACCAAAAGATCAATCGGAGCATCCAACATGATTGATGGTCGGAGACGATCTTGCCAATAGTCATAGTGGGAGAGACGGCGAAGTGATGCTTCGATCGAGCCGGCAACTATAGGTACATCGGGATAGAGTTTCTTCAAGATAGATGAATAGACTATCGTGGGGTAGTCGGGACGCATACCATGGCGTCCGTCGGGTGTGTAAGCGTCGTCGCTTCGTCTTCGGCGATTGGCGGTATAGTGATTTACCATTGAGTCCATGGCTCCGGCGGATATGCCGAAAAACAGGCGAGGGCGACCGAATTTCTTGAAATCGCGCAGATCATCCTGCCAATTAGGTTGTGGCACAATGGCTACCTTAAGACCTTGCGCTTCTAAAACACGTCCTATAATCGCAGCTCCAAACGATGGATGGTCGACATAGGCATCGCCGGAAAACAAGACTACGTCAACCCCTTCCCAGCCTCTGGCTTTCATCTCCTTTACTGATGTAGGCAGCCATGCGGTGAGAGGAAGTTGTCGGGGGATATTATTTGATGTCTGATTCATTAATCGGCGAGTGTATTAATACGTTCTTCCATTTTGATAATTTCGTCTCTGAGGCGAGCAGCTTCCATAAATTCCATATTCTTGGCTGCTTCGACCATCTCTGTTCGCAGACGAGTTACGGCACGTTGCAAGTCGCCTTTGGTCATATATGCAACGACTGGGTCGGCGGCAATATTTACCTCATGAGTATATTCATTTTGGTAAAGTACATGCGGTTTCTCAGCGATAGGCGTTTCGTCGCTCTTGCGGTTTGAGCCGATGATTGAATTGTGGGCTTTTACGATAGCTTGCGGTGTTATGCCGTGTTCCTCGTTGTAGGCAAGCTGCAATGATCGACGACGATTTGTTTCATCGATGGTCTGCTGCATGCTGTCGGTGATTTTATCGGCATACATTATGACGGTACCATTCAAGTTGCGTGCCGCGCGTCCTACTGTTTGCGTTAGAGAACGATGTGACCTTAAGAAGCCTTCTTTGTCGGCATCGAGAATGGCCACCAACGATACCTCCGGAAGGTCAAGTCCTTCGCGAAGCAGATTGACACCGATTAGCACATCGTAGACACCGGCACGTAAATTATTTAATATCTCAATGCGTTCAAGGGTATCGACATCGCTATGGATATAAGCTGTTTTCAGATTTAATTTGGCGAGATAGTCATTCAACTCTTCAGCCATGCGCTTGGTCAGTGTTGTTACCAACACTCGTTCGTTTTGCTCGATTCGTAATTGTATTTCTTCAATCAAGTCGTCGATTTGGTTGATGGAACTGCGAACTTCGATTATCGGATCAAGCAGTCCGGTAGGACGTATAATTTGCTCAACGACTATGCCTTCGCTCTTTTCCAATTCGTAGTCGGCAGGTGTCGCGCTGACATAAATAATTTGTTTGGCTAATTCTTCGAATTCGTTGAATTTCAAGGGGCGATTATCCAATGCTGCCGGCAGTCGGAATCCGTATTCCACAAGATTCATTTTTCGGGCAACATCTCCGCCATACATAGCTCGTATCTGAGGAATTGTGACATGGCTCTCGTCAATAATCGTCAGAAAGTCGTTGGGGAAGTAATCCAACAAGCAAAATGGTCTCATGCCGGGTTGGCGTCCATCGAAATATCGGCTATAGTTTTCAATGCCTGAGCAGTGTCCGATTTCACGAATCATCTCTATATCGTAGGTCACTCGCTCATACAATCGCTTAGCTTCGAGTTCGCGCATTTCTTTATGGAAAAAGCCCACTTGCTCACCTAAATCAAGCTCAATCTGAGCGATGGCACTTCCGACACGTTCTTTCGACGTTACGAATATGTTAGCCGGAAATATTTTGAATTGGTCGTGATTGCCTAACGAGGTGCCATCTTCGGCATGCAATGTACTGATTGTTTCAATTTCATCGCCCCAAAATATTACTCTGAGCACGATTTCTTCGTATGCAAGGCGAATGTCGACAGTGTCGCCTTTGACCCTAAAGTTTCCTCGTTGCAATTCGATTTCGTTGCGACTATATAACGCATCGACAAGTTGCCGAAGAAACACATTCCGAGCAATTTTTTTGCCAACAGATATTTCAATGACGTTGCTGTGAAAATCATCGGGATTTCCAATGCCATAAAGACATGATACCGACGACACTACAATGACATCTTTTCGACCGGACAATAACGCTGATGTGGTAGCTAAGCGAAGTTTGTCAATCTCATCGTTGATCATCAAGTCTTTTTCGATGTATTTATCTACGGATGGGATGTATGCCTCGGGTTGATAGTAATCGTAATAGGACACAAAATATTCGACAGCATTATTAGGGAAAAATGCTTTGAATTCGCTATATAATTGAGCAGCCAATGTCTTATTGTGGCTTAGTATCAGCGTTGGCTTTTGTACTTGTTCGATTACATTAGCCATCGTAAATGTTTTGCCTGAGCCGGTAACTCCTAATAATGTTTGAGCCGGCTCACCGGCTCTCACTCCTTCAACCAATTGAACAATGGCTTGTGGTTGGTCGCCAGTCGGTTTATATTTTGATTCGAGCTTGAAATTCATACGAAAAGTATTATCATACAAATATACGCTTTATTTATTGTGAAATCAAATGTCGGCGATTAAAAAGGCATAAAAACGAAGTAAGCTCACACAATTAATGCATGAGCTTACCATGAAATACGATATTTTTTATTACACAGGAATAGCCATAATCGGAATGTCAACATTAAACAAAAGTTTGTGAGCCAAGTTCGGATTGAAAAGGCGCGCAAACATATTCCGCTTCTTGTTTGGCATCACTATCAAATCGATTGCTATGCTGTCATGCAACTTGTCGATGACGGAGATTGCATTATCAAAAGGTAGCGATGAAAACGTAAATTCAGGATAGTGAGATTTGCAATAATCAGTCAATCGCTCTATAGCCAAAGAAATTTCGGCACCACGCTTTTTCTGTGGCATTCCGACAATGGTAATTTCCAATTGCTCTCCGTCTAAGAAGCGATGTAGAGCATCTAAAGCTAAGATGTCATCTTGTTCGAGCCCGGCATAAAATATGACGTGCTTAAAAGATGATACTTTATTGACTTCGATGGCCTCCGGAATTGTTAAGACCGGAACTCGACATGAGTCAAGAACTTCTGCTGACACACTACCGATGAGTTCTTTCTCCTTCTTCCCGAATCCGCGAGTCCCCATTACAATAAGCAATGGACTAATCTGGTGCGCATAGGTGGTTATGACCTCTTCAGGCACACCTTCTCGAATCTCACAGGTGAATTGCACTGGAGGCAATATTCCGGATTTCACCAACTCTTTCAACTTATTGCAGAAAGATGTCATCTTACTTTTGGCATCAGCCTTGAGTCGACGACGCTCTTCGCTATCCACAAAGTCGTAAGTGCGATTTTCTGATAATTGAAATCCATTAGCATGAATTTGGGAGATATAGCTATGTAATAAAACAATCGACGCGCCATGCTTCCTTGCTAAATGAAAAGCGAGATTGCATGCGCGCGTTGAGTGCTCGGTAAAATCAACAGGCAAGAGTATTTCTGAATTGGGATGTTTCAGTGACGTATTTGCATTATTATAGAATATATCAGCATTCTCGACAATTCGCAAGGCGAGAGGCAAATCTTTTTCATGAATACGAACTCTGACGCCTGAAGATACTACTGGCTGAATAAGATTGACATTATGCAACACAACTTCAATCCCTTCGTTTTCGAGAATGGATTTTAGCATTACAGCCTTTTCATAAGTATGTATTGCAAGGGTTATTAGTCGATCTTCAGCCATATAAAGATATTATTTTTCTTGTGTTTGTTGTTCTTCAAGAATTTGAACAGCCATATCGTAAATGGTCGTGTCGTCAAGAACTACGATACCACCATCAGGACCCGGCTCAATGTGAACACCGCAATTTTTACCAAAAGCGTAGTTACTTCCACCGAAATAGTTGCGTACGGTTTGTGCTGTTATATTAAGTTTGTCAGCAATTTTGTGAATTGAGCCATCAGGAAGACTGTCTTTGATACGACGGAGGTCGTTGAATGAAATCGTTTTTGTCATGATACTATAAGTTTTTATGTTAGTAATATGATGTTTTTTTGATTTTGGAGTGAATTTAGAAAATAAATATGACATAAACAAATGTTTCAACCATAAATTGGATGTGTTATAAAACATATTATAAAATTAAGACTCAACGATTGTGGTTATTTCGCTGAGTCTTAATTTGTTACAAACTCTATATTTTTTCGACTGCCGAAGAATTTATCCAAGCTCGATTTGTATGGTCTATCTTGACTTCATACCATTTATCTGTGATAGAGTCTTTTCGAGAAGTCACTGAATCCACAATCTCTACCTTAGTTCCTTCATGCAAAAGAACAGCTTCTTCTGTTCTGTCTTTTGGCTGTCGAGGAGATGTGCTGAGTATTGATGACGGGACTGTTATAACCGCATTGGTGTGAGTAGTGGCTTTGTTTGCGGCCATAAATGAGAATATCAGCATGATTATAAAAATTAATAATGAGATAAGACCTCCAAAGAAACCAATTTTTCTAACCAATATTGATGATGAGAAAATATATAGTGCAACACCTATTAATAGCACAAAGAATATAATCAATGTCATCATTGCCCATGTATTGGGGTGCATAAGATTGAGAACCTTTCCAAGAGTATTTGAAATAAAAGTTCCACTATCTATAGGTTTGTCGGTTATCTTGGAATTGACAAATTGTAAATTGGCTTTTGCATCACCATTTGTCGGGTCGAGGATGAGAGCGCGCTCATAGCAAATGATCGCTTTTCCTAATTGGCCTAACCGATAATAGCTGTTACCTAAGTTATAATATAGATTAGACGATGTTCCCTCAGTATTAATAACTTCATTGTATAGCTTAACGGCTTCCTTATAGTTGTCATTTGAGTAAGCAGAATCAGCTTGCTCAACAAGAGTTGATGCACTTATGGAAAATGGAGCTAATAAAATATATAATAATATTGATATTATATTTTTCATTTCAATTATCGTTTAATGGATTTAATATTTGCCAATGCATTCATTGCTTCGGAAGCTTTAGCATACAATTCATTCATGCTGTCATCATTGTTGGTGGGGGAGTAGCGGGCCATTTCTGCTTCATCCAGCACATATATGAATTTTTGAATCAATTCTTCCGGTACACCATAGGCAAGCAGCTCTGTTGAAATGTTCTCTCTTGAAAGCTGAGATGCCGGGATTGATAATTTGTCGCTTAGGAAACCCCATGTAGCTCGAATAAGTTCTTCATTGAATTTATCATTTTGGTGGGCATCCATAAATGACTTAGCCACTTTTAGTCGACGACGAGCCACTTTATTTGCGTTCGCCAAGCGCAATCCTTGTACGTCGGCGTTGATTTTAAGATGTTGTTTGCGAGTATATATTGATACTATTAAAATTATTATTAAAAGTACATATATAGCCCAATACCATGACTCCATTATGAAAAGAGGATGGTATTGCTTTACATCTATATCTCCAATCTTAATATGTAAAATATCTCTGTTTTTGGTCGTAACATCTTGCTTACTTACATTTGATGTAGATGAGCCGACACCTTTTACCACATTAATATCATAGGACGGGGTATTCAATGTGATATACTGCTTTTTATTGGGATCAAAATAGACAAACTTATCAGCTCCGATTGTAAAATCGCCAACCGATTGCGGTACGAAAGTATATTCGACTATAACACTTCCGGTAACGTTACTGCCTGATACAGATGTCTTGATGTCGCCCTTTGGGGTATATTGTTCAAATTCCGAGGGAAAATCGATAACGGGCTCTTTGATGTATTTAATATTGCCTGTACCTTTGATTGTGTAAACCAATGATGCAGCCTCATTTGTTCTGAACGAAGTGCTACTCAATTTGCTGTCAATCGTGAATGTGCCAACTGCTCCGGTAAATCCATCCGGTTGTGGTGTCGGAAGTGTTTTTACATATATCGTAGCCGAATTAGAGCTGACTTTAATTTTTTTCTCCACAGGTCGAGAGCCTCCGAAAAATCCGCCAAAGCGTTCGTGTTGCACAACGGAGATGTCATATTTTCCTGAATTAATAGTTATTTTGCCCGATTTCTGTGGGAAAATAATACATTTTTTCAAGATAGCAGTCATATAATTCTGACCATTATAATGTTCTATATCATTAAGACTTGGCTGCAAATCGATTTCTTGTATTAAGCAACCATCAAAACTTGGCTGTGCGGTCGCCATAAATGAACTAATTTGATATTTTGTATACAATTTTATTGTACACAATATCGGTTCTTGTTCATATACATTTGTTTTGTCCAAAATTATTCTGACAAAAATGTCATTTGCCGAAACGGATTGGTCTGATGTTTGAGTGCTATAATCGTCCACGCGTACATTTGACCCACCGCTTTGAGCAGATTTGTCCGGTGGCAATACAGTGAAAGTAACCGGTTTGGTCGTATAGCGCTTGCCGTCAATAGTTATTGAAGCTTCACCAATCGTATATTTACCCGGTTTTTCTGCCTTATAAGTATATGTATATTCAGTCGTTCGTGAGGAGGAGGTTTTACCATTTATCATTTGGTAACTTTGCATCGTTGAAGTTGATGGCCCGAATATAAGGGTACAACCATCTATTTGTGGCACTTTCAGATTTGTGCCATCTCCATTTGCCACACGAAACGTTACGGCAAACTTGTTCCCGGCTATAACCTGTCGAGGTGGTAATACCGAAAACGAGACTTGTGCAACCGCTGATATAGTTGCGATAAAAAGTATTGTAAGTATTGATATTGTTCGTTTCATCTTAGATATGCTTACCATTGGTTGGTTGTACGACGTTTTTGTGATTGCTCTTCTCGCTTCTTCAACTCATTGACTTTGCGTCGTGTTGCATTTTCTTCGTTCTCCATCGTTTTTAATATTTTAGCAGCGTTGGCATCACTAATACCACCTTGTTCCTGCCGAGGAGGCTGTTGTTGCTCTTTATTTTGCTCCTTTTTATCTTGACCTTGATTTTGTTGAGGGTCATTTTTATCTTTATCTTGTTTTTCGTTTTTATTTTGCTCTTTATTTTGGTCTCGTTTTTGTTGATCCTGATTTTGATTATTGTCTTGCTTATTGTTCTGATTTTGTTGCTGATTTTGTTGCTGATTTTGTTGCTCTTGGAGTTTTAATTGAGCAATACGCAAATTTTGACGCGCTTTATCATTATCAGGATTTAATCTGAGTGCTTTTTTATATGAGTCAATGCTTTGTTGATATTGTTGCTGATTAAAAGCAATATTTCCCATATTGTAGGCCGAATATTCTGCAATCTTACTATCTTTGGCAGATTGTGATAATCCGGAAAATATTTCTGACGCTTCTTTTATCGGATTGTTTCCCGAATTTGGATCCGCACTACCGGATTGCCGCAATAAAGATGTTGCCAAATTATATGCAGCTAATTCGGAATTGACATTTTCGTCCAATGCTTTTCGATAGAATTTTTCGGCTTCGGAGAAATTCTTGTCATTGTAATGTTTGTTCCCTTCTCTAATAAGATTTCTTTCTTTCTTAGTAGATGTGTCAATTTCAGCGCGCAATACAAATGCCGGTGTTGCGACCAAAAATAATATATATATAAGAATCAATCTTTTCATAGATCTATTTACTGAAAAATTTGATTTTTTTCAACCATTCGATTTTTCTATCTAATACAAATATATCAGATACAAGCAGTATTAATGCTATCCAAGCAAACAAAGGAAATTGTTCCGCACTTTGTGTATATACGATACGTTCAAGATCACTTGTCGCAATGGTTTTTAATTGTTCATCAATATCTGTCACTGCGCTGTTGCTATTGCCTGATACATATATACCATTACCTGCTTTGGCAATATCTTGAGCCATTTTTTCATTCAAATAAGTGGTAACCGGGCGACCGGAGTCATCTTTTAGAAATATCCCTTCGCCGGCATTGATGGGTATCGGTGCTCCTTTTGATGACCCCAAACCAATGACATCGATATATATTCCATTTTTATTTGCTTGCTCTGCCATGGCAAGAGCATCATCTTCAAAGTTCTCGCCATCGGTCAATATTACAATCGCTTTTTGAGTATTATCATCAGGAGTAAACGAGTTCATAGCCATTTGTATAGCGGCACCAATGGCAGTCCCTTGTGTTGGAACCATATTGGTCTCAATGCTATTGAGAAACATTTTTGCCGATACGAAATCGGTAGTAATCGGTAATTGGGTGTAAGCGTCTCCCGCGAAAACAATTAGACCGACTTTGTCATTGCCTAATTTATCTATCAGCTTCTCAAGGATAAACTTAGCTCGCTGTAGACGTGATATTCCATTGGGGTCATCATTTGATGATGCGAGCATCGAGTTGGAGACATCGACGCATAGCATGATTTCAATGCCTTTTACATTTGAGACTTCTTCTTTTGCTCCTGCACGTGGTCGAGCCAAAACAATTACTAATGCCAAAATTGCAATAAGTTGTAGCGTTAATTTTATCCAAGGTTTATATTTGGATGCATTAGGCATAAGAGGAAGTAATGACTCAATACGTCCAAATTTTTTTATTTTACGTAATCGGGATTTTTGAGCCAGCAAAAAAAGTATTGCTACAATAGGTATTAGCAATAATAAATATAGTAAATGTGGATTCGCAAAACTAAACATAGTCACGTCATAATTTATGGAATTGTACGCAAAATTGTATGGCGCATTACTATTTCAAGAATAAATAATCCAATAGCCAGCCATGCCCATATCATATAATTATCTTCTGTATGAGAGAAATGCTTAACATCCATCTGCGTTTTTTCAAGTTGGTCTATTTCTGCAAAAATCTCATTTAAGACATTATTATTAGTCGCTCTAAAATACTTACCTCCGGTAGCTGATGCAATACTTTTCAAAGTCACTTCATCTATAACTACCTGCATATTTACATAGTCAATGCCACCATAATAGTTTTGTTGAGGCATTGGTGCCATTCCATTGCGACCGACCCCAATGGTATAAACCTTTATGCCGAATTTTTTTGCAATTTCAGCGGCTGTGTTTGGCGCAACAACGCCGGTGTTGTTTGAACCATCGGTCAATAAGATAATACTTTTTGACTTAGCCTTACCATCTTTAATTCGATTTATTGCCGTAGCTAATCCATCTCCAATTGCAGTCCCATCTTCAAGCATACCCATTTTTATGCTACTGATATAGTTTGCAATAAGAGCGCGATCGGTGGTCATAGGTACAGCTGTAAAACTTTCTCCCGCAAAAATAACGACACCGATATTATCACTTTCTCTTCCTGAGACAAATTTTGTTGCTACTTCTTTTGCCGCTTCAAATCTATCCGGTTTGAAGTCGCGAGCTAACATTGAGGTCGAAATATCTAATGCTAAAATAATATCAGTACCTTCTGTTGAAGAAGTACGCCAACTATCTCGTGTTTGTGGACGCGCTAAGATTATTATGACACAACCAATAACAGCTAATCGTAGCACAAACAAACCATGCATTAAATACTCTTTGAATGAACGCGGCAATTTTGCATATGGAAGTGCCGATGACACTCCCATTGCAGGGTGGGCATTACGTTGCTTTATGATATACCATACAATAAGAGGCAGATATATCATAAACAACCATAATATATTAGGATGGGCAAATTCCATTATTTATCCTTTTCCAAGTTGTTATCGTTAATATTATTCTCTGTATTCTGGTCGTGAGGCTCTTGTTCGACAATAATGGGGCGTGTCTCTTCTACAAATTGCATTGCAGATTGAAACGATTTGACATTATCGTCTGGAATTGGGCGAACTTTTGCAAACTTAACAAAATCAGCGATCTCAAGAACCTGACGCATATATTTATTCTGAGACTTGGTGTCGTCATTATTCTCAAGCACTGAAATGATTTGTGTGGTAGTCATTTCCATAGCGTTAATACCAAATCGCTTTTCGAGATAGACTCGTAAAATATCAGTTAGTCGAGTGTAATATTCTTTTTCGTGACCACGTTCGCAAAGATGTTCTTCTCTCAATTTTGTTAACTGCTGAATAGCAAATTCGTATGGCGGAATTTCCTTTTTCTTTGGCACAAGTATAATTTTGCCTTTTTTGATATATTTAAAATATACAAATATTGCAGTTGTTATAATTATAATTATTAAATATATCCACCAATATTCAGTTATAAAATCGGGTAGATAATCATAAAATTGAGTATTCGGATCGACTACACCTTGATAATCGTGAATTGTCTGTAAAGAGTCTACTGAGACCGGTAATACTTTTAATGCTAACGCATTGGAATAGAAGGTATCGCGTCCGACTATATAGGCCATTGGAGGCAATGAATATAATCCGGAGTCAAACGATTGTATGATTACATCTTGTAAAATTTGATTTCGGTTGCTTCCTAAATCAATAGTGTCGGCGGGTAATACCTTTATGACTTCTACTTCCTTGGTCAAAGTATCAGTGGCATTCAATAACCGACCGCTTACATTTTGCCCTTGGATTATTTCAATATGCATAGTAGTCTGCTTTCCCATAAGAATATAAGCAGAATCTAATGACGTTTTAACTGACACCTGTGATGCATTGAGCATTGGCATAGTCAAGAAAAATGCCGATATTAAAACTATTATATGTCTCACATTACATACCATTTTATAACTATTTTATGCCTCTCTTCTGGAACAAGCCCATTAGGGCTTTAACATAATCCTCATCGGTAGCGATTGATACCACATCGACATGGCAACGATGCATCGTTTCATTCATCGCTTGTTGCCGTTCATACCACCATTTATTATAGGCTTGACGAACTTTATTTGACGATGTGTCTATCCATTTATCGGTATTCGTTTCAAGATCTAATACTCGCATAAATCCGACGTTGGGTAATTGTGCGTCACGCTTATCAAAAACTTGAATAGCAGTAACATCATGCTTGTTGCTGGCAATGGATAGAGCCTTATAATAATCGTGAGTGTCGATACAATCCGATATAAGAAAAGTCGTGCAACGTTTCTTTAATGCATCAGTTAGATAGCGTAATACGACCGAAATATCAGTCCCTTTGCTTTCGGGATTATAATCAAGAAGCTCTCTAATGATAAATAGGATGTGTTTACGTCCTTTTTTGGGGGGTATAAATTTTTCAATTTTATCAGAAAAAAATATGACACCTATTTTATCATTATTTTGGGTTGCTGAAAACGCCAATGTCGCAGCTATTTCAGTCATCATCTCACGTTTATTGACGCCTACCGCACCAAAATCTCGGCTACCAGAAACATCGATAAGAAGCATCACTGTCAGCTCTCGCTCCTCCTCATATACTTTAACGTAAGGATGATTGTGGCGAGCAGTGACATTCCAATCGAGATCTCTAATATCATCACCGTATTGATATTCTCGTACTTCTGAGAAAGTCATACCTCTGCCTTTGAATGCAGAATGATATTCTCCCGCAAAAATATTTTGCGAAAGACCTCTTGTTTTGATTTCTATTTTTCTGACTTTCTTTAGAAGATCATTAGCGTCCATATCGATAAAATATATAGTTATTAGGGAACTTCTACTTTATCAAGTATTTCAGAGATGATTTCATCAGTGGTTATATTGTTTGCTTCTGCTTCGTACGTCAAACCAATACGATGACGTAGTACGTCGTGACATACCGCGCGAACGTCCTCCGGGATAACATAGCCACGTTGACGCAAGAAGGCGTATGCACGTGAAGCGCGCGCAAGGCTGATTGATGCACGAGGTGATGCTCCAAAAGAAATTATGCTCGTAAGATCATTAAGGCCATAGTCGGCGGGGAAACGGGTCGCAAAGACGATGTCGACAATATATCTCTCGATCTTTTCATCTAAATAAATTTGCTCAACAATCTTTTGTACATCGAGTATTTCTTCTGGCTTTAGTAGCGCATTAACTACAGTTTTTTCATTTGAAATATTTTGACGAACAATAGTTTTTTCTTCTTCCTTACTCGGATAGCCAATGACCACTTTCAACAAGAAACGGTCGACCTGAGCCTCGGGTAGGGGATAAGTACCCTCTTGTTCTATAGGGTTTTGAGTCGCCATTACGAGGAATGGGGTGTCAAGCTTAAAGGTGTTGTCACCTATGGTAACTTGGCGTTCTTGCATTGCCTCAAGAAGAGCGCTTTGCACTTTAGCCGGAGCACGATTAATTTCATCTGCCAATACAAAATTTGCAAAAACAGGACCCTTTTTTACTTGGAATTGTTCTTTCTGAACGCTGTAAACCATTGTTCCCACGACATCGGCAGGAAGAAGATCGGGTGTAAATTGTATGCGGCTATATTTTGCGTCAATGATTTGTGCTAATGTTTTTATTGCTAAAGTTTTCGCCAAACCGGGGACACCTTCCAACAATACATGACCATTAGATAATAAGGCGATTAATAACGAATCTACGAGATGTTTTTGCCCTACAATCGTTTGATTCATACCTTGTGTGACGAGATTTACAAAACTGCTTTTACTTGCCACGAGGTCATTAAGTTCTCTAATGTTTATTGGTTCACTCATCGAGTTATACATTTTATTAGTTTATATTGTAAATATTCATCAACTGCAAAATTATAAATTTGAAAATTGAAATGTGAAAAGCAGTTGTTAATTTTATTTATTATACGTTTAGCAGATTGAAAGATTACCATATTTTATCTATATGGGCGATAAATTTCAATTGCTTTAAGTTTTGCTCGCTCTATTGACGCAGAGTCTTTCGCGTTAATATTGTATTTTTTTGCATCCGGGATACGAATCGGTGTTCCCGGCTTAATTTTATCCGGATTTTTTAGGTGATCTTTATTCTCTTCATATATGTATACCCAAAAGTTCATTTCGCCGAAATATTGTCGAGCCATTGTTGTTAAGTATCTATTGGCTCTAATCGTGTCATATATTTCTTGATATTCAATAACTGAAATTGTCGTTTCTGTAGATACGTGTTCGATAGAGTCATATGCAATAGAGTCTATATTTGTCGTCAACGTATCCATCAGCGATACATTCTCGGAGGTATTAACACTACTATTCTCTCGATTGTTCAAATATATTATTGAACAAACATAGCCCAATACAAGCCCAATAATAATGCCACAAATCATACCTAAAATAAATTTATATTTTTTAGGCGAATTGGCATCAGGCTCTGTCTCTGCATCAATCTTTTCGTTTTGATGTATCTCAATAGGGGGTTCTTCTTGAGATATGTCAACCATAAACTCCTCTTCGATAATAGTCGTAGTCGGTTGATTATTCAATTCATCATTTGAATCAATGCTAATTTCTTGCGTTGTTATTGATTCGTTGTAATCGTCAACATTGAGTTCTTGTGTTACTTCTAATTCGCCTGATTCGCGTTCATCAGGGTTATCCTCAGACGAGACTTCATTCAACTCGTTTTCAGATATATTGTCATCAAGCTCTACCGGTTCGAAGAATGCAAATGGAGTATTAATTGCATCAGCAATATCTTTGCATGGTTCAAATCGCACAGGATTTGATTGTGAGTCAATTCTTGAGAAAACTCCTAAGTTTTTGATATTAACAGATTCCCCTCGTGATAGAGCATCGGTTATTAGTGAAAACAATTCTTTTATAAAAGCCTCAGAAACACACTCGGAGCATCCGGTAAGTTGAGATAAAGCATCCACTAATTGTGGTAACGTTATTTTTGTATTCATCTTTTAGCCCAATAGTTTTTTTCGAAGGATAGCACTTGCTGTGAAACGTAATGATACTTTAGGAGGGAGAAGGAGCCGTTTACCGGTAGATAAATCTGTAGTAATTTGCTCATCTTGTTTTATCGCTTCAAAAAGTCCAAAACCAGGTACAGCGATTGAGTCCATATCGCCACACTTTTCTTTTATAATAGCCGCTAACCCCTCAATTAGGGCATTAGTATCTTTTGTATCTCGTCCAAGCTTTCGAGCTAAAGTCGCTACTACTGTTTTATTATCCATAATTAATTTTCTACAAACTTACAAATTATCCTTGAGTAGGACAATAATCCGACTCATTGATATTGCATTTAATTGTAATAATATCATTAATATTTGTCGTATATTGATGAGAAATATGCTCTTGTCGCATAAATGACGATATATGTCTATGCGAGGCCAAATGTAATAAATCTGAGGTTGATGCCGATGAATTGATCTTATCGACAGCATCCATAAGTTTATTCTTTTTGTCTCGAATATATGACGATTCAAAGAGACTTAATTGTATTCCTCCAGAATGGGCTATCTCAGTGATTATTACTCCGGCTTTTTTATATCCATATCCATCTTTATAAATACATTTAAGTAATGAAATTGCCATTTCGGTAATGGTCAGGGTATCATTTGTCGGCTCGTCAAAAGTGATATGAGCTGAATTATAATATTGAGATGCATTAGTGTTATACGCATTGGTGTGAATAAACACAGACATTGATATCGCATATTGTTTTTGAGATCTTAACCGATGTGATAAACTTGACGAAAATGCCGCAATTGTTTCAGTTAGACTTTCGATATCATATATCTCGTGAGCGAAGGAACGAGAAGAACACATTTGCTTATTGTCGATTCCGGGTGAGTCATTTGCTATGCAGGGTTCTCCATTCAATTCTCTCCATGT
Source organism: uncultured Muribaculum sp. (assembly GCA_964637445.1). GTDB lineage: Bacteria > Bacteroidota > Bacteroidia > Bacteroidales > Muribaculaceae > M3. Next base: position 18,634 of record CAZWWS010000008.1, read on the forward strand.
TTTTTCTCCTGTGATATTGCATTTTTGTTTAATTACACTTAGAGGTAAGCTAGCAAAATCGATAGCTTTATATATCCCAATTTCATTCAATTGTGGAGCTAATTTTCTACCAATCCCCCAAACATGGCGAATGTCAATCAATGATAATGCTTTTTCAACTTTAATACTATTATCAATAATACATACACCCGAATATCCCTTATAGCGTTTAGCGAAGTATGCACCGACCTTTGCTAATGTCTTGGTTGGCGCGATCCCTAACGATACTGGTACACCTATGTCTCGACGCACTTTTTTTACGATAGTTTTTCCTATATGCTCAATATCACTAAATGATATTCCATCAAAATCAATAAAAGCCTCATCAATAGATGCAATTTCAATATTAGGCATTATTGAGGATATTGTCGCCATAACACGCGACGATATGTCGCTGTATAGTCTATGATTCCCTGAAAAAACAGCAATATTTTTCTGCTCAATTAAATCTTTTATCTGATAAAATGGGACACCGCGAGTTATACCCATTTTTTTAGCCTCTTCGGATAATGATACGACGCATCCATCATTATTGCTTAGTACAACAATTGGGCAATTCTTCAATTCCGGACGGAAAATCCGCTCACACGACACAAAGAAATTGTTACAATCTAATAGCCCAATCATACACGTCTACGTCGTCGATTTTTGCGTATTGTATATGTCACGATTCCCCAAATAATAAACTCATTTTCATTTGAAATTAATATAGGAGGATACGATTCGTTTGATGGAATTAACCAAATATTAGAATGATCTATACGGATACGTTTTAATGTAAATTCGCCATCGATACAGCAGACCGCCAAATCATCATTAATTGGTTCTAACGAGCGATCTATAATCAAAACATCTCCTTCTTCAATTCCCTCATCTATCATTGAATCGCCTTCTACACGTCCATAAAATGTTGCTGCAGGATGTTTTATCAGCTCTTGATTCAAATCAATAGTGGTTGCGATTTCATCTTGTGCTGGAGATGGAAATCCGGCTCGAATGCCACTTTCGGAATATTGAACCCGAAGTTCGGATGTATTCGTTGTTGCAGAAATCTTGATGGATGATGGCATATTGGTTAATCCAGAATATCTTCTTTAATAGCATAGCGAGGCCGATTTTTGACCTCTACAAATATTTTACCGATATACTCGCCAAGAATACCAATACCCATAAGGATTAGACTTCCTAAAAACCAAACAGATAGTATTAATGATGCCCATCCGGTTATATTCGAATGTGCAATAAATGATGCTAACACGTAAATGGCCACAGCAATATCTAATATGAGTAAAACAAAGCCGACCATAAATATGATTCGCATAGGTTTGGCTGAGAATGAGGTTATTCCATCAATGGAAAAACTCAACATTTTACTTAACGGATATTTTGATTCACCCGCAACTCGTTCGTGGCGTTCATATTTTACAACCGATGTTTCTAATCCGATTTGTGGAATTATGCCGCGGAGAAAGAGGTTCGATTCTCTATATTCACTAAGTAATTCTAATGCGCGAGAACTCATAAGTCGATAGTCGGCATGATCGTATATAGTAGACAAGCCCATTGCTGCTTGAAATTTATAAAATAAGTGGGCTGTTGTACGCTTAAACCATGTATCCGTTTTTCGACTACTTCTCACTCCGTATACAATATCCTTACCATGGTGATATTCCATTACCATCTCCATGATGGCTTCCGGATCATCTTGCAAATCGGCATCTATTGATATTGCTGCATCACTAATATCCTTTGCTGTCATAAGACCGGCCAATAGGGCATACTGATGACCTCGATTGTGTGCTAATGAAATTCCCTTTATACGAGAATCTTTATCGTGCAATTGTTTGATAATATCCCATGTCTTATCTCTGCTTCCATCATTAGAGCAAAGGATAAAACTATCTTTGGTTATCAAACCCTTATCTCCCAATCGGTCAAGAATATTAAGTAGCTTTGCCGTGGTTAACGGCAAAGCTTCCTCTTCGTTATAACAAGGAATTACGATTGCAATTCGAGGAGTAATCATATCTATTTTATTAGTAGCTTCGAGCAAATATAACTCGTTGAGCTGATGGTTTTCCGGTTACCATACATTTTCCGGGCGTCTTTTCGCCATCCAAAGGAATGCAGCGAATTGTCGCTTTTGTTTCTGCTTTTATCTTTTCCTCTGTTTCGACAGTTCCATCCCAATGAGCTAAAATGAATCCGCCTTCTTCGATTTTCTCTTTAAACTCTTCGTAGGTATCAACAACCTTAGTCATTGAATTTCTATATGCTAAAGCCTTCTGATAGATGTTGCTTTGTATTTCTTCCAACAAATTCTTTACATATTCGGCAATGCCTTCAAGTTGAGTTTCATGCTTTTCTAAAGTATCACGACGCATCACTTCAACTGTACCATTCGCCAAATCACGTGCACCTATGACCAAGCGAACAGGTACTCCCTTTAATTCATAGTCGGCAAACTTAAATCCGGGACGCTTATTGTCTGCATTATCATATTTTACGCTGATTCCTAATGCCTTGAGTTGTTCTACTATTGGTGTGATAGCATTATTTAGCTCATCCAATTGTTCGTTAGTCTTATATATAGGAACAATCACCACTTGTATAGGAGCCAAATGTGGTGGAAGGACAAGTCCATTATCATCAGAATGAGTCATTATTAAGGCGCCCATTAAGCGAGTAGATACGCCCCACGACGCAGCCCACACATATTCCAACTCATTTTGTTGGTTGACAAATTTAACATCAAATGCTTTTGCAAAATTTTGTCCGAGGAAGTGTGAAGTTCCTGATTGTAGAGCTTTGCCATCCTGCATCATTGCTTCAATCGTATAGGTGTCGATTGCTCCGGCAAAACGTTCATTGGCGCTTTTAACGCCCTTAATTACAGGAACAGCCATATAATTTTCAGCAAAATCTGCATATACATTGATCATTTTTTTTACCTCTTCGATAGCTTCTTCTTTAGTCGCATGAGCAGTGTGGCCTTCTTGCCATAGGAATTCCGCCGTACGAAGGAACATACGAGTGCGCATTTCCCATCGCATTACATTAGCCCATTGATTGCACAATATGGGTAAGTCGCGGTAGCTGTGTATCCAATTTTTATATGTATTCCATATTATTGTTTCGGATGTCGGACGTACGATAAGCTCTTCCTCTAAACGTGCATCAGGGTCAACAACCACTCCTTGTCCGTTTGGATCGTTTTTTAGGCGATAATGAGTCACGACTGCACATTCTTTTGCGAAGCCTTCAACGTGTTCTGCTTCTTTACACAAGAACGATTTAGGTATTAATAGGGGGAAATACGCATTAACATGTCCGGTTTCTTTGAACATCTTATCCAATTGCTGTTGCATTTTCTCCCAAATAGCATATCCGTATGGCTTAATAACCATACAGCCTCTTACAGCCGATTGTTCTGCCAAATCAGCTTTGACAACCAAGTCATTATACCATTGCGAGTAGTTATCTTGTCGCTTTGTTAGGTCTTTAAGTTCCTTTGCCATTGCTATAGTATTTTATTAGTTAGTGCAAAATTAATCATAATTTTGCACTATTTGAAGTTTATATCCAACATTTATCTTAATGCTCCGGATTTAGCACGTGCAATCATTGTTGGTCCGGGGACTAAATAAATCTCTAATCTGCGATTTTTTTGTCTGTTTTTTCGAGAATTATTCGTCACCAATGGATCTGAATCACCCATAGCATATGGTACCAATAATGAGGTATCAACACTCGTTTGCTCAAACCAATCATATATGGCATTAACACGTTTTTCAGTGAGGCTATATGTGTATTCTTGCGAACCGGTGTCATCACTATGCATCACTAAAACAATCTTATACAATCCGGCTGTTCTGAAAAAAACAAGAAAAGGTTGTAGATATTTTTCGCTCGATGAGAGTAGGAGAGTGTCATTTGGTGCAAATAGTAAATCAGAATGAACCGTGGCTACGATAACTTCGCCCTGACGCATCATTTCTACCTCTATATCTTGTTTTAGCAATTGTTTTGCTTGCGCTTGTTGGAATGCTTGAATTATAGCCTTTTGATTATTCCCGATTTTGGGTGTTGTTAGATTTTTATCTAACTCTAAATCAAAAATATCATCTGAAGATATGTTTTGATTGTTTCGTTGTCCGCACACATTTATTGGAATAATAAACGACAATAGTACGACAAAAGTTAATCCTATTAAGTTTTTGAGCATCATATTAGTCGATTAATCCAATAGATTTTTCGTAAGCAAGTTCTCCCTCTATGATATATTTTATGTCAGAAAGCTTTATATTGGTAAACTTATCTTTTTTAATTAGATTTTCTATATACAAAACTAATCCGGATATATCGTCAGCATCATCCTCACTATCGATTGTCAACAAATCATTTTCCTCGTAATAGTCCCAAATCATATCAATTACGTTCAATATTTCATCAGAGGGGTATGGCTCAAGATTATTTTGGGCTAAGTAGTCATTGATATATTTGATTGCGTAATCTTCATCAAATTCCATAATATTATTACTTTAATTATTAGTATTCAATTACGGCTAAATTAGTATAATAAAACCAATATCTCGAATAAATAGATTATTTTTTTGATTAATTAATATATATAAAGCTATTGCATATCAATTAATCCATCGGGTAGATTCATCGTTATGAGATTCATCTCCACCGAAATATCAGTTAGATACTCATCTGCAATTGGTATATATACGATTGATTTATCGTCTTTTTGTACGACAAATAGTACATTGCTCGTGTTATCGCCAACATCAATAATTTGACCAATTCGCCCTAATGAAATATCATCAACCTTAAATCCGATAAAATCAGAGGCAAACATGCCTTCGCTTGTATCGTGTGACAAAACTGCCTTGTCGTTAGCTATCAAATAGATCGTTTTATTTGTGTATTCTCGAATCTGTTCATCAGAGTTGATATCTTCGAACGTGAGCAAAAAAGTGTCTTCACTTTTTTGTCTGATATCCGAGAGATAAAATGGGACAAATATTCCTTCAATATTTAGGACAATAAATTTCAGCATATCGACATCCACCATATCGTGAATCGAAGCCGAAATTTCTCCATTTATTCCATGAGGTTTGTTTAGTTTTCCAACCTCAATCAATTCTTCAGATCTAATCATTGTTTGACGTTATGATGATACGCGCATTATATTGGCGCCAATTGCATTTAGTCGAATGTCGATATTCTGATAGCCTCTATCGATTTGATCAATATTATCAATGCGACTTGTCCCTCGCGCACTCATTGCAGCAATCAACATTGCTATACCGGCTCGAATATCCGGGGAGACCATAGAAGTAGCTCTAAGGGAGTTTAAGCGACCTGAGCCCATAACTGCTACACGATGGGGATCACAGAGTATTGTTTGAGCCCCCATATCTATCAATTTGTCGACAAAAAATAATCTGCTCTCAAACATTTTTTGATGAATCAAAACGTTTCCTTTTGCTTGTGTTGCCACTACAAGAAATACGCTGAGCAAATCAGGGGATAATCCCGGCCATGGAGCATCGGCAAATGTCATTATAGAGCCATCCATAAATGTTTCTATTTCATAGCCATCGTGTGAGGGTATCTCAATGTCATCATTATATTGATTGAGAGTTATGCCTAATCGTTTGAAACAATCAGGCATTATTCCTAAATTGTCGAACGACACGTCTTTAATTACAATATTTGACCCTGTCATGGCTGCCATTCCGATAAAACTACCGACTTCAATCATATCGGGTAGTATTCTATGAGATGTGCCATGGAGCTCTTCAACGCCCTCGATAGTTAACAAATTAGACCCTATACCGGTAATTTTTGCCCCCATACCATTTAGCATTTTGCATAACTGCTGAATGTATGGTTCGCATGCGGCATTATATATAGTTGTCACACCTTTTGCCAATACAGAGGCCATAACGATATTGGCAGTACCGGTAACTGATGCTTCATCTAAAAGCATATAAGTTCCTAACAATCGAGTTGCTGTAATTTCATAAGCATGAACATCGTTCAGGTACTTAAATCCTGCTCCTAAACGATTTATACCCAAGAAGTGAGTATCTAATCTACGACGACCGATTTTATCACCTCCGGGTTTTGGTAGAATAGCATACCCAAAACGAGCAACCAGTGGACCGACTAACATTACAGAACCTCGTAAAGAAGCGGCTTTGGCAATAAATTCGGGACTATGAAGATACGCGATATTGATATTCCTTGCTTCAAATGAATAAGTATTTGGAGAGAGTTTTTCAACGGCAACTCCAATATCTTTCAATATAGATATCAAATTATTGACATCTAAAATATCCGGAATATTTTCTACTACTACTTTATCAGCAGTAAGTAGCACGGCGCATAATATCTCTAAAGCTTCATTTTTAGCACCTTGTGGATAAATTTCTCCATGAAGTCGATTGCCTCCTTCTACTATAAAGGAACTCATAATATCTTGTGTTATTGTTATTTTTTCTTTTTCTTTTTACCCGATTGTTGAGGAGTAGGCGCTTCTTTAAATTCATGTAAATGATATGTCTTAGGATCAAGACGTATTGCACCATGAGAATAATGCTCCAAATCTTTAAAAATCTTCGCATCTTCAACGCCATCTTTGTTGATTGCCAACATCGTTTTTTTCATATGATTTGCCAATAATGCAATTAGGGCATCTCGCTCTTCGCCATCGGGCATTGATGCCGCCTTAGCAATCATTAATTCTATATGTTTACCATAATGGCGATATTTGATAGGGGAGAGCTGGTAATCTACACGCTCTGGATGAGAGTTGAGATTGTCTTTATTTACAATTTCACACGGATAGTCGATATCTAATTTGAAGTCAGACATTATCGCTAAATGATCCCACAATTTATGACGAAAGTCTTCCACGTCACGTAGTTGGGGGAATAAGTTGCCCATCGTTTCGATAATTGAATATGCACACCGAGTACGAGCTTCTCGATCTTCTATCGTGACACAATAATCGACCATTTGTTGAATATTGCGACCATATTCCGGTAGTACAAGTTTCTTTAATTGAGTATTATAACTTAACATTGCTTGTCAATTTCAATATTTTTCTCAAAGGTACAAATAAACAATTAATCCGCAAAATCAATAATCCAAAACCATATAAAACAAATAGAGACCCCATTATAAAATGAAGCCTCTATTGTTATGATAGAATGGTTGATTACATATTCATACCACCATCAACTTGAATAACTTGTCCGGTTACATAGCTTGACATATCAGATGCAAGGAATGTTGCTACATTTGCGATGTCTTCTACTTGTCCACCTCGACGCAATGGGATTTTCTTTTCCCATTCTTTACGTACTTCATCAGGAAGAGCTGCTGTCATCGCTGTTTCAATAAAGCCCGGAGCTATAGCATTAGCACGAATACCACGTGAACCAACCTCTTGAGCGATACTTTTTGCCAAAGCGATAAGACCGGCTTTTGATGCTGCATAATTAGATTGGCCTGCATTGCCATGGACACCAACAACCGATGCCATATTAATGATGCTGCCTGAACGCTGACGAAGCATAATTGGGAGAGAGGCATTGATAAAGTTAAATGCGCTCTTCAAATTGACTGCAATTACAGCATCCCATTGTTGTTCAGTCATACGCATCATAAGACCATCTTTAGTGATACCGGCATTATTGACAAGTATATCGATTGAGCCGAAATCCTTGTGAACTTCTGCAACGACATCTTTTGTTTGTGCAAAGTCAGCAGCATTTGAGGCATAGCCTTTTACCTTTACTCCAAGAGCTGCTATTTCTGCTTCAGTAGCCTTGCCGTTTTCATCTATAACAAGATCCGTAAATGCGATATTAGCACCTTCTTGAGCGAATTTCAAAGCAAGAGCTTTACCAATACCACGAGCTGCGCCTGTGATAAGGGCAGTCTTTCCTTCTAATAATTTCATTTTATATAATGATTTAACGCGTTGAAAATTTGTTGCAAAATTACAAAAAAAGACGTAATAATCAATGCTAATTTGGATTATTACTCATTTTGTACGCTTTTGCTATATCTCGATTAAGAATGCACCACAAGAATATCCACCGCCAAAAACCGTAAAACCGATGCGATCGCCCTTCTTGAACATTGCTCTTTTTTGGGCAAACACGAGCGGAGCACTTGCAGAACCGGTATTGCCTAATTCTTCGATATTATTTACAAAATGATCTTCTCCTAAGCCGAGCTGGTGAGCTACATTTGCAACAATGCGCTTGTTCGCCTGATGACAAATGATATAGTCTAATTCTTGAATTTCGAGCCCGTGAGGCTTTGTTACGCCTTCCAATGCTTGTACCATATACTTACAAGCATGCATAAAAACATCTTTGCCATCGGGCATTGCAATGCCATCTTCTTTAGGACGGAGTCTTACGCCCTCAGGGCCTTTACTTACATTTCCAAGACCACGAGTATATATTTCTTTTATTTCGATATCACTATCTGAAAGTTTTTCTTTTGAGATAAAGAATGCTACAGCTCCATCACCCCACAAATGACCACATTTGGGGTCGCTTTCGTTACTGTAATATGTATTATGCTCTGAGCAAACCAACAAAGCCTTAGTAGCTTTTCCGCAAGCAAAATAGCCCTCAACAATTTCCAAACCATTTACAAATGAAGAGCAGGCCGACGATGCATACACAGCTTTTGCATCGGAAATGTCATACTCTTTTTGTGCAATGTGAGCGAGAGTTGCAACTGTATCATAAGCAGAATAGGCAGCCGACACTATCAAGTCAACATCTTTAACATCGTAAGATAGTCCTTTTACGGCATCGGCAATAGCTGCAAGCCCCATGGTATTATGATTTTCACCGTCACCAGCCTTTGAGCGAGTACTAATACCGGTACGTTTCAAAATCCAATCGCTTGTGAGTCCATTAACATTTAAGAAATAGTCGTTGGATACACGACCTTCTGGGACATAAAATCCGGTTGAATTAATATACATATCTGTTTTATTTTTTTATACCCGTTATTATGAATTTTGTTATTTTTTCTCGTAATGTCGCTTTATCCACACTCAACTCTTCAAAATTATTTCGAAGATATGATAAATCGACTCCTTGAAATATCATGAGCATTATAGGATATACCAAAGGAACAAACTCAGGTTTGAATACTCCTTGAGCTACTCCATCATTAACGATCTCTCTTATCATTTCAATTTCTTTCGTGACGGCCAATTTTCGGATACGTTCGATGCGTTTTACTTCACGAAGAAATAATGATCGAATAGGCTCATTTTGGTATGCAGTACCTTCGATTATATCGAACCTTACATTAATAAAGCGTTCAAGTTTTTCCAACGGAGGAATATCCAATTCCATTACATCGCGAAGCTTTATTATTAATTGTTCGCTTTCGCGTTCAATTACGGCATTGTATATCTCTTTCTTGTTTTTGAAATATGTGTATATTGTTCTACGCCCTTTTTCTGATGCTGAAGCGATGTCATTCATAGTCGTATTCTCAATGCCTTTATGAGCAAAGAGTTGTCGAGCTACATCAATTAATTTTTCGCGCGTTTTAATTACCATTATTTCTGCACATATTTTCTATAACTGTGCAAAGTTACGAAATATATTGGAATTTCTCTATTTAGACCAAAGGATTTTCAATAAAATTACTGGGATAGAGCATTTATTTTCAAAAATTATTGTACTTTCGTTTTCAAATAAGGTTATAATGAAAGTATTTTTTGTTTTAGTAGATTGCATTCTGTTGGCAAATATATGTTGGGCATCTAATAAAATTCCACTTGATTTTGCCGGCAATACAAACGCGACAATAGGCATTACTGTTACAACCATTGATGGAAAAATCGTTGAACAATATAACCCAACGACGTTAATGACACCGGCGTCAATCATCAAATGTATAACATCTGCAGCATGTGTCATTGGATTAGATGATGATTTTTCATTTATTACAACTGTGGATATAACCGGTAAAATCGTTGATGGAACGTTGAATGGGAATACTATAATAACAGCGTCAGGAGATCCGACTATCAGTTCCGCTCATTTTAATGATGACTATTTTATCGAAAACATTGCAAAGTCTTTAAAAAATTATGGCATAGATTCAATTGCAGGAAAGATAATTGTGGAGAGTAGCAACTATCCTATGATTGGATATTCTCCATATTGGATGTTGGAGGATCTCGGGTGGTATTATAGTTCCGGTTTATATGGGCTGAATTTTAAGGACAACACACTCAAAGTTGTATTTACTGATAGATTCTCCAATGATTATACAATAACCCCAAAATCTAATATCAACATATATAATCATCTTACTAAAGGCGATGATGATATCATGATCTATCCATCCATTGGAGAGAATGCTTATTTTCTTGATGGCACAGTAGTTGATATGAACGCAAATTTGACAATAAAATGCGCGAATCCTAATCCTATCGAATCCGTAAAAGCGGAGCTAAGTGGAATAATTCCGTTAGGCAATAACAAATTAGCAGTCACGCCTACTCCAATCCGAATATATGAGCATATATCACCTACGAGAGATGAAACATTGCGAAGTTTAATGTATCGTAGCGATAATTTATTTGCTCAAGGTATGCTTCGCGCTATTTTATCTGACAGTATTGGCATGCGGACAGACAATCGAGCTATCAGCGCCGAGTGCAACTTGCTTAAAACTATTGGAGTAAACGCCTCAGGGCAAAAGATTGTAGATGGATGTGGACTCGCGCGTAATAATAAAATTACGCCTAAATTTATGACTGATTTATTGTGCGCAATGGCCAACTCGCAATATGCCACAATTTACACTTCGCTATTTCCTAAAGTCGGTTTTGATGGTACAGTTAAGCGATTATTGCAAAAGACCAAACTAAGAGGAAAACTGGTATTGAAAAGTGGAAGCATGAGTGGCGTGTTATGTTATTCCGGATACAAAATTAACGAGGAAGGACATCCTACACATGCTATTTGTATTATGGTAAATAACTTTTCTTGCCCTTCAAATGAAATAAGAACGGCTATAGAACGCTATTTATTGAAAATTTTTCAGTAGCTTTGTAGCGAGCTTTACTTTTTACAAATTTGATGTCTGTATAATATGGATGCAAAAATAGACCGATTGATCGAATTGAGCTATGAACTCGAAGGCTTGTTGCTCCTCGCAAAAAATAAGAAAGAGAATCAGCAACAGATTGTTACGCTCGCGAAAGCAAAACTCAATACGCTTGAAACCGCTTTTGCTGATTTAGTTGTCATTGATCAAGATGATGATGTATTTGTAGAAAGTACAATTGAATTCAGCAAATCAAAAATAGATGAAGTATGCTCAACGGACAATAGTGTGTCAATTGAATGTGAGATCGATTCATCTGAAATAGAAAGTGAATGTGATAATAACGACGAGAATATTATACCAATCTCTTACGATTACTCTCGTAGCCTCAAGCAATTCTTTACGATAAATGATAAATTTAGATTCAGGCGAGAGCTATTCGGCAATAGTGATACTGCTTTCGCCGACACGATGAACATTCTTTCGGCAATGTCAAGTCTTGCTGAGGTTCAAGATTACTTGGCTAATGATCTTGAATGGGATCTTAATAATGAGGAAGTAACGGAATTTACCGCTATAATTGAGGCTTATTTTAAATCAAGAGTTAAAGAATGAGTGGCAAATTATATATCGTACCGACTCCTGTCGGCAATCTTGGCGACATGTCTCCACGAGCAGTTGAAACGTTATCTCAAAGTTCATTGATACTTGCGGAGGATACGCGTACAAGTAGTGTGCTTTTACGCCATTTCGGTATAAATGTACCGACAATCAGCCATCACAAATTTAACGAACATGATAGTCTTGAGCCATTAATCAAGTGGCTTAACGCTGGTGAAATCATATCATTGATTTCCGATGCCGGAACCCCAGGAATTTCCGATCCGGGTTTTATGTTGTCAAGAGAATGTCGTCGACACAATATAGAAGTGGAAACGCTACCCGGACCAACCGCATTTGTGCCGGCTCTTGTCAATTCCGGATTACCATGTGAGCGATTTTGTTTTGAGGGATTTTTACCCTTAAAAAAAGGTCGAGCTACGCGTTTGAAAGAACTATCGTCCGAAACGAGAACGTTTATTATATATGAATCACCCGTGCGATTAGTAAAAACTCTACAACAATTAGCCGAAGTTTGTGGAGATGATAGAGAAGCCTCTGTTTCTCGGGAAATATCAAAGTTACACGATACTACTCATCGCGGAACGTTGCGTGAACTCGCTGATTATTTTGCGCAAAACAATCCTCGCGGAGAGATTGTTATTGTAGTTAGTGGCTACAAGAACCTCGACGAGAGGATAGGGCATGTAAATAAATATAAATCAAAAGAATAACTGTTTAACCAATAATATTATCAATATGAAAAAGTTAGTATCTACCGTCATTGTAGGTTTAGCGTTTCTTACAGCCTGTAACGGAGATAAGTTGAAACAAGCTGAGGCAGAGAATGTCGCGCTTGATGATTCACTACAAGTTGCTCTTGCCAATCAAGACAGTCTGCTCAACCTTCTTAATGACATTACAGAAGGGATGAACCAGATTAGAGATTTAGAGAAAATCATGTCGACCACACCCGACTTCGGTGCTGAATCTCAATCGCGTAAAGATCAGATTCGCAATGACATGATGGCCATTCAACAAGCGCTACAGGAGCGCCGAGAACGCCTCAATCAACTTGAAGCAAAATTATCAAGAAGTGAAGGTTACAATGCGACATTAAAGAGAACAATTGAGAATCTAAAATCAGAAATCGCAACGCAAGAGTCGACCATTGCATCTTTAAGGAATGATCTTGCAGCCGCTAATGTCCAAATAGCAGAACTTGGAACACAGGTTGACTCTCTAAATACGACTGTGGCAACGGTAACTCAAGAAAAAGATGCTGCCAAGCAAGAATCAATAGATCTTGCAAACGAGCTAAACACGTGCTTTTACGCAATTGGGACTAAGAGTGAACTTAAAGAAAATAAGATTATCGAAACCGGTTTCTTACGAAAGACCAAAATTATGCGAGGTGATTACCTACAAAGTTATTTTACCAAAGCAGATAAGCGAACTATCACTTCGATTCCGGCTCATGCCAAGAAAACTAAGATTCTCACAAATCAACCTGTTGGAAGTTATACCATTGAGGCCGTTAATGGTATGCAAGTCATCAAGATTACAGATTCTGAAAAATTTTGGAGTCTAAGCAACTATCTCGTTATTCAAGTGGATTAATATCCATCCAAACTCTTTATATAGTGGCCGTCTAACATTGTTTAGGCGGCTTCTTTTTTACGATAAAGCCATAAATAACTTATATCCAACGCTCTCTAAGCATTCTCATTTCATCAGTCTTAATAAGAGTACGCATAAATTCTTTTACAGATTCTTTTCTATATGAATCTCTTAATACATGAAATGATCCTTCCATTTTATTATTGGCGCAATCTATTGGTATTGATTTTAATTCAGGATAGATAGAGGCTGTATTGCTTGACAATATTGTTGCCAAACGAGTATTACGAATCAATCTAAGTAACGGAGTTACTTGGTTGAATTCTACTTGAGCCTCTATTGTTACATTGTTCTCATTTAATATTCTCTCCAATACATTTCGAGCTTGTAATCCTTTGGCAGGCAAAATTAGGCGACATTTCTTTAGATCTTCAAGTGTAACGCTTTTTCTTTCTGCTAAATAATGGTCATTATGCACAATTAAAGATAGCGAATCCTCAAATATTACATGAGATTCAATTTGTGAATAATGTTTAGAGGGTTTATATGACAATACGAAGTCAAGGTCACGTCGTATCAATAAATCAATTAATTCATCCATCGTTTTATACACAATGTTGAGCTTTATATTAGGATAGACCTTTATAAACTCCGATAATGTGGCATCGCTAATTCGGCTGAATGAATGAGTGACACCTATATTCAATACACCACACTTCAATTCGTTTAAGTCGTTCATTCTGCTAATACAATTGTCGGATTGTTGTATTACACTCCGAGCGTATGGAAGTAATTCATTCCCGGCTTCGGTGATAACAACTTCATGACTATTACGATAAAACAATTGGACTTTAAGCTCGTCTTCAAGCTGTTTTATATTTTGAGATAGAGCACTTTGTGTCATGAATAACATTTTAGCCGCTTCTGAAAAATTCAGTGTCTCTGCTACTTTTATAAATGATTTTAGTTGTCGTAATTCCATATTGCGAGATAAAATATTTACAAATATAGGAAATTATCTTGTCGCAGAAAAAGACTTGCTCTTAAAAATAAATATTGGAATAGTAACACCAACAACCATTAAGCCAATGGTAAACACACATACAGCCCAATTGTAATTAAACGTCTCAAAATATTTTGTAAAAGTTGCTTCAGTCCCATCTAAAAAACACATTATTAATGCATGAACACTCCGATAAGCATACATACCGGGGATCATTGGTAACAACGCAGGGTACGATAATCCTTCAGCAGGACATTTGAATTTTCGAGAGAGAAAGACAGATAATACACCAATACTTATTGCGCCGACAAAACTTGCAGATATTATAAACCATCCAAAACCATTCATAAGGATAAATCGAAATGTATGACCTACTGCCGCCAATAGTGCACATCCAATAAAGCTTTTTGCCGACACATTGCTTATACTTCCAAATCCTACTGCTGCAATAGCCGCAAAGATTCCGTTATCTATAAGAGAACCTATTTCCATCTTAAAGTGTATTTATATTAACCGCCAAATAGCCTAAAACGAGTCCAATCGATAGACATATCGTAATTATAGATGCTTGGATAAAACGACACATACCGCATACATAATGCCCATATATAAAATCACAGATTGAATTGATAAATGGCACTCCGGGAACTAAAAATAAGACACTGGTTCCAAGTGCAATATCGGGAGTGTTTCCCAACTGAAATATATAGCCGGAACTTGAAATAACCGTAGCTATAAAAGCAGAAATAATTGTTGTAATTCTTATATCCAAGTCCCATTCTTTTCTTAGCTTGGACTTAATATACATCCCATTAATGGTTGCTATCATTACTATAATCATCGATATCCAATCCCCACCAAAAATATGGCAAAACGAAGCATTGGCTAATCCTGTCAGAATTAAAACCAATATTGGATCTAATCGCTTTTTATCTTTTATTTTTTCTAAACGTGATTTTACCTCCGTTAGTGGGATTTTTTTATCATAGATAATCCAACTAAGATTGCTTAAGAGAGAATTTTTCTCAAAGTCAATTACCGTTTCTGAGATTTGTCGATTCGTAGTGTAATTCGCATCATGTTGATCTTTCACTGAGACCATCACATGTTGAGGAAGAATTGTAAGATCGACTGAAACACCATAACTCTCAGAAATCCGCTTTATATTTCGTCCGATACGTATATTAGTTGCTCCACATTGGAGCAATGTTATTGCATAATCCTCTAAAAAATCGCCTATACAATTTAGAGGTTCAGATACATCTTTACCATTCATCATCATCGTCTCCATAAGCATTCATCGTAGGATCTATATAGTCAAACGAAATAAACTTTTGTTGATACAAGTTGGATTTGTCTTTAGATGTCCAACTCATAACAATCAATAATATAGGCGACATCAAACAGATTAAAAACAATAATGGCTGATAGCTATTGCTCGCAAATACATAAATCATTAACTCATTCATAAATTGTGATTATTATTTTGACCGCAAAATTATTTAATCCGCAATTGGATAATTAAGTTAGGTAATTAGATTTTCAGATAGCTACAATCACTTTTTCTGAATATACCTATCGCTCTTGTGGCAAATAAAAAAGCCCGGAAAAAATCCGAGCTTTTGCTTTGTGCCATAGTAAGACTATCGGCTTAATTCTTGAAGAATTGAATATTTATTCAATCGAGTCAATACTTGATAATACTCATATTCTACAGCATACATATCGGCAATGGCTTCTTGAAAATAATTCACTTCTTGAATGAAATTGATTAGCGATATTTCACCACCGATAAGAGCTTTGTGTAATAATGATATGTAGTTTTCATCAAGGGTTGATTTATACTGAGCGATTTCGTTTGCTAAATTAGCTGCAATCGCATAATCAGTACGCATTGCTGTCGACTTATCGACTTTCACTCCGGACAGTTCAGCTGCACTTGCTCGCTCAATAGCCTCAGCTGCTTTAGCCTTATGACGATTCGAGAATATTGGTAATGTCATTGAAATTGATAATCCATTAAACGAATTTCCTTCTTCATTAGCATGTACATATCCTAAAGTAAAAGAGGGGAGGCTACTTAGTTTTGCCGCTTTTACAGCATATCGCTCTGATTCCACCATCAATGAGACATAGTTGATTTGCGGATCTTGTGATTGAAGAACTCTATCATAGTCATCAATCGAATAAAGTGGTTCAGTAGGATAATTGGTCAATGATGCCAATATCGCATCGCAATCCAAACCTCCATTCATTGCAGATATTGAGCCCTCAAGTACGCGAAGTTGATTTTCTAATGATGCTCGTTGACGACTCAGTCTAAGTTGTTCGACATTAATTTTATTTATGTCAAGACGAGTGAATTCGCCTTGTTCGTAACCTACTTGATAATGACGTTTTAATTCATTAAATAGTGCAATACTACTATCGCACAATGCGACGTTTTTTTGAACATTAATAATGTCGACAAATAGCAATTTTACCTCTAATGCTTTATCTACATAGCGACTCCTTTCTAAAAACTCCAATGCGGATGATGCGCTTTTATAAGCCTTACTTCTGGCTTTATAAACGCCTGGCCAATCAAATGATTGTGAAATCGACGCATTCCACTTGTTTTTTATTCCATTTGGAGCCCACAGATGTTCAAATCCGACCTCTGGATCCGGAAGATTATTCTCACTGCGAAGTTGCAGTAAATCACTTTCGATAGATGCTTGGGATGATTTTATTTCGGGATTATTGTCAATGATTTGACGAGCCAAACTATCGAATGATTGTGCGTGGATGCAACACATGCCAATCACACATAGCATTATAGAAATTAATACCCTTTTCATATTGTTGCTTTTTCTTTATTTCTATATGTTAGATAATATACGACCGGAACTACTAACACATTTAATATAGTAGATGAAAGTAATCCCCCAAGAATTACAATTGCTAACGGAGATTGGATTTCATTACCGGGCTCACCTCCTCGTAACGCAATAGGTATAAGTGCTAATGCTGAAGTCAACGCCGTCATGATTATAGGGCTTAATCTATCAGCAGAGCCGATAAATATACGTTGCAACAGCGGGACACCCTCTTCGTGCAGGTGATTATAACGTGACATTAGAAGCATACCATTGCGCGTAGTAATACCCAACAAAGAGATAAAACCGATAATAGCCGGAATGTTTAGGTCGCCGGAAGTCAGTCGAAGTATTATTACACCGCCAATCATCGCAAGTGGCATATTCAGTAATATGATTAGGGATTGAGGAATATTCCGAAATTCTTGATATAGTAACATAAATATGATAATCAAGGCTCCTATTGAAGTAAGAGCAAGCGTCCTTGATGCTTCTGCTTCACTTTCAAATTGTCCGCCATATGTTATATAATAATTTTCAGGCAGCTCAATATGCTCATCGATAAGCGCTTGAATATCATTGATTACTCCTCGGAGATCGCGGTCATCCACATTTGCAGATATTACAATTCTTCGACTGACGTTTTCGCGATTTATTGTGTTAGGCCCGGCTGTTGACACGATGTCTGCAACATTGCTCAAAGGTATCTTACCGATATTACTGTCAATCATTAGATTCGATATTTTGTCTATCGAACTCCTCTTGTCATCATCAAGTCTTATTGTTATATCATAAGGAAGACCTTGTTCATACACTTGCGACACTACTTGTCCGGCAAGTATCACATCTATAAAATGAGTAAATTCGTTGATTGGGATACCATATTTTGCAAGCATTTCTCTGCGTGGTCGGATGTCAAGCTGAGGTCGTTCAATTTGCTGCTCGATATTCACATCTACGATCCCTTCGACAGAGGTTATTGTATTCTTAATTTGACTGCCGATTAAATATAGCCTATTTAGGTCGTCGCCAAATAACTTAATCGCAATTTGTGCATCTGTACCCGAAAGCATAGCATCTATGCGATGGGATATTGGTTGTCCGATTTCAATGTTAACTCCTGGCAATTCTGATAATTTTGCGCGAAGTTCTTTTGCTACGTCTCCTCGTGAGCGCTTATCAAGTACATAGGGAGCCTCTATTTCTGATACATTCACGCCCAACGAATGTTCATCAAGTTCGGCTCGTCCGGTTTTTCTCGCAACTGTTTTTATTTCCTGAACAGACATTATTATTTTTTCAGCTTCTCGTCCTATTCTGTCGCTTTCATCAAGCGAGATACCCGGGAGAGTACTTACATTAATTGTAAAAGAACCTTCATTGAACGACGGGAGGAAACTCCGTCCAAGGGAAAAGAATAAAATTATTGCAAGAACGAAAAGTCCGCTTGTGCCACCTAAAAGTATTCGCTTATGATTAAAACTCCATTGGAGCATTTTGGTGTATTGGCATTTCATTCGCGAAATTGTCCAAGATTCCTTATCCATTTTACTCAAAGCTTCTCTGCTTCCCAATAGATAGCTGCATAATATCGGAGTGATGGTCAATGCTACGATAGTTGATGCAATCAATGCAACGATGAATGAGATTCCTAATGGGATCAGCATACGACCCTCAATTCCGCTAAGGAAAAATAATGGTAAGAAGCTTGCGATAATAATGAGCGATGAATTAAAGATAGGCATTCTCACTTCAGTCGATGCATTAAATACAACCTCTATCGTTGATTTTCGATCACTATCTGGAAGCAACCGATTTTCACGCAATCGCTTATACACGTTTTCCACGTCTACAATTGCATCATCAACCAATGATCCTATTGCTATTGCAATACCACCAAGACTCATGGTATTTATGCTAAATCCCATAAAGTAAAGCACTAATACTGCAATTATAATCGATAGAGGCAATGCAATAAGAGATATAATAGTGGTACGAGTATTCATCAAAAACAAAAATAAAATGATAATGACGAATATCGCTCCTTCAATCAATGATTGTTGCAAATTAGTTATAGAATTATCAATAAAGTCGCTTTGCTTGAAAATATCGGTCGACACAACAATATCCTTTGGCATATTATGTGCCATTTTCACCAACTCTGCCTCAATTTTTTTTGTTAATTCGATTGTTCCAACCGCAGGTTGCTTGGTACATGTGATCAATACCGCTGGTTTCGCCTTAACTGAAGCGACCCCAAGCCGAGGCATCTTATTCCCGACTTGTAGGTTTGCAATATCTTCAATAAGAACGATTCCCCGCTCGTCACTACGAACCACAGCTTTCCCTAATGCTTCAACCGAAGTAGTATTTACGTCTCCTTTAATTATATATTCATTTCCATATTCATACAGTACGCCTCCTGCGGCATTATTATTGATACCTTCCACGCAATCTGTCACTTCGTCAAGAGTCACGTTATAATACTTCATGCGTTCAGGTAGTATCTGGATCTGATATTCCTTAATATCACCACCAATTACGGCGACCTGAGATACCCCTCCAATAGCTAATAAACGAGGTCGAATTGTTCGATCTGCTATCGTTCGAAGATCACTCATTGAAGTAGAGTCTGCGGTTAACCCAATGATCATTATTTCTCCGAGAATAGAAGATTGAGGCCCTAATGTCGGGGTCTTTACCCCAGGAGGCAATTGTTCAGCGATAGTAGCAATCTTCTCTGATACAATTTGACGCGCACGATAAATGTCAGTACCCCAATCAAATTCAACCCATACCACTGAAAAACCTGTTGCAGACGAAGAGCGTACGCGACGCACACCCGTTGCGCCATTAACTGATGTTTCGAGAGGGAATGACACTAATTTCTCGACTTCTTCGGGGGCGAATCCGGGAGCTTCTGTCATAACAACGACAGTCGGAGCATTTAAGTCTGGAAATATGTCTACTTCAGTACGAGTCAGCACGTATATTCCCGCTATACTCATAAGCCCCGCAAGGATAAGCACTATCAATCGGTTTTGTAGCGAAAACCGTATTATCTTATTTAGCATATCTATTACGATTAATGGTTATGACTATGACCTTCCGGAATTGTACCGCTTGACTCAGCCAACTTCACGATAATGGCTCCATGTGCCACTACATTTTCTTCCACATTCAAGCCCGAGATTATTTCTATTTCATCTCCATTACTCATACCCAACGATACTAAGCGCTTTTCATAGCACTTATCGTCCAATCGTACATATACATAGAATTTCCCTTGTTGTTCGGTGATTGCATCAATTGGGACTGTTATTTTATTTGGCCGTATAGCGCCTATCAAATATATTTCAGCAAATGAACCTGGAACGACTGAACCGTCATTGTCAAAAGAAAAATATACCGGAATATACCCGGATTGAACAGGGGCTACAGCAGTTGATTTTGTGACAATTTTTCCATTTATCTCATCTAACTTAACAATGGAATCCGAATATGCAGGGCGAAAGTTCGCCGTTACAATAGTCGGTAAAAACTTATAATATTTTTCGGGTAAATCTGCCCGAAGAGTCAGACGAGTATTTTTTGAAATTACAGCAATTGGTTGACCGGCTTCTGCAAATTCTCCATGTTGAACCAATATTTGTGTTATAACACCGGATATTGGTGCTGTTGTGGCGCTTCCTGAAGTAGAACCAGAATAAGCACTTCGTGCTACTTCGTATGCTTGTTTTGCTGCATTATAGTCTTTGGTGGAAACAATACCTTCGGCATGAAGTGGGGTAATTCGATCCAACTCCCTCTTGGCGGCTTCAACAGTAGCTTTTGCGGTTGCATTTGCATCCCCTCCGGCCATATTTTGTGCAGATATTGACGCTATTGCACTTCCGATGGAAATTTGCTTTCCCTCGGTTATACCCGGAGCAAGTGATACTATGCCCGAAGACTTTGCTGATGCAATCGCTTGGTCCCCCGGTGCAGAGATTATTTGACCTGATACTTTTACAATTTCATTAAATTGTTGTGGCGTGACTTCACGGCATAATACTCCAAAACGATTGGCGATAGAAGGTTCGAGTACTATTTCATTGGCGTTTTCCTCGTGTTCGTCATGATCATGCTCATGATTATGACCTTCTTCTTCGTGATGTATTTTCTCTTCTTGTGAATGATGGCTGTGATCATGTCCTAATCCATCTTCTTTTGCTGAGTGTGAACAACTCAAGCATATCAACGCAAATCCTACTGATAGGATTGATGTTTTGGCTTTCATAAAATTACAGATTTGTTTTATTTGTGTTTATGGAATTTCTAAAAAACATAGATAAATCAAACACAAATAGGAGGAGCGCGCATTGCGATGAGCGACTGAGGTGCTATTTCATTTATTATTAAGTCTTCTTCATAATACAAAGCTCGAAGCGGCCGTATGGATACTTTTAATTTGAACTCATGAGGTAAATCAAATAAAAGGTCATAACATTCTACATCTGTTGGAATGTCATTATCCACAGCTTTATATTCAGCAATGTGCATTGCACATGAATCATGTGTTGAACAAGTTGTATCGTGCTCATGCGCGTCCGAATGACTACACGAATCTACACGAAATCCACCACTGCCAAAAGCCAAATCTTCAATAGTAGTAAGATGTATATATATATTCCCATCGCAATCATGATGATGAAATTGCATCATTGACGCCATCAAGATGATTACTGCCGAAACAATAGATATATATGACTTTAGCAACATTGTTTTCTGCTCAAATAAATTTGTCGTAAAGTTAGTGATTATTTATGTTTCAAACAAATAGTAATTTTGAGGTTAATATATCATGTTTACTTTTGGGGCTTTTTAATTCTTTTTTTTGGTAATATATGAATTTATTTGTATCTTTGACTAAGTAAAACATAAGTATATAAATAAATGTATATGAATAACGAGTTTAGAAAATATGCCGTAAAGCATCTTGGTATGAATGGTCTTGCATTAGACCAATACACATCTTCTATCAATTCGAGTTATATATCTCCAACAATCATCGAAGAACGACAATTGAACGTTGCTCAAATGGACGTATTCTCTCGACTGATGATGGATCGCATCATATTTTTAGGAACCGACGTTAACGACTATTCTGCTAACGTCATTCAAGCTCAGTTGCTTTTCCTTGATCAATCTGATCCGGGTAAAGATGTATCAATCTATATTAACTCTCCCGGTGGGTCAGTGTATGCCGGACTTGGCATATATGACACTATGCAATATATATCAAGCGATGTCGCTACAATATGCACTGGTATGGCAGCGTCGATGGCTGCAGTTTTGTTGGTGGCCGGAGAAAAAGGTAAACGCTTCGCGCTAAAGCACTCTCGTGTGATGATACATCAACCGATGGGTGGCGCTCAAGGACAAGCATCTGATATAGAAATTACAGCACGTGAGATTCAAAAATTAAAGAAAGAATTATATACAATCATCTCTGACCATTCCGGAGTTTCTTATGATAAAGTGGAAAAAGACTCTGATCGAGACTATTGGATGACCGCGATTGAGGCTAAAGAATACGGAATGATTGATGATGTTCTTATCAAGTCAAATCACTAATTATATATAAATGGCAAAAAAAACAACGCCAAAGTGTGCTTTCTGCGGTGTAAATGCATCCGATGTGGAGATTATAATTCCATCTCCAAACCAGGAAACATACATATGCTCTAATTGTGTGGAGCATATACATACTGCATTGCGAGATTTTATGACGGAGAAGAAAAGCACATCAACAGAGATTATTAATCTAAAAAAAATCCCAAAACCACAGGAAATTAATGCATTCCTTGACCAATATGTAATAGGACAGGAGAGTGCCAAAAAATTCTTGTCGGTAGCGGTCTACAATCACTATAAACGTATCTCGCAACCATCTGATAGTGAAAACGATGTCGACATCGAAAAAAGTAATATTATTTTAGTCGGGCCAACAGGTACTGGGAAAACTTTATTGGCTAAAACAATAGCTAAATTGTTGAATGTTCCGTTTACAATTGTGGACGCAACAGTCTTGACTGAAGCCGGTTATGTTGGCGAAGACATTGAAAGCCTTTTAACCCGACTGCTCCAAGCCTCAGACTACAATGTTGAGCAAGCCGAACGAGGTATAGTGTTTATTGATGAAATAGACAAAATCGCCCGTAAAGGAGACAACCCTTCTATAACACGCGACGTAAGTGGCGAAGGGGTTCAACAAGGATTATTGAAGTTGTTGGAGGGCTCAGTCGTAAATGTTCCCCCTCAAGGAGGCAGAAAGCATCCGGAACAAAAAATGATACCCGTCAACACCAAAAACATTCTTTTTATATGTGGAGGCGCTTTCGATGGTATCGAGCGAAAAATTGCTCAGCGATTAAACACTCATGTGGTTGGTTATAATACCGATGCTGCCAAACAGCGCATTCAACGTGACAACTATCTACAATACGTTGCGCCTCAAGATCTCAAATCGTTTGGACTTATTCCTGAAATAATCGGACGATTACCGATATTGACACATTTGAATCCTTTGGATCGAAGTGCGTTGCGACGTGTCCTTACCGAACCAAAGAATGCCATCGTGCGACAATATGAGAAGCTTTTTGATATGGACGGAGTAAAACTTACATTCTCAGATGATGCTCTTGACTTAATTGTAGACAAAGCTATCGAATATAAGTTAGGTGCTCGTGGACTTCGTTCTATTGTTGAAGCTATAATGATTGATGCAATGTACGATGTCCCATCGTCAAAAATCAAAAAATTTGAGGTAACAAAAGATTATGCTCTCGACAAGTTGAGAGAAGCTAATTTTGAAACCAATTCCTAAATCGTATATTTTTTACTTAACCTATAAGTAATAAAAACTAAAGCCATGGTAACAAAGACAGAACTCATAGAAGAGCTCAAAAAACATTTTGGATTTGACACATTCAAGGGAAATCAAGAGGCCATTATTCTCAATCTATTGAATGGGAATGATTCTTTTGTCTTGATGCCAACGGGAGGTGGCAAATCACTTTGTTACCAATTGCCGTCGCTACTTATGGAAGGTACCGCCATCGTAATATCTCCGCTTATTGCGTTAATGAAGAATCAAGTTGATGCCATGCGTAATTTTAGTGAAGACGATGACGTAGCCCATTTCCTCAATTCGTCATTAAATAAGGCGGCAATAGACCAAGTAAAAAACGATATCGTTTCAGGAAAAACAAAATTACTATATGTTGCACCCGAATCACTGACAAAAGAAGAAAACATTGATTTTTTGAAAACAGTTCCTATATCATTTTACGCAGTCGACGAAGCTCATTGTATATCCGAATGGGGGCATGACTTTCGCCCTGAATACAGACGTATTCGCCCTATTATTAATGAAATAGGGAAGCGTCCGGTAATTGCTCTTACAGCTACGGCAACCCCGAAGGTGCAACATGATATTCAAAAAAATTTGGGGATGCTTGATGCGACTGTGTTCAAATCGTCTTTCAATCGAAAAAATCTGTATTACGAAGTACGACCGAAAACACAAAATATTGACCGTGATATAATCAAATACATTAAGAACAACGAGGGTAAATCTGGTATTATTTATTGTTTGAGTCGTAAAAAAGTGGAAGAACTTGCTGAATTCTTGCAAGTTAATAATATTAAAGCGTTACCTTATCATGCAGGAATGGATAGTACTACTCGTTCCGAAAATCAAGACGCTTTCCTTTTAGAAAAAGTAGATGTAATCGTTGCGACTATTGCATTCGGCATGGGAATAGATAAGCCCGATGTTCGATTCGTAATTCATTATGATATTCCGAAGTCGCTTGAAGGCTACTATCAAGAGACTGGTAGAGCCGGTCGTGATGGAGGGGAAGGTCAATGTGTCACTTTCTATTCGAGCAAAGACTTGCAGAAAATGGAAAAATTCATGCAAGGGAAACCTATTGCCGAACAAGAAATAGGTAAACAACTTCTACTTGAAACAGCTTCTTATGCAGAATCTTCCGTTTGTCGACGTAAAAGTTTGTTGCATTATTTTGGTGAAGAATTTCATCAAGATAATTGTGGGAACTGTGACAATTGTTTAAACCCAAAGAAACAAGTGGAAGCAAAAGATGAATTGTGTGCTGTGATTGAAACAGTCATGGCTTTAAAAGAAAAGTTCAAAGCAGACTATATTATTGACGTGATGTTAGGTAAAGCATCCAACGATGTTAAGTCTTATCGTCACGAAGAATTAGAAGTATTCGGTTGTTCTGAAAATAGTGACAAACGATTCCTCAATGCTGTAATTCGACAAGCTATTATTGCAGGATATATTGATCGTGATATTGAAAATTACGGAACCATTAAAGTCACTGAAAAAGGCAGAAACTATCTTAAAAAACCGACATCTTTTAAGATTGTAGAGGACAACGACTTTAATGAAGACGAGGAAGAAATTGTAGTCAAAAGTGGTGCATCTTGTGCTGTAGATCCAGAATTATACGCCATACTAAAAGATTTGCGGAAGAAAATCGCTAAAAAATTAGAACTGCCCCCTTACGTTATCTTCCAAGATCCGTCATTGGAGGCTATGGCAACCACATATCCTATAAACATCGAAGAGTTGCAAAATATTCCGGGAGTCGGTGCCGGCAAAGCTAAACGATATGGAGATGAGTTTGTCAAATTAATAAAAACTCATGTAGAAGAAAACGAAATAGAACGTCCTGAAGATCTTCGTGTTCGCAGTGTCGCAAACAAAAGCAAACTAAAAATATCAATCATTCAAGGCATTGATAGAAAAATTGCGCTCGACGAATTGGCCGAATCTAAGGGACTCGAATTTAATGAGTTGTTAGACGAAATTGAAGCGATAGTTTATTCCGGAACTAAGATCAACATTAGTTACTTCTTAGATGAAGTGATGGATGAAGATCATCAAGATGATATTTTTGAATACTTCAAAGAAAGCGAAAGTGACGATTTAGAAGCGGCCATATCCGAATTAGGCAAAGAATGTAGCGAAGAGGAGATACGTCTTGTACGTATCAAATTCCTATCTGAGATGGGTAATTAGGCGAGTTCTCAAGGTGCATTATGACAGCGGGAGTGTGTCTGTTAACAAAAGGACTACTTCCGTTGTTATATATATGCGACGATTGTGGCACAAAGTTGACATTTTGTCACACTAAAGTGTCAGCATTTCAGTTTGGCACGGAATATGCATATTTGGAAGCGTAGAATAAATTAAAAATATTAATCATAGATATAAAAAATAAGTATTATGAACATTAAACCATTAGCCGATCGCGTGTTAATCAATCCGGTTCCGGCAGAAGAACGTACTGTTGCAGGTATTATTATCCCTGATTCTGCAAAGGAAAAGCCACTTAAGGGTACTGTAATTGCTACAGGCAATGGAACAAAGGATGAAGAAATGGTAGTTAAAGCCGGAGATACTGTGCTTTATGGCAAGTATGCCGGAACTGAACTAGAGCTTGATGGTGAGAAATATCTTATCATGCGTCAATCTGACATTTTGGCAATCGTAGGTTAATCTAAACAAAAACTAAAAAACAGACAAAATCATGGCAAAAGAAATTCAATTCAATATTAAGGCTCGTGAAGAGCTCAAAAAAGGTGTCGACGCACTTGCTGATGCCGTTAAAGTGACACTTGGTCCTAAAGGTCGCAATGTGATCATTGAAAAGAAGTTTGGTGCTCCTCACATCACTAAAGATGGCGTCTCAGTCGCTCGCGAAATTGAGCTTGAAGATGCTTTCCAAAACATGGGCGCTCAGTTGGTAAAAGAAGTAGCTTCTAAAACCGGTGACGATGCAGGTGATGGTACTACTACAGCAACCGTTCTTGCTCAATCCATCATCAATGTAGGTTTAAAGAATGTGGCTGCAGGCGCTAATCCTATGGACATTAAGCGGGGTATTGACAAAGCTGTTGCCATCGTTGTTGAAGGTATCAAAGCCCAAGCTGAAGAAGTGGGTGACGATTTGAAGAAAATCGAAGATGTCGCTCGTGTATCAGCTAATAATGACGCAGAGATAGGCAAACTCATCGCTGAAGCTATGGCTAAGGTGAAGAAAGAGGGTGTTATCACTGTTGACGAAGCCAAGGGAACAGACACCACTGTTGACATTGTGGAGGGTATGCAATTCGATCGTGGCTACATTTCGCCATACTTTGTTACCGATACAGAGAAAATGGAGTGTGTAATGGATAATCCATACATTCTTATTTACGACAAGAAAATATCTAACCTCAAAGATATGCTTCCTATCCTCGAAGCTACGGCACAAAGTGGTCGTCCGCTCTTGATTGTAGCTGAAGATGTGGATCAAGAGGCTCTTGCTACTCTTGTAGTAAATCGTCTTCGTGGTTCTTTGAAGATTTGCGCTGTTAAAGCTCCCGGATTCGGTGATCGTCGTAAAGAAATGCTTGAAGACATCGCTGTACTTACCGGTGGTGTTGTTATCTCTGAAGAAAAGGGCATGAAACTCGAATCTGCGACACTCGAATATCTCGGACGCGCAGATAAGGTGACTGTCAACAAGGAAAATACTACAATTGTTGATGGTGCTGGCGATAAGGATACTATTGCAAAGCGCGTTGCTCAAATCAAGCTCCAAATCGAAAATTCGACTTCTGACTACGATAAAGAAAAACTTCACGAACGTCTTGCAAAACTTGCCGGTGGTGTTGCTGTACTTCACATTGGTGCTCCAAGTGAAGTAGAGATGAAGGAAAAGAAAGATCGCGTTGACGATGCTCTCAGTGCTACTCGTGCGGCTGTTGCTGAAGGTATCGTTCCCGGTGGTGGTGTGGCATTGATTCGTTGCGTTGAATCACTTGAAGGAGTGAAAGGCGATAACGATGACGAAACTACAGGTATCCTCATTGTAAAACGTGCTATTGAAGAACCGCTCCGTCAGATTGTAGAAAATGCCGGAGTAGAGGGCGCTGTAATAGTACAAAAGGTAAAGGAAGGCAAGGGCGACTTTGGCTACAATGCTCGCACGGGTGAATACGAAAATTTCTTTGCTGCAGGCGTAATCGACCCGGCAAAGGTAACTCGTGTTGCTCTCGAAAATGCTGCTTCTATCGCCGGAATGTTCCTCACTACCGAATGCGTCATCGCAGAGAAGAAAGAGGAAAATCCTGCTCCTGCAATGCCTAATCCCGGAATGGGCGGAATGGGCGGCATGATGTAATCATCGACTCTATTTCATACTACAATAATGGTCGCTCTGCTAAGATTCTCTTAGTGGAGCGACTTTTTTGTCCGAAAATGATGAGCACGTCACGCATAAATGCTATATTTGCATATAAACTTGAATCTATGAAACAAATAAAGCAGCGTATCGATGAGCTTCGCGCTATAATCGACAGACACAATCATAACTACTATGTGCTAAATGCGCCAACCATAAGCGACTATGATTTTGATATGCTTATGAAGGAGCTTGAGCAATTGGAGCAAGAACATCCTGAGTATGACGACCCATATTCACCGACTCATCGCGTGGGTAGTGATATTAACAAAGCGTTTACTCAAGTCTCACATATATATCCGATGTTGTCGCTCAGTAACAGCTATTCTCCCGAAGAAGTAGCCGATTGGGTGCGCCGAGTCGCTGACGGACTAATTGGTGCGCCATTTGATATCGTTGGAGAGATGAAATATGATGGAACTTCCATTTCTCTTATCTATGAAGACGGGCGTTTAGTGCGAGCCGTAACTCGTGGCGATGGCGAGAAAGGTGATGATGTGACTACCAATGTGATGACGATAAAGAGCATTCCGCTCCGTCTTGCCGGAGAAGGTTGGCCGGCAAAGTTTGAAATACGTGGCGAAATTTTATTGCCGTGGAGAGAATTTGAGCGACTGAATCAAGAAAGAGAATTTAATGAAGAATCTCTATTTGCCAACCCTCGTAATGCTGCATCAGGAACGCTCAAGCTTCAAAATTCGGCAGAGGTTGCGCGTCGTGGATTAGATGCATATCTTTATTACATACTTGGAGAGAACTTGCCATGCGATAACCACTTCGATAATCTGATGGCGGCAAAAAAATGGGGTTTCAAGATTGCTCCACATGTAACGCTACTCAACTCTGTTGATGAGGTGCGCAAATTTATCGATTATTGGGACGTGGAGCGAAAAAATCTACCGGTGGCTACCGATGGATTGGTATTTAAGATTAATAATCTCAGTCAGCAACGCAATTTGGGATTTACTGCCAAGTCGCCACGATGGGCAATCGCCTATAAGTTTCAAGCCGAAAGAGCGTTGACCGAGCTAAAATATGTTTCGTTTGAGGTGGGACGTTCGGGGGTTATCACCCCTGTGGCTAATTTGGATCCGGTGCTACTGTCCGGAACAATTGTGAAGCGAGCATCGCTTCACAATGAAGATATAATCCGTGTGCTTGATATCCACGATCATGATATGGTTTATGTAGAAAAAGGAGGAGAAATAATTCCTAAGATAACCGGAGTTGACACGTCGGCTCGAAACGGAGATGCTCTACCTGTGAAATTCGTTACTATCTGCCCGTCTTGTGGCACAACACTTGTGAGGGTAGAAGGAGAGGCGGCATGGGTTTGCCCTAACAAGTATGGCTGTCGACCGCAAATAACAGGTCGCGTGGAGCATTATGTGGGGCGACGCATGATGAACATAGATGGTATAGGCGGAGAAACTTCTGAAGCGCTATTTGCATCTGGTTTAATCAATAATATTGCAGACTTGTATGATCTGACCAAAGAACAACTGATGCGACTTGATCGATTTGCCGATAGAAGTGCCGAACGTATTCTTCAAGGTATTGAAGAGTCAAAACAGGTTCCATTTGAGCGCGTAGTATTTGCGTTATCGATTCCTTATGTTGGAGAAACAGTAGCAAAGAAACTTGCTCGTTCGCTCGGCAACATCGATGCGCTTATGGCAGCAGGAGTAGAAGAGTTGACGGCGATAGAAGATATCGGGCCACGCATAGCCGAAAGCATTCAAGAATATTTTGCATCTCCGGAAAACAGGGAAATAGTGGAGCGACTTCGACGAGCCGGAGTGCAAATGTCGATGCCCGAACAGAATGAATCGGAGCGGAGTGAGCGTCTTGCCGGAAAATCTATCGTAATCAGTGGAACCTTCTCTCATCATTCGCGTGATGAATATAAAGCGTTGATTGAGCAACATGGTGGCAAGAATGTCGGCTCTATATCCAAAAAGACTGACTATGTGCTTGCCGGAGAAAATATGGGTCCGGCAAAACTTGAAAAAGCATCATCTCTTGGTATTCCAATTATTGATGAAGAAACTTTTCTGAAGATGATAACTGACTGATAATATCGCATCCGAGTTTGAACATTTCAGGCTCGGATGCGTTTCTAATGTAGATAAAAAATTAATTTACTATGGGAAAGAATACAACACACTTATTGATTGGATTGGCTGCCGGCATGGTAATCGGCGTATTAGGCTATCGATTTAGCCAATCAGAAAAAGTCGCGGAACTTCACGACAACGCCACTCGGGCGTGGCTGAAAACACGCATTAAAGCTCGTAAAGCTTATCGTAAAGCAAAACATTCGACTGCAGACTCAATAGTACATGGAGCTCACGCTCTTGCTGATAAAGCCGACGAGATAAAAGCGAGCGCCAACAATTACCGACAGCGCAACTCACCCAAAGCCGGTTTCTAAGCAATCACAATTACAATATGATGCCATACTATATGCGGTGGCGGGTGAATAGGGAGGTGACCATCGCCGTAATCCAACCGACGACTGCGACAAGAACTATGACAATTAGCAAATCGGCAAATTCAACCCTTACCGGGTATGAGTCAATTGACATAATCGAATGGTCGCCTCCCAGCTTGATAAAGCCACCAAATTGCTGGGCTAAACAAAGCACCACGCCTACTACTACGCCAATCAATCCTCCTGCCAATGAGATTAACCATCCTTCGGTATGGAATATCCGAGATATCTGACGTCGTGTAGCGCCAAGCGCATTCAATGTGGCGATGTCTTCGTCTTTTTCGATTACGAGCATTGATAAAGTAGATATGACGTTGAACGATGCAATTATCAATATGAATGCGAGCATCATAAACGTAATCCATTTTTCTATCTCAATCATTCGGTAGGAATTTTCTTGCTGTTGCATTCGATTGCTTACACGATAGCCCTCACCAAGTATCGACAATAGATTTTTAATAATCGTCTGCTCGTCGGCATTTTTGGTTAATTTCAACTCGATAGCGGAGGCTTCGTTTTTATAATCAAGCAAACGGCGTACATTCTCGATGGGCAATATCACCATATTATTGTCATATTCGGCTTGCTCTACCTGATACACACCACCAACCAATAGCGAATCACTCCGAAACGAACTCATTGGATTAGCAGGATTAATGCGCCCGAGTCTTTTGGGTGTGTAGATACCGATATATCGATAAAGTCCCGGATGAGCACCAAGACCTACTGCGACACCTACACTCAGTGTTGCAAACGAGTATACGGAATCGGTCAGAAGGAAATCCCCATCTGATTTTACTATCGACCGAATTGCAGTAAGTCTATCGTAATCTGAAGAGACTCCCTTTATGACAACAGGCATCTGTCGAGTATCATAAATGGCAAGAGCATTCTCCTCAATGGTAGGCATTGCGATTTCCACGTCATCCAAATGGCGTAATTCGTCGGCTAACGAATCGGCATTGACAATGATTTTACCCTTGGCAGGGGTGATTTTTACCTGCGGATCAAGCAACGACAACTTGCTTGCAGCCAAATCGGTGAATCCGTTGAACACCGACAAGACGCACACAATGGCCATTGTGGCAACAGCAACGCCGATGACTGAAATAAGCGAGATTACATTTACGGCGCTATGCGTCTTTTTGGCAAAGAGGTAGCGAAGGGCAACCCGTAGAGTCAGCATAGTTTATTCGCTGTCGTTGGCAAGAAGATTGTCGATATGCTGGATATAGTCGAGCGAATCATCGATAAAAAATGACAGTTCGGGAGTTTTACGCAACTGGTGGCGAACCGTCTGAGCCAATTCGTAACGTATTGCTTTGGCATTGCGATTGACACTTCCTATCAATTCAGCGCCTTTATCGCTGGGAAATACTGATAAATAAGCACGAGCAATGCTTAAGTCGGGAGAAACACGCACGGCGCTGACCGATACGATTACGCCATGAGTTTTGGCTGTCTCTCGGCGAAAAATTTCGCTAAGTTCTTTTTGAAGAAGACGTGCTATTTTGGCTTGACGTGTAGATTCCATATTTATGATATTTGAGTATTGTATTGCAAAGTTACAACAAAGAAATGAAAGGCAATGCAGAGTGTGAGGTTAATTTTGATACAATGGGGGAGATTTGAGTGTATCGGAGCTGATATTAGCGTTTTGGTGATTGAAAATTTTGCATTAACTTTGCGGGGTCGACTGCAAGGTGATTAGCTTAGCGAAGCTGATAGCAGTTGACAAATTCTTAATAGGCGTTTACTACGCGTTTGTTTCTACACTTGAAGTCCTGAGAAAATTTCAATTAACCGGAAACAAAGCAACGGTGAATGCCCTCGTGACGTGTCGTTGCCGAACATTGCTCCTCGGAGTCATGTTCGGATATATACGTTAGTGCGTGGGGCTTTGGCGTTGCTCGTCTTCGGTTAAAGGGTAATTCTCAGGAGCCTCAAGTGTGAAGCGAGCAACAAGTATGGCTTCACGCCTTTTTTCTATCAACATGAATGCTAATAACCTGTCGGCAAAGAAGCCTGCGACAACATAACATTTAGATGCTATGAATAATTTAGGACTATACACTGAATTAGAGCGGCTTCTTAGGATGGATAGCCATTACTGCACAGAAGATGGCTGTTTGCTAAAGAATAAAATAGTGGAGGCCGCATTGGCTCTCCGACCTCAATTGATATCACAGTTACTCGAACACGAAGGAATCCGCCGAAATTTTTTCGTTGAAATTGATGGTGTAATGGTGTTTGACAAAGTGAAGTTTCAACGATTTGTGATGAACAAACGTTTTTTGCCGGATAGTTACACCTCTTATAAAAACAAAGTAGGATTGACAAACGATGATGGCGATTTCCTTTCAGATAGTCGCGAGGTTGTTCTTTCGTGGCCATACAAAGATTGTGTGCTCGAAGGAGGACAAACCAAAGAGGATGCAAAACGCAACGAAGTGTTTTGGAACGAGATTCTTGCTCCCGATGAAATCAATCGCTTGACGGAGCCAAAGGAGCTGACCAATTTCAAATGCTATGACGCCGATGGCGAGCACGAGGTGGGAAGCATATCAATGGATGATAACCTCATCATCAAAGGTAATAACTTACTTGCACTGCACTCCCTGAAAAAGAAGTATGCGGGTAAAGTGAAGCTGATTTATATTGATCCTCCCTTTAATACAGGTAACGATTCATTTAGTTATAA
Source organism: uncultured Muribaculum sp. (assembly GCA_964637445.1). Lineage (GTDB taxonomy): Bacteria > Bacteroidota > Bacteroidia > Bacteroidales > Muribaculaceae > M3. The sequence goes on from CAZWWS010000008.1 coordinate 52,370, forward strand.
CGATAGTTTTACTCGTTCTACATGGCTAACATTTATGCGAAATCGTTTGGCTATAGGAAGAGAACTGCTTTCTGATGATGGTAATATATTTATTCACATAGACATCAATCAATCTCATTATCTTAAAGTGTTGGCTGATGAAGTTTTTGGTAAAGAAAACTTTGTTGAAGAGATTATTTGGGCATATGGTTCTCCATCTGGTGGACGCGCTGCAACCCCTAAGCCGGTTAATATTCATGATTATATTTTGCACTATGCTAAGAATTATTGCGGAAGAAAACAAAATAGAGTATATATCCCTTATTCTGAAAAATATATTAAGGATTGGTTTAAATTTACAGATGAGAATGGTAGAGTGTATCGTCGTAGAATGAGAGGAACTGATAATAATGGAGAAGCAATATGGGTAAAACAATACCTTGATGAAAGTCCTGGAGTACCACTTTCTACTGTATGGAGTGATATACAACAAGTTTATGCGGATCCTAGGGCTTATAAAGAGGGAAATAAATCTGATGTGGAAGTTATTAAGGACTTTTCTGGTGGACAGAAGCCTGAGGCTTTGATTGCACGAATAATAGAAATGGCAACTGATCAAGGTGACATTATTCTTGATTCTCATTTAGGTACTGGAACAACTGCAGCAACTGCTCATAAAATGGGACGATATTACATAGGAATTGAACAAATGGATAGTCAAATAAAGATTATACTTAAACGTCTCTCCAAAGTAATAAATGGAGAAAGTGCTGGTATCTCAAAATCTGTGAATTGGCAGGGCGGAGGCTCATTTGTTTATTGTGAACTTGCAAAAGCCAATCAGCAATTTGCTGATGACATTGAGCAAGCATCATCTTCTGAAGAACTTGCTACTATATGGGAACAAA
>CAZWWS010000009.1:0-52636 GCA_964637445.1 uncultured Muribaculum sp.
GGGAGTCAAGTGCCTCGCGAGATTCCCGAAATTTTAGAGGCTAAGGTTGCGGTTGGTCGTCTCTTGCCTGCCACTGCCCTACAACCAAGTAGAGACTAAGCATGTAGAAAGCTCATTAGTTCCATGTTTGGACGAGGGTTCAAGTCCCTCCAGCTCCACCCATTCCAACGCTAACCATCAAGTGGTTAGCGTTTCTCATTTCAAAACGTTCATCACATTCCGACAAAGAATTAGTCCGCTTTTTTGGTGATTATCCGAAAAAAGAGTAATTTTGGGGATATATAATAGTGATTCCCATTATGCATCATAATATAAAGCGTTTTTTAGCATCGGGACTTATATCCGCCACCATCGCCATGTCGGCAACAACACTCGACGAGGCTAAGGCTATGTATCTCGATGGCGATTTTGCCGGAGCATTACCCGCATTTCTCGAAGCCATACAGAAAAAGCCAAAAGATGGCTCTCTCAACCAATGGGTCGGAGTATGCCTAATGCAGACCGGAGAACCGGACAAAGCAATTCCTTATTTGGAACAAGCTCATGCAAAAGGCATATTGGAAGCTCCTCGCTATCTTGCCGAAATAGCTCTTCGCGAATATCGCACAACCGAAGCCGAAGAATACATGGAAGAATATCGCTTGGCGCTCAAAAAAGCAAAAAAGCAAATGAGCGAAGAAGCCGAAGCGACAGAAGCCGCAATAAATCGAATGTCGGCAGCAATGGAGCGCGTAGAAAAAATTGTAGTAATCGACTCGATTAGCGTCGACCGCGACGAGTTTTTCCGCGCCTATCGCCTCACCGCCGAAAGCGGCTCGCTCAACTCTCCCGACATACTACCCGACGGATTTGAAGCAGGCACACCTACCATAGTATATATGCCCGAAAACAAATCATCGATGACTTGGGCCGCACCCGATTCGCTCGAAAGCTATCGACTCGTATCGGCATCATTGCTCAGCGACGGCAGTTGGGACACTCCGATGCCACTCGACGACTCTTTGGGTGAAGGGGGCGACGCCAACTTTCCGTTCTTTCTCCAAGATGGCATGACACTCTATTTTGCCAATGATGGAGAAAATTCGCTCGGCGGACTCGACATCTACATCTCGCGTCGCGATGAAAACGGATTTTTGCAGCCTCAAAATATAGGCATGCCCTACAACTCCACCTACGATGACTATATGCTCGCCATCGATGAAGTGACCGGTGTGGGTTGGTGGGCCACCGACCGCAACCAAATAGAGGACAAAGTCACCATCTATAAGTTTATCCCTGCAGAGCTACGCATCAACTGCGATCCCGACGATCCCGACATCCGTTCGCGCGCGCTTATGGACAACTATCGCGCCACCTGGGAGCCGGGAGCCGACTATTCCGATTTGCTCGCTGCAATAGACGAAATCGACCCGGAGAAGAAGATAAAAAAAGATGATTTTCGGTTTGCTATGCCCGGAGGACGCATATATACTCATTGGAGTGATTTCAATAGCGACCATGCCCGCTCTCTGATGGAGCAATACCTATCGGCTAAGCAGGAATTCGACGACCAAAAGACCGAATTGGCAAATCTTCGTCGCCTCTATACCACCGGCGATGCCGATGCCACAGAAATACTCACACTCGAAAGCCAAATCGAACGCCGTCGCTCCGAATTGCAGCGACTTGCCAACGAGGTGATTAGAGCCGAACAACGATAATTAACAGTAAGTTTCACATAAATCATTTTAGCAATGGAAGTCACCATAGTAATTTTCATTTTTGCAGCCATAGTGCTGTTTGCTGTGTTCCTCTACTATGTGCCATTCTTTTTGTGGATTTCGGCATTAGTATCAGGAGTACACATCTCTTTGTTACAATTGATGCTTATGCGCATCCGAAAAGTGCCGGCGGCCACAATAGTGCAAGCACTTATCGAAGCACACAAAGCCGGTTTGAGCGACATTAATCGCAACGACCTTGAAGCCCACTACTTGGCCGGAGGTAACGTAGTGAAAGTAGTTCACGCTCTCGTATCGGCATCAAAAGCCAACATCGATTTAGGCTTCAAGATGGCTACTGCTATCGACCTTGCCGGACGCGACGTATTCCAAGCCGTACAAATGTCGGTTAATCCTAAAGTCATCGACACACCTGCAGTTACAGCCGTAGCTAAAGATGGCATTCAGCTCATTACCAAAGCCCGCGTGACAGTCCGTGCAAATATACGCCAACTCGTCGGTGGTGCCGGCGAAGACACCGTTCTCGCTCGTGTAGGCGAAGGCATCGTATCATCCATCGGCTCATCTGAAAGCCACAAGCAAGTACTCGAAAATCCTGATTCTATCTCCAAACTTGTACTAAAGAAAGGTCTTGACTCGGGCACAGCCTTCGAGATTCTATCTATCGACATTGCCGACATCGACATAGGTAAAAACATCGGTGCAGCTCTCCAAATCGACCAAGCTCAAGCAGACAAAAACATCGCTCAAGCCAAGGCCGAAGAGCGTCGCGCGATGGCTATCGCCCTCGAACAAGAAATGAAAGCCAAAGCCCAAGAGGCTCGTGCCAAAGTTATCGAAGCCGAGTGTGAGCTTCCTAAAGCAATGGCTCAAGCATTCCTCAATGGCAATCTCGGCATTATGGACTATTATCGCATGAAAAACATGGAAGCCGACACCACCATGCGCGAAACAATAGCCCGACCACAGAAATAATCATCTACGAATATGACATCCTTTCTTATAGCTTTAGCCGTCCTCGTGGGCGGCTATTTCATCTACGGACTGGTAATTGAAAAAATAATTGGCATAGACCCCTCTCGCAAAACTCCCGCCTACACTAAAACAGATGGAGTCGACTATGTTCCACTCCCGACATGGAAAGTATTTCTTATCCAATTTCTCAACATCGCCGGATTAGGGCCTATTTTCGGTGCCATCATGGGGGTGATGTTTGGCCCCGCCGCATTTCTATGGATTGTGCTCGGCACACTATTTGCCGGTGCTGTCCACGATTTCCTGTCGGGTGTTATCTCACTCCAACGCGATGGAATGTCGCTCCCCGAAATCGTAGGTGACGAACTTGGCAACACCATCAAATTCATCATGCGAGGTTTCTCACTCATCTTGATGATACTTGTGGGGGCTGTTTTTGTCATCACGCCGGCCGGACTTATTGCCGGTATGACTCCCGACTGTCTCGACACTACATTCTGGATTGTCACAATCTTTGTCTACTACATTCTTGCCACTGTCCTTCCCATCGACAAGCTCATTGGCAATATCTATCCGGTATTTGGCTTCGCACTGCTCTTTATGGCAGTCGGCATTCTTGGAGTACTGCTTTTCTCCGGCATAGAGATTCCCTCCGGATTTGATGCCGGACTGTTCAATCGCCATCCGTCGGCCGACACCCATCCCATATTCCCGATGATGTTTGTATCGATTGCTTGTGGAGCTATTTCCGGTTTTCACGCCACCCAGTCGCCCATGATGGCTCGATGTCTCAAAAATGAGCGTCTCGCGCGCCCGGTGTTCTATGGAGCCATGGTGGCAGAAGGTCTTGTTGCCCTTATTTGGGCAGCGGCAGCTATTGCATTTACCGGAGGCTACGAGCAACTATCAGCCTTCATGGCCGACCCTGCAAATGGCGGTGCCGGAGGTCTTGTCAACACTATCGCTATGGAGTGGCTCGGATATGCCGGAGGTATTCTCGCACTATTCGGCGTAGTCGCTGCACCTATCACATCGGGCGACACAGCTCTGCGTTGCGCGCGCCTCATAGCTGCCGACTTCCTCCACATCGACCAATCTAAAATCATCAAGCGACTCCTCACCTCCCTCCCCATCTTCGCACTCTCATTTTTGGTGATGATGATTGACTTCAACGTCCTATGGAGATACTTTGCATGGTGCAATCAGATGCTATCGGTGTTCACTCTTTGGGCTCTCACGGTCTATCTTGCACGCACAGGCAAATTCTACTACATCACCCTGCTGCCTGCAATGTTTATGACCACCGTGTGCACCACATACATTCTATATGCACCACAACCCGAAGGATTCGGCATCGACCACACAGTAGCACTCTGTTGCGGACTCGGTGTGTCATTCTTGCTCCTAATATTGTTTATCAGATATTTGATGCAACTGCATCGCAATGCCCCTCTCTCCTCCAATAAATGAATTTCATAGACCTCATTGGCGACAGCCTCCTATACAATTTCCATTCCCACACGCAGTTTTGCGATGGGAAAGCACAGATGGAAGAGTTTGCACGAGAAGCCGTAGCACAAGGTTTTACCCACTATGGCTTCTCGCCCCACTCACCACTGCCCATCGAATCGCCGTGTAACATGGCATTCGACGACGTCGATACATACCTCCGTGAAGCTGAGCGATTGCGTGGTCTTTATGGCGACAAAATCCATCTCTACACCTCAATGGAGATAGACTATCTCGGCGATGAGTGGGGACCATCAAATCCTTATTTCTACACCCTACCGCTCGACTATCGCATCGGCTCGGTTCATTTCATACCTTCCGACTCCGGATATATCGACATTGATGGCCGATTTGAGAATTTTAAACTCAAAATGGAAAAGTTTTTCCACCGCGACATCCGCTACGTCGTAGAGACATTCTACCGCCAATCCATGGCGATGATACAAGCCGGCGGATTCGATATAATAGGGCACTTCGACAAAATCGGACATAATGCCGACCATTATCATCCCGGCATCGAAGACTACACGTGGTATCGCTCTTTGGTCGGCGATTTAATCGACTTGATTATCGAAAAACGTCTGACAGTCGAACTCAACACCAAAGCGTGGGACGGACACCGACGAATGTTTCCGTCGACTCGCTATCTGCCTCGTCTACGCCAAGCCAATGTCCCGATAATCATCAATTCCGATGCCCATCTGCCGGTGCTTATCAATGCCGGACGCGACACGGCATTTCAACTATTGACCGATTGCTGTTCATAATATGGAAATTATTCCGTAAATTTGTATTCAAAATCACAAAAACATAGTATAAAATGCCCGTAAGAGTTCCGGTTTCACTTCCTGCTGTAGAAGCATTAAAAACAGAAAATATTTTTGTCATCGATGAGCAACGTGCTTCGTCGCAGGACATTCGTCCGCTTCGTATTGCCATTCTCAACCTCATGCCTCTAAAGATCATGACCGAGACCGATCTTCTGCGACTACTCAGCAACACCCCGCTACAAATCGAACTTGACTTTATCGACACCGATAGCCATGTGTGTAAAAACACGCCTCGCGAGCATATCGAGACATTCTACAAATCTTTCGACGACATTCGCCACAACAACTACGATGGATTTATCGTGACCGGAGCGCCTGTCGAAAAAGTAGATTTCGACGAAGTGGACTACTGGGACGAGCTTTGCGACATCTTCGAATGGGCAAAGACTCATGTCACATCCACTCTCTATATCTGCTGGGCGGCGTTTGCCGGACTTTTCTATCATTACGGAGTGCCTAAGCACGTCATCGAACACAAGATCTCCGGTGTATTCAAGCATCACATTCTCGATCCGATGAACCCCATATTCCGCGGCTTCGATGATGAATTTTTCGTACCACACAGCCGTTTCAGCGAAGTACGCCGCACCGACATCGAAAAAGTGCCGGAACTCTCAATCATCTCCGAAAGCGACGATGCAGGAGTGTATGTAGTGATGGCACGAGGCGGACGCGAATTTTTCATCACCGGACACTCCGAATACTCTCCACGCACTCTCGACTTTGAGTATAATCGTGATTTGGATAAAGGGATGAATCCATCTATCCCGACCAACTATTACAAAAACGATGATCCTACCCAAGAGCCTATCGTAAGATGGCGTTCACACGCCAATCTGCTGTTTACCAACTGGCTCAACTATTTCGTATATCAAGAGACCCCCTACGACATCCGCGACATAAAATAATGGAACAATCTCCTCGTCAGTTAGAGCTACTCGCCCCGGCTCGCGATGCCCGAATAGCCATCGAAGCAATCAAACACGGAGCCGATGCCGTGTATATCGGAGGTCCCGGATTTGGTGCACGAGCAGCCGCCGGTAATTCGCTGACCGAGATTGCTCGTGCAGTCGACTATGCCCACCAATTCGGAGCTAAAGTATATATCACAGTCAACACCATCATCTACGATTCGGAGCTTCGCCAAGTAGAGCGCTTGATATCCGACCTATATCGTATCGGTGTCGACGCGCTCATCGTCCAAGATATGGGCATTCTACGACTCGACATCCCCCCTATTGCATTGCATGCCAGCACTCAGTGCGACACACGCACGCCCTCTCGCGCGCGCTTTTTACAAGATGTCGGATTCTCTCAAATCGTTCTTGCTCGCGAGCTATCGCTCAGCGAGATTCGCGCCGTAGCCTCTGAGGTTTCGGTTCCTATCGAAGTATTTGTCCACGGAGCTCTATGCGTAAGCTATAGCGGCGATTGCCATGCAAGCTGCCTCGCCAAAGGGCGTAGCGCCAATCGAGGAGAATGTGCCCAAATATGTCGCCTGCCTTACGACCTCACCGACTCCTCCGGTCGCATACTCATCGAGCAAAAGCATTTGCTCTCGCTTCGCGACCTCAACCAAAGCGCCCAACTTGCCGCATTGGCTGATGCCGGCGCTTCTTCGTTCAAAATTGAAGGGCGACTCAAAGATGCTTCGTATGTAAAAAACACCGTTGCCTACTATCGCCATCAGCTCGACACCATTATCAATGCCTCTCCCGACCGATATTGTCGCGCCTCCCATGGCGACATCGAGGTCAACTTCACCCCCGCTCTCGACAAAAGCTTCAATCGCGGTTTTACCAACTACTTTCTTCTCGACGAGCAACCTCGCTCCATAGCATCAGTCGACACCCCCAAATCACAAGGCGAGAAAATAGGCATCGTAACATCTTCTCGTGGCAATGTTATCGAAGCAAAACTATCGGTAGAGCTTTCCAATGGCGACGGACTCGGATTTTTCAACGAAAAAAGCGAATTTTGCGGTTTCCGCCTCAATCGCGTTGACGGACATCGACTCTATCCCGCATCTCCGGTCAACATCAGTCGCGGCACGACACTTTATCGCAACAAAGACAAGCAATTTGACGATATTCTCATTGGCGAGAGTGCCTCACGCACCATACCACTGAATATGACACTGCGACATGTACCCGATGGCATTGCTCTCGATATTTCCAACTTGCATGGCACAGCAGCCACTACCCGCATCAACACTCCGATAGCCCCGGCTAAAACACCTCAACAGCAAGCTCGATTACGAGTCCTATCAAAGCTCGGCGGTACGATCTACCGATTAAATAATCTTGACGACCGCCTCGGCGACACCTTTATAGCGGCTTCCGTCCTTGCCGACCTGCGCCGTTCTGCTATCGAAGCCCTTCAACAAGCCCGACAGGCATCCCACAGCTACGACTATCGTCGCTCGGAAAACCTCTCGGTCACTCTCGATACGTCATCTCTCTCCTATCACGCCAACGTATCAAACTCCCTCGCCGACAAGTTCTATCGCTCACATGGAGCATCCGATATAGAGCCTGCTCTCGAAACGTCCAAGCCAAGCCACGGACAATTTGTCGTGATGACCACTCGATATTGCTTGCGTCGTGAGCTTGGATGCTGCCTCAAAACGCCGCAAGCCTCACGGCTCCCGCGCGAGCTTTTCCTCTCCGGCGGCAATCTGCGACTAAGTCTCAAATTCGACTGCCGACAATGTCGCATGAAAGTAATATTTGAGCATTAGCATTTTTTTCTTAATTTTGTAATTCAATATCAAGCTACTAATCTAATATGGCAAAAGAAACTATTCTCGTCACCGGCGGAACCGGTTACATTGGCTCTCACACCGTTGTTGAGCTTCAAAATGCAGGCTACTCAGTAGTCATCATCGACGATTTGTCGAATAGCAACATTGACGTGCTTGATGGCATAGAACGTATCACCGGCATTCGTCCCGCTTTCGTTCAAGCCGATTGCACCGACATCGACGCTCTCAAAGCGCTATTCACGCAATATCCCGACATCAAAGGTATCATCAATTTCGCGGCTTCAAAAGCAGTAGGCGAATCCATGCAAAAGCCCATTCTCTACTATCGCAATAATCTCAACACTTTGATGAACCTTCTCGACATGATGACCGAGTACGACGTCAAAGGCATCGTATTCTCTTCATCATGCACCGTATATGGTGAGCCCGACGTAAACCCCGTCACCGAGCAATCGCCTATCAAGAAAGCCACCTCTCCCTACGGAAACACTAAGCAGATATGCGAAGAAATTATCACCGACGCTATCGCCGCCGGCGCTCCCTACAAGAGCATCATTCTTCGCTACTTCAACCCTGTAGGCGCTCACCCATCAGCCGAAATCGGCGAGCTTCCAAACGGTGTTCCCCAAAACCTCATCCCCTACCTCACTCAAACCGCCATCGGCATCCGCAAAGAGCTTAGCGTGTTTGGCAACGACTACAACACTCCCGACGGATTCTGCATCCGCGACTTCATCGACGTAGTCGACCTCGCCAAAGCTCACGTTATCGCCGTAGAGCGTATGCTCGAAGACAAGAGCAACGAGCGCGTAGAGATTTTCAACCTTGGCACCGGCATCGGACTATCGGTCAAAGAGCTTATCGATTCATTCGAACGCGCCACCGGAGTGGCAGTGCCTCATAAGATTGTGGGTCGTCGTCCCGGCGACATCGAGAAAGTATGGGCCGACCCCACCTACGCCAACGAAGTGCTCGGCTGGAAAGCACAAGAGCCTATCGACGACACCATGCGCAACGCATGGCGCTGGCAACAGCGTCTCCGCGAGCGCGGCATCATGTAATTTAATCTCCATCATCCTATATGCAAAAAGCGATTGTCCCAACAGTGGCGACAATCGCTTTTCATTTATTAACAAAAAAAACCTCCGTTTTATCGCACGGCTACTTTCGTGCCGTTTACTACATAGATGCCTTTGGCGAGTTCGATTTCGATGACTTCGTCGGTAGCTGTCGCGCTGTAGACTACTCGTCCCATCATGTCAGCCACTACGATAGCGTTGCCTTGCGGGGTCGATACTATTACCTTGCCATCAGCCGGCGTCACAGTTGCTTTTGCTATCTCTACGACGTCGAGCGCTGTAGTACTCTTTGTGTTTGCTTCATACCAAATAGTAGTCATCGCAGCCGGCATCACGACCGAAAACTCTTGAGTACGCTCATATCGATCGGTTGCAGCGCTATAATTTTTGTCCTCCGAAAGTACGCCCCCTATCTGAGCCGGCATATCGCCGATATGCTTCACATAGTAGCCATCACTTTCTTCGCTTCCATCTCCTGTTGCCTTGGGTCCCTCAAGATGCGCTACCATCGTAGCAGTAGACCCGGCAGCAAAGAGTGTGTAGGTATTGCCATCGCCACCTACTTCCGTGCGATATGTATAGGTAGTCATCTTCTCATTTTTGTCAGAGAATGTCGCTGCACTACGCTTGCGTTCCGGGTATTGCGACTTGCTTTCGTCGATCATCAACACGTAGTAAATATCGGAAGTGATACCATTTTCATCCCAATAGTAAGGCTCCGGAACTTCATCATTCAACTTAACACCTAAATTGCAATACAAAAACGCAGCCTCGTTTTTAGCCGCACGCCAAGCCTCATAGTCTGCAGCCGACGAACAATTTGATGACAAATCGGTCGAACCGCTTCTTACTACTGCTACATCCGCCGAATACTCAACGTCGCCATTTACGGCAATAGTATTATCTACTGCAACACAGTCATCTATCGTAGCATTTCCTTCAGTATATCCACTGATACCGGCAGCATGAGGAGTTCCCGATAGTCCATAAGTCGACGTACATGATATATAATTATCCTTAGACGTACAATTGATAATTGTACCGCCATCATTATACGCACATATAGCCGCTGCCATAGCATCATAACATTTCGCACAATCCGCTACAAATGAGCCATTCATAACCGACAAATTCTTTATTGTGGCTTTTGAATTTATAGCACCGAAAAGTCCGGCTGTAACGGGCTGTTTATTTTCATCGTCCCAAGCCAAACCACTTGTAGGTCCTTCAAGATATACATTGCAATTTATCACCGAATGTCCTTGACCATCGAATGTCCCCTTAAAATACTTTTCATTACAAGTCGTATTTGTGGAATGTTGCTTTGAAATTGAACCAATAGGAGTCCAATATTTCACATTGTTCAAATCGACATCAACTATCAATTTGAATACGCTACCCAAATACGTTTCACCATTATCTACCTTTTGCGACAAACCGGCAAGTTCCGCCGCCGATGTAATAAGATATGCACCATCTGCATCAATCGACCAATCAGTATCAACTGAGCCGTCCCAAACACTGGTATCGGCGTAAGCTGATACAGATGCAGTCAGCATCGCGACTATTGCAATAAATTTGTAAAACTTTTTCATACTTTTTCTACCGTTTTTTGTGTGATTTTTTGCCATACTTATGGCTTCTTTTTTTATACTACACTTAACGCTATATTCGATTTACGCTCTCGAAATGCAACGCAAATTTACATCAATTGTCTAAAATTGAGTGATGATTTTTTGCTAAAAAAACACAAATATGCCTCAGTTTTTCGCCCATTTGGCAATAAAATCATCCTTTATCGCAAAAATTTCGGTGCTAAGAAAAACAATCCAAATGATATTCCGAAATTCCAGTTTCGAGCCGGATAGCTCATATAGTTTCCATACAGATTGACCGATGCAAACGGCAGATTATATACCAACGACAACTCTCCAAAAAATTCAGGATCCGACAGCCACTTGCCATAGTAAGGTTGTCGCTGCTCGTCAGCCATTATTTTTCGCATCGGCATAAAGAGATGACATTCGCCTCGAAGTTGCAGCGCACTCGACAACTTCCAAATCGGCAGTACTCCTGCCGTCACATACGATCTCGCTCTAAATGCCGGATTGAATGCATCATAGCTTGCCGGTGTAGGGTTGAACGACGACGCTTCCACTATAGCCGCCGTATAGTCGCCTCGCAATTTGCGGGTCGAATACAACGCATTTACCTCTGCCCCAAGCACAAATTTTCCGATTGGGAAATATTGCTGCATATTAAGTTCAAATTGACCCCAACCCACATTGTCATCTTCCCGTCGAGCCATATCGCCAAAAGGATCGAATCGATATTGTCCATATAGTCCCATAGCAAGCACTCGCAAGGCGCGGCCCGACGAAGGATAAATCTGATTGTCGAGCGTATTATACTCATACACACCTCTCACCTGTCCTATCGTATAGCGAGAATAGTCGCGATCGGCAGCCCCATATTCTATCATATCCGATGGATAGAAACGATTACTGATATAGCCATAGCCTACTCCGAATTTCAGCAAGCCATTGCGGCTCGGAGCCATCGAATAACCCACACGCACATAGTTGTCGACCGAGGTGATAAACGTAGGCATATCATCCTCATAAAACAAACTCTCGCTCTCATAAAACTTCTGTCGCGACAACACTCCTTGCAGTGTGATGCACGACGGAAACGACGTGTGTAAATGATATTTCGCATTCATCACGCCGGCAAGATAACTCTGCCCGACCCATCCATTTACATTCAAGTTTAGCGCATTAAGGCTCAGCGTATTATACCCTGCCGAAAGAAATATCATGCTATTGGTCGAAGTAGCAAGAAATCCGCCTACGCCTACATTATAGTTGTCCTTAATGTCGGCTTTCAGCTTCAGCGTGAACAGATCGTCAGCCTCATCATATATGGCGGTAGGCACGAGATTTCGCACTTTGCCTGTCGACACCGCTCGATAATAAGCATCTCGCACATCCTTAAGGTCGAGCGTATCTGCGGCAAGCCCTTTAGTGAAAACATATTGCAGATATTCATTTTGGTCGCGCTTTCCTCCCGACACCTCTACCGAGTCAAATCTCACATACGGAGTCTTCGACTTAAACACACTACGTCGCAGACGTCGAGCCTCAGCCGGCATACGCGATGTGACACGGCTCTTGATCGAATCCATCATTGACATCGCATAGTCATACCCCACTTGGTATATCTCACGAGCCTTTGGAAAGTCCAAAATATTAAACCGGTCAAGATTCAATCTCAGCTTTATCCCCTCCTCGGCCGGCAGTATGGTATCGTTGTTTTGAATTATCATTTCCTCCAATTGGTCGATAATATCGTTGGTCTGAGGGCCTCCACCCACTTCCGATACATCTACTCCAATCACAATGTCCGGTGCGAAATCTTCGCGCATCACATCGACAGGGAAGTTGTCGTATATACCTCCGTCATACAGCCATACGCCATCGATTTGTATAGGATGATACACAGCCGGAAAACTCATCGAAGCATGGATAGCATCGCCAAAATCACCTCCGCGACACACCACTTTATGCTTATGTGTCACATCGGACGCCACACAACGAAACGGAACAAACAAATTATCGAAATTGCCACCACACTGCGCCGTGTATTTGGCAAACATTTCGAGAAAGCCATAATTCATAGGTAGCGGATTGATCAGGCTCGACGGCAATATTGAGCCGGTCGATGTGGTGTCGCCACGGCTGAAACTTATCGTAGTGAATGCCGGAGTCGGCTCCGACTTGTCGAAATAATAGGTCAAGCGATCATCGATTGTTCCGGTCGACCAATATGAAAACTCTTCCGATTCGAGTACTTCAAGCATCTCCTCCGGAGTGTAACCGGCAGCATACAAGCCACCGATTATCGCCCCCATCGATGTCCCTGCCACATAGTCGATAGGAATATCATTCTCTTCCAAAGCCTTGATCACTCCCACATGGGCTATGCCCTTGGCGCCTCCGCCACTAAGCACAAGCCCCATCGACTGTTGCGCCTGCATAGCCACTGCCACTGCCATGGCTAAGCCTATCGATACTACCCGTTTCACCACTATATATGTTTTTGTTGTAGTGTTTTCCTATTTTCGTCCGTCGGAGATAAACGAATCCTTGAAACCTATAAAGTACAACACCCCATCAAGTCCGATAGTTGAAATACTCTGGTCGGCAGTCTCTTTTACTTTCGGCTTAGCATGGAACGCAATGCCCAACCCGGCCGTAGCGAGCATAGGCAAATCGTTTGCACCATCACCAACGGCAATAGTCTGCGCGATATTCACATTTTCCACCTGAGCTATCAACTTAAGCAACTCTGCTTTTCGTTTGCCGTCTACTATATCGCCTAAATAGCGACCGGTCAACTTACCATTCACGATTTCAAGTTCATTGGCATACACATAGTCAATGCCGAATTTTTGCTTCAGATAGTTTCCGAAATACGTAAATCCGCCCGACAATATCGCTGTCTTGAATCCGGCACGTTTAAGCACTTCCATCATGCGTCCCACACCTTCGGTGATAGGCAGATTCTCCGCTATGTCGCGCATCACACTTTCGTCAAGTCCCTTGAGCAAAGCCACGCGCTCCTTGAAGCTCTCGCAGAAGTCGATTTCGCCACGCATAGCTCTTTCGGTGATTGCTTTCACCTGATCGCCTACACCGGCTCGCATTGCCAACTCGTCGATTACCTCGGTTTCGATAAGCGTCGAGTCCATATCGAAGCACACCAATCGACGACAGCGACGATACATCGTATCCTCTTGCAGCGACACATCGATTTCTTTTTTCGCTGCCAGTTGCATAAACTGCGACTGCATTTCGGCTCGATCGCGCGGATTGCCACGCACCGAAAATTCCACACAAGCCTTCGACTTAGCCTCTTCCGATTCCTCCAACGGCATTCGTCCGGTCAGACGCTGTATACCATCGATATTCAAGTTTTGATCGCTTATCACCTTGGTCACTTCGGCGATATGGTTAGCATTCAAGCGACGACCAAGTATCGTGATTATCCAGCGATTTTTTCCTTGCATGCTCACCCAGTTGTTATACTCTTCGATACCTACAGGTGAAAAGCGGATTTGCACATCAAGCTCACACGCCTTAAAGAGCAGATCTTTCATTATATCACCCGACACATCACTACTGGTCTTAAACAAGATACCGAGCGACAATGTATGATGAATATCTGCCTGACCGATGTCTAATATCGATGCATTGTATTTAGCAAGAATCTCGGTCAACGCCGAGGTCACTCCCGGGCGATCTGAACCGGATATATTTATTAGTATCAATTCCAATTGTGCACTGTTCTCTGCCATATTTTCAATCAATTAGTTAGTTCTTTTCCTTAAAATACATATCCGATACCAATCGTAAATGCGCCGGTATCATATTTGTTTACCCAACAGAATTTTCCTTCAAACGATATTTTCAGCGTCGTCGAGGCATAATATTCTATACCTCCTCCCACATTCAGTCCGAACTTGCCCGAACGCGTCGACACATCATCCTCGTTGCTACCCTCTTCGTCGTAATCGAGCTTCGTGTTCCAACTCGTGAAGTTCAATCCCACAAGCGGATAGATATTCACCCCCTGTCCGAGTGCAAACGGGAAATGTGCATTCCCATTAAACGAGAACGCATCAGTCCCCACCTTGCGAAATATATAATCTATTTCGGGCGACAATCGAAAATGCTCGCTAAAGCGGTATTGAAACACGATACCTCCCACGGCCGACTCGTTGCGCGTATTGTAGCCGGCGCGTACTCCCATCATTTTTTCGCCTGACTGAGCCTCTGCCGGCGTAGCCACAAACATCGAAATTACGAATACTACAGCCGTGATTATCGTGCATATTTTTTGGTTCATCTTTATTTGCTTTTAAGTGTATGCTACAAATTTAGTATTTTTTCCGTGATAATTTGATGCTTCATCTACTTTTTGCATGAAAAAATGAGCAAAAGATTGTAACTTTGTCGTAGAATGGAAGATTATATTAAAGAACTCAATCAGCAGCAACGCGATGCCGTGCTATATACCGATGGCCCTGCTTTGGTCATCGCCGGAGCCGGTTCGGGTAAGACTCGCGTACTTACCTACAAAATCGTGCATCTGCTCTGCCATGGCTACGAGCCGTGGCGCATACTCGCTTTAACTTTCACCAACAAGGCCGCTCGTGAAATGCGCGAACGAATCGAGAGCCTTGTCGGACGCCCCACCGCCTCCAAGCTTTGGATGGGTACGTTCCATTCCATCTTCGCCCGCATTCTCCGTCAGAATGCCGAGCGCATCGGATTCAAAAGCGACTTCACTATCTACGATGCCGCCGACTCCAAGTCGCTCGTCAAAACCATCATCAAAGATATGGATCTCGACGACAAAATCTACAAGCCATCGACGATTATTGCAGCCATATCTACTGCCAAAAATGCTCTCATCTCGCCGCAAGCCTACGCTTCCAACCGCGAATTGATGGAGGCCGACCGACGCGCTCGTCGACCGCGACTCCACGAGATATACCGTCAGTATACCCATCGTTGCTTTGTTGCCGGAGCAATGGACTTCGACGATTTGCTCTACTTTACCAACATTTTGCTGCGCGACAATCCCGACTTGCTACATCACTACCAAGAATTTTTTCGATACATTCTTGTCGACGAGTATCAAGACACCAACTTCGCTCAGCATCTCATCGTGTCGCAGCTATGCAAAGGCAATCAAAATCTTTGTGTAGTTGGCGATGACGCTCAGAGCATCTACTCGTTCCGCGGTGCAAACATTCGCAACATTCTCAATTTGAAAAATTCCTACCCCGACCTGAAAATTTTCAAATTGGAGCAAAACTATCGTTCTACTCAGAACATTATCAACGCCGCCAACTCGCTCATCGACAAAAATACCGAGCAGATTCGCAAACACATATTTTCCACCAACGAAGTCGGCTCGCGCATCGAGGTGGTGCAATCCTACAGCGACTACGAGGAGAGTTTCCTCGTGTCCAATCGTCTGTCGCAGTTGAAAATGCAGACCCACGACAGCTACGAGGAATTTGCCATCCTATATCGCACAAATGCCCAGTCGCGCATACTCGAAGAGTCGCTCCGCAAGCGCAACATTCCTTACCGCATCTACGGCGGACTGTCATTCTATCAACGCAAAGAAATCAAGGATGCTATCGCCTACTTCCGAATGGCGGTCAACCCCGACGACGACGAGGCGCTTAAGCGCATCATCAACTACCCTGCGCGCGGCATCGGCGAAACCACCATCAACAAAGTGTTCCGTTGCGCTATCGACAATCAAGTCAGCGCATGGTCGATTATCACCCACCTCGCCGACTACAACCACGGCCTGAATTCCGCGGCTGTTAAGAAGCTGACAACGTTTGCCTCGCTCATCAACGGATTCATCGATGCCAATCAATCCGGCGTAGATGCGCAAACCATTGCTCAAAAGATTATCTCCGAAACTCAATTGATAGGCGTATTAATCACCGATACCACACCTGAAAGCATCTCCAAACGCGAAAACTTGGAGGAACTTTTAAGCGGCGTAAAGACTTTCGTCGAAAATCGTCAGGAGGAAGGCATCGAAGATATTTCGCTCACCGATTTCCTCGGTGAAGTATCGCTCGCCACCGACCAAGACCAACAAGACTCCTCTGAAGAGCGCGTCACACTCATGACCGTACACGCCGCCAAAGGTCTTGAATTCAGCAATGTATTTATCGTCGGCGTCGAGGAAAATCTATTTCCATCGGCCATGAGTTCATCATCTCCGGCCGAAATCGAGGAGGAGCGACGACTGCTCTATGTGGCTATCACACGCGCCAAGCGTTTCTGCATGATCAGCTATGCAACCACTCGCTTCCGCAACGGACAGACCACCATCACCGCCCCCTCTCGCTTCCTCAAAGACATCGACACGCAATATCTCGCACTAAGCGCCGGAAACGATTTCGCATCCTCGGCGGCTCCGGTCAACCCTATGGCCAACTATCGTCGCTCCGTCACCCCTCCATCGGGCACTCGCTCCGTGTTCTCGCCGCCTCCGTCTCAGCGTCGTCCGGTCTTTATGCCATCAGCTCCGGGAGCAAGTCCCAAGCCGGCATCTTCCGAAAATCTCCACACTATCGACGAGCTGAAAGTCGGTATGCGTATCGAGCATTCACGTTTCGGCATCGGCAGCATTGCTCAGATCGACTGTAACTCTATCGATCATCGCATCATTGTCGACTTCGACAACACCGGACAGAAAACTCTGCTCCTGAAATTTGCTAAGTTCAACATCATCTCATAACCACTCTACCCCCGATGAAACAAGAAGAAATCCCCACCCCCTACTATATCGTCTACGAGTCGCGCTTGCGACGCAATCTCGCTCTAATCGACCGCGTAAAGCGTCAAGCCGGTGTCGACATCATCATGGCGTTCAAAGCCAATGCACTGTGGCGCACATTCCATATCATACGCGAATATTGCCGCAACTCCACGGCAAGCTCGCTCAACGAGATGCGCCTCGGCAACGAGGAACTGGGCGGAGAAGTCCACTCCTACTGTCCGGCCTACACCCCCGCCACCATCTCGCAATATCTTGCCGGAAGCAACCACATCACGTTCAATTCCGTAAGCCAATGGGAACGCTTCCGCCTCGATGTAGAGCGTCATAACGCTACCGAGGGGCATCATCACGTCTCGCCGGGGCTTCGCGTCAATCCCCTTTGCTCTGTCATCGAGACCGACATCTACAACCCCTGCATCCCCGGCTCGCGCTTCGGAGTCACTGCCGAGCAGCTTTGCGGCACTCTCCCCGACGGCATCGAGGGGCTGCATTTCCACGCCTTGTGCGAGTCCTCATCATTCGACCTCGAAAAGGTGCTGACCGCTTTTGAGGAGCAATTTGGAGCATTTCTGCCTCAAGTGAAATGGGTGAATATGGGTGGCGGTCATCTTATGACTCGCGAAGGCTACGACGTAGACCATCTCATCGGCGTACTACGCGGCTTCAAGTCGCGCTACCCGTGGCTCAAGGTCATCATGGAGCCGGGAAGTGCTTTCACATGGCGTACCGGCGACCTTATCACCTCCGTAGTCGATGTCGTCGAAAATCAAGGTGTAAAGACTGCCATCATCGACGCATCGTTTGCCTGCCACATGCCCGACTGCCTGGAGATGCCCTATCAACCGGCCATCACCGAAAGCATAACCCTGTGCGACTCCAAGCCCACCTATCGACTCGGCGGCAACTCATGCCTCAGCGGTGACTTCGTAGGCGATTGGAGCTTTGAAAAGGAGCTGAATATCGGCGACCGTCTCACCCTCGAAGACATGAACCACTACACCACCGTCAAAACGAATATGTTCAACGGCATCCAACACCCGGCCATCGTGCTGTGCGATGCCGACGGCGATTGCCAATACATCCGTCGTTACGACTATTCCGACTATAAATCACGCATGAGTTAACCCCCCTAATCCACCTATCGCCATGCCTCGTTTCTCTATCATTATTCCGGTCTACAACCGCGAAACAGAAGTCGAAGACCTTCTCATCAGTCTCACTATGCAGTCGACAAATGACTTTGAAGTGATCTTGGTCGAAGACGGCTCCTCACAGCCATGCCGCCACGTAGCCGAAAAATATTCTTCGATCATCGACGTCAAATATTTCTTCAAAGAAAACGAAGGGCGCTCCATCGCCCGCAACTACGGACTCGAACGTGCCACAGGCGACTATTTCATATTTTTCGACTCTGATTGCGTCATCCCATTCGACTATTTCGAGAAACTATCCGCTGCCTTAGATGCCAATCCGCTCGACTGCTTCGGAGGACCCGATGCAGCCCACGACTCATTCTCCGACACTCAAAAGGCCATCAACTACTCGATGACCTCCTTTCTCACCACCGGCGGAATACGCGGGGGCAAGGTGCAACTCGAAAAGTTCACCCCTCGCACCTTCAACATGGGCTACTCTCGTCGCGTGTGGGAGCGAGTGGGAGGCTTCCGTGAAATGTTTTCAGAAGACATCGACATGAGCACACGCATTCGTCAAGCCGGATTCTCCATCGGCCTTATTCGCGAAGCCTTTGTCTACCACAAGCGCCGTGTCAATTTCCGCTTGTTCGCTCGGCAAGTCTATGTGTTCGGCATGTCGCGCATCACCCTCTATCTCCTCTATCCCGACAGTCTCAAGCTCGTCCACATGCTCCCCGCCGTAGCTGTGATTGGCGCCATCGCGCTGCTGCTTCTATCAGTACTCCTCTCTTGGTGGTTTATCCTACCCATTGCTGCATATCTGCTCGCCATATTCATCCTCGCATTGATTTCGACCAAAAGCCTTTCAGTAGCGTTGAAAGCCATCCCTGCGAGCATCCTCCAACTCGGAGGCTACGGATGCGGATTTATCAAGGCATTTTTCACCAAAATTATCCTGCGTCGCGGACGCAACATCGACGAAGAAATAGCAATCCGTAAAGGTAAATAGCCATGGACGACATCAACAACTCACCTCACTACTCCCGTCGCATCGCCGACTTGGACTCCGACGACAAGCCACGCGAGAAAGCCCTCAAGCATGGCTTGAAAGTGCTCACCAATGCCGAATTGATAGCCCTCGTTCTCGGCAGCGGCGTTCCGGGCAAATCGGTCATCGAGCTGTCGCAAGAGATTCTCCAATTCCACGACAACAAGGTTGGCAATTTGGCTCGCCTCACGGTAGCCGATCTGGTCAAAAACCACAAAGGCGTCGGGCCTGCCAAAGCCATCACCCTGCTCGCCGCCATCGAGCTGAGCCAGCGCATCAAGGCCGACAATGCCAAGGCGCTTGCCATTCGCAACAGTCGCGACATCTACAACCTTATGAGCGAAGATGTCCTGTCGCTCAACCACGAAGAATTTTGGGTAGTGCTGCTATCTCGCAGCGCCAAGGTCATCAAGAAGAAAAAAATCAGCGCCGGAGGCACTGCTGCCACCGTCGTCGACGTCAAGCTCATACTCAAAGAAGCCATCGACTGCCTCGCCGCAAGTCTGATTATAGTTCACAACCACCCATCGGGCAACACTCGCCCCAGCCCGCAAGACGACTCTCTAACGATGCGCATCCGCGACGCCGCCCGCCTGTTCGACATCAGCCTCCTCGACCACGTCATCATTGCCGGCCATGAGAGCTACTTCTCTTACGCCGACGAAGGTCGCCTATAAGCTCGTGATAAAGGTGTCCCAAGCCATAGAGTCCCCTTCTCGCAAAAACACCTTCTTATAGAGGCGTGTGCGCATCGACGTCACCGAGTTCTCTGCCATGCAACACATTTTGGCTATAAACGTATTGGAAAATTGCATTTTGAGCATCAACGACATCCGATACTCCTTTTTCGACAACTTATATTGAAACTTATTTAGTGTCACATCAAAAAGCGGATACGCCTCATTTACAGCCTTGCTCACCGCTACCCAATCCGAATCGCGGAATGTTTTGCGCATCGACACTCCGCGCTGTATATCTATCAACTCTCGATATATCTCTGAGCTTCGCAATCGCGCCATCGCTTCGCTCAACTCCTCATGTCGATGTTGCTGCTGAGCTTCTCTTTCAGCCATCAGCGTCTCCACCTCCTTGATTTTTTGCCGAGTCAGTTCAAGTTCGGCCTTCTTCCTTCGATTGTTGAGTATCAATATTATCACTAACGCCGACAGTATCACAGCCGAAAATCCACCTACTATAGCCCCCATTTGCCACCGGCGACCTTCATCCTCAAGTCGCCTATTCTCACGCTCCTTGCTATAATAATTATATGTGGCATTCAGATTTCTCACATTCTGCGCATCCTCTATCTGCACCACCGAGTCCTTATAACATAAAAACGAATCCATATAGCTTATTGCCGCATCAATATCGTGGTCTTTCCGCGAAAGAAGCATCAATTGTCTATAAGCCAATTCATTATCCAACACATCTTGATTTATCAGCAATTTATAGCTATAAAATCTTATCGAGTCGTTATTTCCTATTTTTACATAATATCTCTGCGATATTACATCCATCAGATTACTATCTACCGGCGAATGATGTTCTCGACAATATTCATACGATATCCTTGCTTTCTCAATATCATTATTCAACAAATGCAACAATGTCAATTGCGTATGCAACATTGGAATTAATCTTTCATCATTTCCAATTTGCTTCGATAACTCAAATGCATTTTCATAGACCACCTTAGCACTATCATATTTCTCAATACATTTATATATATGTCCAAGTTCAACCAAAGCATACACCATTCCGGAACTATCTCCTACTTCTCGACAATATTCATACGATTTATTATGAGTATCGATTGCAAGATCATAGGCATTCTGCTTCATATACAGATCTCCTATTTGTAAAAACAACACCGACCGCAGTTCAGCACTCAACAGCGGATTATCCATACATTTTTGAAAATACTCTAAGGCTTGCGGAGCATCTCCAAGATCTCGATACACTCTACCTCCATAATAGTATGCCATGGGCAACAGATTTTTATCACCTATTCCCTCATAGTAATCAATGATTTCTATAATCATCGAGTCGGATGTATGCTTAATATATGCCTTATCGTTTGCCTTTATCTTCAGAAGTTCATAGTAATATTTATCCCTGTCTGAGTAATTGCGCGCTGTGGTTCTCAACCCATCAAGTAAATCGATAGCTTGCTTTGGATTATCTCCATCTGCCACTAAATCTATCTCCACAAGGTCGCGAGGATACTCTGTTTGGCATCCCGACAATATAATTACGAATATTATTACGGCTATTACCTTTCTAATTACTATGTTTTCCATACTGCAAAGTTAATATTTTACTGCTATTCTGCCTTGACTTTCATAAATATTTTCAATTTTCTCACTTTTCAACGCATCTCATAAAAGGCAGTAACTAATTATCGCTCAGACACTTAATACTTCGCAAAAAGTTCGCAAAAATTGCGAAGAAATTGCGAAGTCGATTTTTGCATCCATTTGAATATTCGGTTGTTACTTTGCGCCATCATTTTTTCAAGATTAACATCAAATCCCAACAACAATGAAACATACTTTTACAATCCTATTTTTCGTTATCGGATGCGTCCTCGCTTTATCTGACGAAATTTCAAATAACGATGTCCCGATTATTAAACGAGTATCAATGACTACTGCATCAATTGCACCCGCTATCGATTACTCTAACGGAGTCCTTACCATTGTGACTTCTTCTAATGCAAGCAGAGTCACCATAAAAATTACCGACGAATCAGGTGCTACAATCTATCGTTGCATAAGTCCGTTTTCCTCTTCCACTCATCGATTCGCCGTTTCGCTCCTCCCCGGCTCTGTCTACACTGTGACAGCCACCATCAACGGCTCTCAATACTACGACATTATCCCTCTATAAGATAACAGCGAAAGTCTGCTCGCTAAAACAGCAGACACATTTATTAACTAAAAATCCATTTAATATGAAAAAGAGATTCACTATCTTTGCATTATCTCTATGCGTCGGTATCGGGCTTTACGCCTCAGCCGAGTTCAGAACTCATTGTGGATACGTTGGCATCACTGTTGCCCCTGAGTACTTCGAATCGGCCGATGAGTATGCCAAATATATCCAAGAACTTAACGAGATCTATTGCGGTGAAGAAGGAAATGTTTCTGTACCAAGAATCGAGCGTTTCCAAGAGCTAAAATCGAACTAAAAATTTCCCTCTCTCCTCTTTATATAAACCATTTTCACTTAAAGGATATGAAACATATTATCACTCTATTTTTTGCATCAATCATCACATTTTTTTCAGAAGCTCAACAAATAGAAATTAATGGAGCATTCGTAGATGAACCATATAATGCCGGAACATTTACTAAGATTGACGATGGCTCAATGGCTTGTATCTATAAACATACCATCACTGACACTATCAACGTTGATGTAAAAACAGGTATCACTATTTTGCAGATTGGCAACGATTTCAGTTGCTACTCGGCTTACGGAGATTTTCGCGTTGATTCCGTTATAATCAATCGCAAAATAGCAAAAATAACTATACGCGAATACTCTAATTTAGAGTCGCAATACAACAGTGCCGAACAAAGAGCAGATAATACCACTATAATCAAAGACAAAAAGCAAAACCGACTCAACGTCTACGATAAGGTATTCATTGACTACTACACATACAGCGAACCCGTTCCCGATTTCAATTGGTCGCTATCAAATGGCACATCCACTATATGCGGATATGAATGCAAAAAAGCAACTTGCTATTTCAGAGGTCGACAATGGACAGCTTGGTACACCGAGGATATACCCGTCGACAATGGGCCTTGGAAATTCTCCGGTCTGCCGGGGCTTATTCTTCGTATCGAAGACTCTAACGCTGAGCACATATTCACTGCTATTTCGATTCGTAACACTGATTATGACATACATTTGAGACATCACGACTACCTGAAAACTACCCGAGAAAGATTCAATGCAGAGCTTAAGGACTATAAAGAAAACGCCCGACAATATATTGCCGGAAGTATTGCTGCGCCTAAAAACGCCGACGGCACTTCTGCTCGCATCCCCAAACGTCGTATGTTCTTCAACCCCATCGAACTCGAATAGGCATATTTTTCACTTAAAGGATATGAAACATTTTATCACCTTATTTATTGCGTCAATCATTTCATTTGCTTCATGGGCAGAAATAATCGTCAATGGATCAATGGGCGATGAACCTTGCAGACCAACAAAATTCAGAGAAATTGGAGCAAGTACAATCGACTGCATTTATCAATATTCCATCTACGACCCTATAAAAGATGATGTTGCCGAATGTTTTCAGCAACTTCAAATGAACAATAACCGCAGTCTATATAGAAACTACAATGTTTTTCGCGCCGATTCTGTTTTAAGAAGTCTCGGCAACACTCAATTGACCTTTCGCGAGTTTGTCGGAATACATAATCGATACGAAAGTCATCAGACACGCTGCGGTTATACAGTGATAGTCAAAGAACGGACTAACAACGAATTAAAAGTATATGATAAAGTGTTTATCGACAACTACGGATATACCGAACCGGTTCCATCTTTCAATTGGAAAATAAGCTCTGAAACAAGAATAATCTGTGGTTACAATTGCACTAAAGCAACTTGCGCTTTTCGTGGTCGCCAATGGATCGCTTGGTTTACTGAAGACATTCAATACATGGATGGTCCTTGGAAATTTTCGGGACTGCCCGGGCTGATTCTCCATGTCGAAGATCAAAATAAAGAACATGTTATCTCCGCAATCAATATCAGAATGTGTAATAGCGATATGTTCTTCTACGATCGGCACTACATTAAAACTACCCGAGAAAAATTCAATGCCGAGCTTAAGGACTTCAACGAAAATGCCCAACAATATATTGCCGGAAGTGTTGCTGCGCCTAAAAACGCCGACGGCACTCCTGCTCGCATCCCCAAGCGTCGTATGTTCTTCAACCCCATCGAACTTGAATAAGCAATCATATTCCACCTTTACCTATGCTTCGTGCTGCCTTACTCTTTCTATATATATCGCTGGCTTCGGTTGCTCTCCATGCTCAAGTGCAACTGAAAGGTCGCATCACCGACACTGATGGGGAGACTCTCATCGGTGTAATTATCAATGCCATCAACTCCGGTGGGTCGAGAGTGGCCTACACCACTTCCGACCACAACGGCAATTTCTCTATTGCAGTAGATAGTATCGACGGTATGTCGCTCAAATTTGCCTACATGGGCTATCAAGCCGTCACCCGACGAGTTGTCGACCCCTCAAAGCCCATGCTTGTCACCATGCAATCTGCCCCATTCAAGCTCAAAGAAGTGACAGTAAGTGTGGTTCCCATCAAAGAGTCGGGCGACACTCTCACCTACAATGTCGCCGCTTTTCGCAGCGCCGCCGACCGCTCTATCGAAGATGTGATAAAGCGCCTGCCGGGCATCGATGTCGAGCCTTCGGGACAGATACGCTACAATGGCGAGAGCATCAACAAATTCTACATCGAAGGGCTTGACCTGCTGTCGGGTCGCTACGCTTTAGCCACCAAAAATATTTCGCCCGACGACATCGCCGAGGTCAACGTCTACGAAAACCATCAGCCGAAACAAGTACTAAAAGACATAGAATTCAGCGACAAAGCCGCCCTCAACCTTACCCTCAAAAAGAAACGGATGCTTAAGCCTATAGGCTACGTCACCGCCGGGGGCGGCTATGGCGACAATATCACTTGGCTCGGCGAGCTGTATAGCATGCTGATTTCGCCCAACAATCAGACACTCATCACAGCAAAAGGAAATAACTTCGGCACTTCCTACGATGCCGAAACCACATCGTTTATCGGCGAATTGTCGCTACCGTCTACCATTGCCGACAACTCGTTCGATTACACTCCGCTCGGCTATGCCGACATCCCTCAATCGCGATATTTCGACAACAAATCGGCGTCGGCTTCGGTCAACTCTATTTTTCGTGTCAACAGCAACCTTAATTTCACTGCCAACGCCGACTACACCTATGATTCCAACTATTACTCCAACGCTACTCGCACCGACTACCTCTCGTCCGATGGCGAGACCATCAGCGTAGTCGAAGGGGGAAACTCTTCCTTGATTCATCGTAAAGCCAACATCGAACTTAATCTCGAAAACAATTCGCCGACGCTCTACATCCGCAACCGCACGAAATTGCAAGGCACATTCGACGACAACGACTACCGCATCGCCGGCAGCGCCAATGGCAACATGGCACAACTCTTATCTACCGACCGCTACGCTGTGGGCAATCTTTTCGATGCCATCATCCGTCGCGAAAAACACATCTATGAATTTTCATCCGAGATAGCTCTCACCAATCTGCCGGTCAACCATTTCGGCGTATATCCGGCCGGAGCATCGACTTCGTCGCTCTCACAGTCGGCCAAAGGTCTCACATTCACCACCTACGAGTCGACTTCTCTCGGCTGGATTCTCAGCCCTACGGTCAACGTGGGTGTCAATGCGTCGTTCGACTCCGACTACGACAAGATTTCCACCATCTCCTCCGATGGCAGCATCAACGACAATTCCGGCTATAAACTTTGCACCACCACTTCGCCTTTCTTCCGACTCAATTCCGACCGGGTGACATGGAAAATCGAGCTTCCTCTGCGTCTCTACAACATCGACTACGACAACCATATCTCAGGCGTCGGCTACACTCTCAATCGTCCCTACGTCAATCTGCGCACTTCGTTCAACTACACCATCCGTAGCAACATCAAGCTTGTGCTTACCGGCGGACACACTGCCTCGCTCGGAGGCTTGGACGACTTTGTCGAATCGCCCGTTTACTCTTCTTATCGTGCGCAATCAATCCTCGGCTCGGGAGATCTCGCGGTGCGCCGCAGTTGGTTCGCCACTACGTCGTTTTTCTATCGCAACACTATCAAAGGACTGTTTCTCACGGCCAAAGGAATGTATCGTCTCAGTCGTAACAACACTATCTCCAACAGCCTCGTCACCCCCGACAACATCACCACCCACTCCGAGCAAGGCAATAGCCACTTCAACATCGGCGATGTCTATATCTACGCCGCCAAAAACTTTCGATCCATCTCCACAACCTTATCTCTCACTGCCACCGGAGTATTCTCAAGCCGCGAGACAAAGCGTCAAGGCATCATTCACACAGTCAACAACAATGCCTACGACCTCTCGCTCGACTTGACAAGTTCACTTTTCAACGATCTGTTGTCGGTCAATCTTTCGGGCAAATACTCTCTCGCCACTCAATCCACCGGACTTTCCGACCACAACAACACCACGACCGACATCTCAGCCTCGTGCAGTGTCTCGGTTTTTCCCACTCGTGAGTTTGAGATTTTTGCCCGTCCCTACTTCAATAGTACCGAGATCGGCGACAATTCCTATCGTCGCGCCCTCTATCTCGACGGCGGTGCTCGATACATTCGCGACCGATTTGAGTTAGAACTTAAGTGCAACAATCTCACCAATCGCCACACCTATTCCTATCGTCGCTTCTCAGGCTACGACACCTATTCCTACACGTTCGATTTGCGTCCGAGAGAATTTCTTCTCTCTGCCAAACTAAAATTCTAACAAGATATTCCCGAATGATATTTCACCAATCCTTCCATCGGTGAAACAACTATCGTGCCGAGCGTTGCATCTATCGCATCGGCGGCCTCTTTGAGCACATCGCGATAGTAATAGGCTATCGAACCTACAAAATTGATTTTCATATTGCGATACCCCTCATAGTGCATGATGTTGCGCACAAAAAACGACTTAAATTCATTCAGCACCAATCGATGGATTGCTGGCTCTTCCATGTTTTCGAGCAAAAACGGCGACACCGACGCAAGAAATCTGTTGGCTTGCGGCTCGCGATACACACGATGGATTATCTCCATGCGATCCAAATTATATTGCTTCAAAAACTTTTCGCATAGTCCATTAGGAAGTTGATCTTTAAGCACATCGCCTATCAGAAGTCGGCCCAACACTGCGCCACTCCCCTCATCGCCGAGGATATACCCCAACGGCGACACATTATCAGCTATCTTTTCGCCATCGTAATAGCACGAATTTGAACCGGTGCCGAGTATGCAGGCTATTCCGCTCTCTCTGCCACACAGCGAACGTGCCGCCGCGAGCAAGTCGGTATTTACCTCAATCTTTCCGGCAGAAATGTGAGTCGCTATCGCTCTGCGCACATTGCCACAAGTCTCTTCCGAAATGCACCCCGCTCCATAGAAATACACCTCCGACACTTCCACGTCACCCAACTCCGGCATCAATTCCCGACCTATCGAGTCGGCAATCTCGACCTCCGTCATCAGCAGAGCATTTATTCCGCTTGTATAGAGCGACTTCACCGCTTTTCCTTCATTCACAAGGCTCCATTCCACCTTTGTGCTTCCACAATCTGCTATCAGTATCATATATTTCTTTTTTCTTATTTAGACGATGTTGCTTTTTATACCTGAAAATCTCCGCAAAGTTAGCGATTATTCTCTATTTATCACTAACATTTTGCCTTATTGTTGGCTTCGTCGTTGCTTTTTATGCCGAATTTCGGGTCGATTTTCACTAATGCACACACGATAAATGTCGGGATACAACACACCATCACCCACCAGAAGAAGTTGACATATCCCTGAGCGCCTTCGCCACCGAAAATATTCACACCGTCGAGCTGCTCATGAATCCACCCGGCAGCCATCCCGGGCAACATCATTCCTAATGCCATAAACGCAGTGCAGAACGCATAGTGAGACGTCTTATGTTCTCCATCCGAGAAATAGATCAGATATAGCATAAACGCGGCAAAGCCAAAGCCGTAGCCAAACTGTTCCACAAATATTCCGCCCGATATCAGCCAAAAGTCGGTGGGCTGCACCATTGCCAAATAGCAATAAAAGCCACAAGGCAAGGTCAGTGCCAATGCCATCGGCCATAGCCAACGTTTGAGTCCGCCACGCGAAATACACACTCCGCCCAAGATTCCGCCGAGCAGCAAGCCTACCACTCCTACCGTACCATTCACTATACCGACTTGCTCGGTCGACAGTCCAAGTCCGCCCACTCCGTGCGACTGCACCAAAAATGGTTGCACCAACTTCACAAGCATGGCCTCGGGGAAACGATAGAGCAGCATAAAGGCGAGTGCCGTGACGATGTGTGGTTTACGAAAAAAGGTAGCAAACGTGGTGGCAAAATCTTTCATCACTTCTGCAGCGGTTGCACCGCCGCGCTCATCATCGGCCGGAACTTTTGCCATCGCCCGGGTGTGATAGGCCGACAAGGCAAAAAACACAACCGATAGTATCACAAACACCATGCTCCAAGCCAAAGGTATATCGCCTGTTGTGCGCTCCAGCACTCCTGCCACCACCACCAAGCCACCTTGCCCCACCACCGACGCTATGCGATAGAACGTGCTTCGCAGTCCCACATACGCGGCCTGCTCATGATGTTCGAGGGCAAGCATATAGTAGCCATCGGCGGCTATATCGTGCGTCGCCGAGCAGAACGCCATCAGCCAGAATGCCGATAGTGTTGCTGAGAAATACATTGGCGTCGGGAGCAAGAATGCCACTGCCGCCATCGACACGGCTATCAGCACCTGCATCGTTATCGTCCACCATCGCTTGGTACGCATGATGTCTACAAACGGGCTCCAAAATGGCTTTATCACCCATGGTAGATAGAGCCATCCGGTGTAAAATGCCATCTCGCTGTTTGACACGCCCATTCGCGTGTACATCAGCACTGCCAACGTGTTTACGGCAAAATACGGCAATCCCTCTGCCACATAGAGTGTCGGAATCCATGCCCACGGCGACCTCTTTACTCTTTTCATAATCGACCTCTTAATATAGTTTCTTTATCTCCGCTCCCTTGAAATAGTGGAGCAATATTTCATCATAGCGATAACCCTGCTCGCCCATCACGGCGGCTCCGATCTGGCACAGACCCACACCATGCCCCCAGCCTGCTCCACGTAGCACGATTCGCGCAGGCACTCCCGATGCGTCCACCTCCTCGCGTTCCACCACAAACGCAGAGCTATACAGATGGCTGCGCGACAGCCACTTTCTGATTTCAAGTTCTTTCCCTACCACCATCGTGCGGCGTGTACCCACTATCTTCAGTCGATAGATGCGTCCCGACGTGCCACGAGCCAGCGGTTGCAGATCCACGATGTCGCCAAAGTCAATACCGGAGCGACCGCGCACTATCTCGGCAAGCTCATCTCTATCATACTCTACTCGCCAGCGATAGAAGTCGGGGGTTTCTTGGTCATAACTGTTAAGCACTTGATTCATCACCGATGCCGACACATTTTCGCAGAATGCCTCCGGTCGCGACAATATCCATCGCCTGGCATTATTCTCATCTCGAAGGTCAGGGAACGTTTCCTCGTCGCGGTTGTCGGCTCGTGCCGACAGATAGCCGTGATGATGCGACTCCCAGCAATTTTCAAATTCTTCCAACACTCCGCCGCAACACTTCGAAAAGCGCGCGTCGCACAGCCTGTCTCCATCCATCAGCACCTCTCCGAGCGTAGCCTCCACGGCCTCGGTCACTGTTGGGGTCGATGCGCGCGTGATACCTTGGTAACGTTGGCAATGGTCGTCGGCACACACGTCAAAGTTCGTATGGTCTTCACGATCATACCATTTCACTATCTCGTCATCGATCGTCACCATAGTCGATTGTGCCTCTTTTCGCTCGCTGCTTCCGGCTATTTGTGCCAACAGCCAGCTACGCGAAATTACAGCATGCGCCTTGAGCAGTTCCAACGAGGCGGTAGCACTCATCTCCGACGATATTACGCTTCGCAGATACTCCTCCACCGGCAGCACGTTCACTGCCGTGACTTTCTCGCCCTCTACTATCAATTTCAAGGCGCCCGAAAAGCGTTGCGTCTCCTTGCGTTCCCAGTGAAACCCTACGCCGATGGTCACATCGCGCAGTTCAAAGCAACAGCTCTCTCCTGTCGGCTCAAACGTCACTTCGGCATATCTTTCGCCGTCCCAACGGATTTCTCCTTCCGACACCTCTGCCGTTTGCGCTCCACTCAGTCGCCGGCCGGCTACCGCATATTCGCCTATCAGCTCGATCTCCACTCGGCGAGACGACATGATTCCTACTCGTATATTTGGTTGATTCATATTAATCCATTTATTTCTTCATCGCTATAGCACACCTCTGCCATCAATCGCTCTATCAACTCTGCATCTACTCGCTCATAATCTTTCTCGCGTGGAGTTATAATCACACCGCCGAGATCCACCGATGCCGGACTTATCAGATATTCGTCGTCGCCTATGCCATAAAACGAGGGGCGATGTGCGCGACGCGGTATCGCAATTACCTCCCAACAATCACCATCGTAGCGTGTCAATACGTTCAGATTATCGCAATCCACTTTCGCCATCAGTCGCTCCATCCATGCCTCTATCGTCACTATTCGGCTGTCACTAAGGCGCAGACAAGGAGCCACGTCGCTGTCCCATATCGGCAAGCACTCTGTTTTCACCGCTTGAAAGTGCTGATGATCCGGCGCCGAGGCGCCACAACAAGCTCCGTTGTAAAACACGGTGTAGCCCTCCATCTCTCGTGCCAATCGCAACATGTCAGCGACTCGCCCATCAAGACGCTGAGGGATATGCTCTTTCGAGACTATCGTGAAGTGTCGGGCAAATATCGGAAATGGATTGACAAGCACTTCATATCCGCCCCACGCTATTCCGCGTTGCTCTCGCTGTCGGCTGTCGCCACACAGGAAACACTTCCGCTCGGCGATTGTCTTACTATCCACTTTCGCTCCGGTCGACACTGCCCGCGCTGCGTTATACTGCACCCACATCGCCCCCGCTTGCTTCACTCTCACCTGCGCAAGCGCCGCATATCTCTCTGCCGCTTCGGGCCATTCCGCCATTTGGCTCTCAAACAGCCCCTCTACATCCATCTTCATTCATTTTTATACGTGCGTCAAGCTCCCATGTGCGCAATCTGTCTTTATACAGATTGTTGGCGTTTATTCGCTCCGGCGATAGCGAGGCATCGGTGTTGTCCTCCCATCTCCGACAGAGATACAACACATCATAGATTCTTCCTATCCGATATTGTCGCGATATTCTCAGCCCCATGGCATAGTCCTCGCCATACGATGTATTAGGAAATCCATATCGCCGGGCTATCGGAGTAAAAAATGCGCGAGGTGCACCCAATCCATTGATGCGCAAGGCATTGTTGCGTCCATTTTCTTCAGTCCACTCTCGATGGTCGATCACTCTGGGTGGCAGCTCACGAAGATTGATGTCGGTCAATTTATAAGTTCCCACCACCATCGCACATTTCTGCTCATAGAAAGCTGCCACTATGCGCGCCAACGTGTCCGTTCCGCTATACACGTCGTCGCTGTCCAACTGCACGGCAAATCGTCCGCAAGCCGCACTACTGAGTCCCTCGTTCCAGCATCCGCCGATCCCGAGGTCGTCGCGCTCCGGCACTATATGCACTATCCTGTCATCAACCTCGGCCATTTCAGCTATCGCTTCGGTTGTGCCGTCGGTGCTATGATTGTCCACCACTATCAGGTTGAACGTAAACTCAGCCTTTTGCTCAAGCACTGAGCGTATGGCATCTCTGATGGTACGTATTCGGTTGCGCACCGGTATTATCACCGATGCCTCCACAGGCCATTGCTCCGCATCAAAGTCTACTGCCGTAAACTCCGGTCGCAACCATCCGCCTACAGCTTTCAGATGCGCAGTCACGGCTTTTTCCATCTCCACCTGCACTGCCCGATTTCGCGGGTCGACGTAGGCAAATTGGCCGGCAGCGCTTTTCGCGCTCGCCTCATCCGCCACATACAGCGGCTCGTTGATGCGCACTATCGCGCCGCGTCGCGACATCCGCAACCTCACGTCATACGCTCCGGCATAGCTATACTCGCCATCGGCCTCTGCCACCACTTGTCGCAGATCGTCCGTACGATACAGCACCAAACGACCGAACGCAAAGTCGTCGCGCAAAGCTCCTTTTTGATAGTCTATCAACTCTACGCGACGCAACGTGCCGTCACTTTGCCTCAGATAGTAGTCGGAATACACCATTGCAGCTCCGCTGTCGTCGGCCACTTGCACCATTCGCCGTGCCGACATTTCATCTATCGCCACCAGCCCCATACCGACAAGCAGATACCGCGAAACCGTCCCACACACAAGTCCGCGCCATTGCGCCGATTCGCCGGGTCGCTCTATATTTCGTATTTCGTAATCGTGATTCATCGTTCTTCAGATTTAGCTCAACAAAGATAGACTATTTATCCGAAAAACGCCAATCTTTCCACGCTTTGTCTTGTGTTTTATTAATCCGAGGATTTTATAGATGTTCCCATATGATACTCAAACAGCCCTTCCATAGCCGACAATCTCACATCGCTCACCGCCGTACCAAAATCCGAAGCCACCCGTCGCAATATCTCCTCATATCGTTTGGCGGTATCTCCCACAAAACTTATCGGATAAGCATTATAGTCGTAAGCCGATACATTGCGAGTGAAAAACTTCATAAATCCCGTGTAAAGCAAATGGTACACATAGTCATTATTCACATGATTGTGCAGAAACTGCGAATACCTCACAAGCACTTTCTCCGGCGACGGAGTCAGATACACTTCATTGATTATCTCATCTACCGTCTCCTCATACTCTGCCTCAAAAGCATCACGCACCGACTTCGGAGCTATCCCTTTTAGGTAGTCGCTCAAGAAGGTCTTACCAAAATAAGCGCCACTACCCTCATCGCCAAGTAAATAACCCAACGGACGCACTTGCTCCGTGATCTGAGATCCGTCATACACTCCTGAGTTCGACACTACCCCAAGTATGCATGCGATCCCCTTTTCGTTGCCAAACAATGAGCGTGCCACCCCAAGCAAGTTCGACTCAACCACCACAGGTGTTCTAAATTGCGCCACAAGCGAATCTGCTACTCGCTTCTTCATCTTCTTATCGCGACACCCCGCTCCGTAGAAATAAATTCGTTCCCATCTGCGTCTGAAAAACGTGTCCGGCAACGACAACCTTATCAAGTGACTTATATCTCTTCTGCTCTGAAAATTCGGATTAAT
The DNA here is from genome assembly GCA_964637445.1 of uncultured Muribaculum sp. Taxonomy (GTDB): domain Bacteria; phylum Bacteroidota; class Bacteroidia; order Bacteroidales; family Muribaculaceae; genus M3. Next base: position 33,597 of record CAZWWS010000009.1, read on the forward strand.
CCCCTCCGTGGTTACCTGCTGCACTATCCGATCCTCGTCTATCAGCATCCACTGAGTCACAGCAGAATTCACCACCGCTATTATTTTCATAGTCTATTATCTATCTGAATTACAAAAAAGCACAATTTGTACGCAAATATAGAAAAACATTCGCATTTTTGCAAATTTTTGCATTGCTTTTCAGTAAATTTATCTCATCTCCGAAATCTAAAGCCGTCAGACAGCCGTCCACCTCAAATCCGCCTTATTAGCCTAATTAGTCCCATTTATCCCCAATAGCCCATCTTTCCTCTTCCTTATGTCTTCAGAAAAACTCCGACCCCACCGCATCTGCCACTCTTTCAAAGCACAATTGGGGAGGATATTCCTACCCTCCCCGGCCTTATTCTTTATGTTCCTATGACTAAAAAACGTCTGTGCCCTTCGTGAAATCCGTGAGCCTATTCCTCAATCGCGTAAGGGATTACGATTTCGTCGGTAAATCCGTCGTCGATCGAGATACCGCCCGAACCGCCCGAGGTTGCCAAGAATTTACCCACCACCACTGTCAGTTTGTCGGCATATAGTGGTATTTCGATATTCTTGTTGGTCGACAATTCGTCGCCACCGGGAGTGTAGACTCCGATATTGACATGAACATACGAGATTTCGCCGTTCACAAACGAGTAGTCATCGCCTACGCAGATCATGTGGCGATCGTCAAAGTCGTAGACGCGGGGATTCATGCTGTAGTATAGCCCCTGAGCTCCTTCATTGGGTCGCTCTTCCAATATCGTATAGCCTACGTTGATAAATGTAGGATAGTAGATGTCGACAGTGTTGCGCTCCACCGGCACATCGGTCAATCGTAAATAAGTGTCGTAGTCGGAGGCGAGAATCACATAGCGACCTTGCGGACGAACGAGAGTGGTCTCATAGTAGCGCTCATCGCCGGCGTAGTCCACACCCTCTACCACAAAGTCGTAAGCCTGAGCAAAACAGTCGCGCTGGTCGTTGTTCTGACAGTTGCGACGGAGTTCGAGGTCGCTCATCAAGGCGTTGAAGTCGCTCGTGTCGTAGTAGTAGTCATTGAGTGTGCCTTTGGGAACAAAGTCGGCCCATGCCAACAATGTGTATTGCCCGGCAGGGGCATCGAAGCTGATGGTATGATTGGGCAGGTCGGGACTATAGTCGATAGCCTCGCTATGACGTTGAAGCAATTGAGCTGTACCATTTTTGATATGGTCGCGAGTACCGCTATATAGTTCCCATGTGAGGCGGAGATCCCAATGCTCGGTGTCGACGGCGGTGCGAGCCAAGTAGCCGGCAAGAGTCGACTGCATATCGGCACGTGAGAAGATGTCGTAGTCTTTGGCGTCGAACACGGTCTTGTTGGTGCCGTCATATTCGATTACGGTATATAGTTCCGGACCTGCCTTCTTTATGTTCATTGTCAAGGTAATGCCGGCGCAGCCTGCGTCGGGGTGTTCGTGAATAGTCTCGCAGCAAGATGATAGCACGATGCTTACGATTACCACCATGACGAGGCGGCTTATGCAACGGAGTGTCGATAGATTCATCGTGAACCCTCCTTTCTTACTTTGCGTGGTACCCACCACTTATAGGTGAGTGTGATGCCGGCGCGAGTGATGCCCCAATAGGTGTCGCTGCCGGTCTTAAATACTTGTCCGTTGGGGCGATTGTAGAATGCTTCGTATTTGTAGTTGGCGAAACCGGCGCCAATATTGAATTCGAGTCCCCAATGTTTCTCTGCGCCGAAGTTCAAGGCGAAGCCATAGCCCAAGCCGAAGCCCCATAGAGGACGTTCGGGGTCTTGATAGCGGCCATGGTCGTTAATGGCTACATTGAAGCCGGCGATATGACCATGCAGACCTACAAAGTGACCTTCTCCGGCTTTGGCTCCAAGCCAACGGCGCAACTCGGGTTGAGTGGCAAGGACACGCAATTTGCGAGTCGATGTGATATTGTAGGGAGAGTAGTAGATAGGCACGTCGATCGACCAGCGACGACCAAGCTCCATTTCAAAGCCTAAGTTGGCTATCAAAGCTGCATCCCACAAGAGGTTGTTCTTGACTGCATAGAAGCGAGTCTCGATCACAGGCTCCGGCTCAACCACAGGTTCCGATTCGGGTTCCGGAGCAGGCTTCGGTTCGGGGATGGGTTCTGGTAATGGGATTGGCTCGGGAGCGGGTTCGGGCTCCGGCTCTACTTTTATCTCTTCGGCATGGCACACGATGACCATGCGGGCATTTCGGTATGGGGGGAAGATTTCGTCGCGTAGGTGGCGCCATGCCGCTCCGCCATCGAGGCTCTTGAGGCGGCGTTCGCGCACGTCGAGGTTGCCCTCGCTCTCTATGATGGCGATTACGCGATCTTTCTCCGACAGATTCGACTTGCGGATGGCTTCGGTGATCGAATACCAATCTTCACCGAGATTTTCCACGCGAAGATGAGCGGCATCGACTTTGGTATGTGCCAACAAATAGTCGCGAAGAGCTTCGGCGCGCTTGCCGGCAAGGCGTTGGTTCACATCCTGACGTCCGTCGGGCGAGGCGCTGCCGCCTACCCACACATACGCCAACTTGACGCGTTCGTCATCCATTATCTTGTTGATGGTCGAGGCTATCTCGCGAAGCTGCGGGGTCTCGGTCACCTCGGTTTTGTAAATCTCGTAGGTCACCGGCACCAAATCCGTATTGGCATACACCAACACCGAATCCACCTTATCATTTGGCAAAAACGTCACATACTGCGGATACCACTCATAGGCCTCCGCAGGCACTTCCGTAGTTTGCGATCTTGACGTCAGTATGCCACATATCAGAGTCAATATATATAGGATATTTCTCATCGCTATCGTATTCTTTCTATAGGGTTGTCGTTTATCGTGGTTATAGCATTTTCTACGTGAAAACCGACAAGAAGCAGAAGTCTGCTCCATGCCTTTGATCATCGTGTTTGCAAATTTAACACAAATACCACAAAATTACCATAAGTCATCGCGTTAATATTGGTTAAACACACCCTTTTTCTTGAACAAAAAGCAGCAGACGGAATATATCCGCCTGCCACTCCCTATTAACCTAATATTATTTGATTGCAACTATAGGAAAAATCCCTGCATTGTTTTTATCTGATTGAAATTTTCTTCACAATAGAGCCTACTCTGACGATATACACTCCTGCTGCGTCAAGCGAAATCTCACGGTCACAGCCGGCGTAGATCAGGGCTCCCGATGCGGCATACACCCCTGCCTCCATATCGGTTCCGACGATATAGAGCGTACGATTCTCGGCATAAATCTCAACATCTTGCGACACTACGTCATCGACACCGGTAGTAGTCGTGTTGCTATTGAATGTTGCTGTAGTCGTCACCGCGCCGGATGTATCTTTCGTCACAGTATATCCCTCTTTGGCCGTTGCATAGTCACCGTCGGTAAGCGTTACGTCAGTTCCCACGAGCTGCGGCTGTCCCGAAGGATATGCAAATGTATAGGTCATCGTTGCCTCATACTCGATTGTCACATTGCCATCAGTCGTCCACCACGGAGTGGCACCGGTCACCATATACGGAGTCTCGGTGAATGTCAACTCTTCCGAGCCTTCCGAGTAATAGCGCACTTCGTCGCCGGCTGCTCCGCCATAGTTCTGAGTGCTTGAGTGCACCACCACTTCCTCTGTGTTTTCAGCGCCGGGAGTCACATATTGACGCTGAGCCGAATTAAACCCCTCTACCTCAACAAGTTAACCACCACACCATTATATCATTAATTTATATTCAAGAGTGGACTTTATATCTAAAAAAGTGGACTAAAAAGTAAAAATACAACCCCATCTATCTAACTCTGACGGGGTTATATTTCACTATATTTTAAGGGTTATCTGAGTATGATTTTTACCACTTCATTACCTACTGCCACTACATACACTCCGGAGGCCGCTATCTCTATCTCTCTGTCATATCCGCTATAGAGTCGCACACCTGCCAAGTTGTAAATCTCGGCTCGCTCGTCGCTGCCGCATATCTTTATCGTGCGATATTCGGCTGTGATTTTCACGCCCGATTTGGTCACTGTGGCTATCTCTATCGAACCCGACGGCTTCGTTGGTGCCGGAGCTGTGCCATCGGTCGAAATATATAGCGAATAGCCGGTGTCGTTGCCTGCCATGTCGCGCTCCACTTTCAAATAAAATTTCGATACCTCGGTGTCGTAGACAAACAAGCGGCTATCCTCGGTATTCAGCGCCAAATACTGATTCACATCCTCGGGAGCAAACTCTCGGTAGAGTTGCGTCATTGTCCAGTCGGTCGCATCGTTGGACACGGCGGTTGTCGCTATCTGACTTTCATTTTCCACAAGCAGCCGCATATTTTGACCCGTCGTTATCGCAAACGGACCTACAAGGCTCACCTCATAAAGGCCATCCTCTATTCCAGTCTCTTGGAATGGAAGGATGTGAGCCGACAACGTTTTACCCGAATATTCATCTTTGAGCGGATAGCCTTCCACATAGCTGAACAATGAGCGCGATAGCCAGTGCCAATTCATCTGCAAAGCATACTTCGATGCCTCGGGATAAGCTCCGTCGCTCGACAAGGCTATATATAGCTGCCCGTTTCTCACATGGAGATATATCTTTGAGAAGGCCACTCCCTTATTGATATGATCGGTGGTCTCAAAATCGGCTGTGCGGTTGCATAGCGCCACCCATTTATCAGCCGCGTCTACATTTGCCACATAGCCTGTTCCGCCTTCCACATCCACACGGAAGCCCTCATTCTCGCCAAGCGTCACCGTTGTGCCAAGATCGATCTCATACACTCCGTCGGCTCGTCGCGTGAATGTCTTGTTGTGGCTGCCTAAGTTCGTTGCGCCGGTGAGCGCATTCGACAGTGCAGTCTCTTCGGCAAAATAGTAGTAGCTATAGAGCGACGACACAGAGCTTTCGGGCGAGAATGTAAGCGTATATTGTCCCTCTCCTGCCACATGCAGAGTGATGAAACGGAACGAAATTCCCTGACTCAGATATATATCATCTGATGAAGTCTTGAGCACAGTCTGAGGCTTATTGAGAGCATCTTCCGTCACGGTAAATCCGCCCTTATATTCCCATGTCTGCCCACCGGAGCTGTCGAGCACCACAAATGTAATCTTCTCCCCGGTATTGGCTATCCTCACATCTGCGCCCAAGTCGAGACGATACACCCCATCGCTCATCTTCTCAAACGTACGAAACTCGCCCGACGAGTTCGCTCCCCCGATGGCGCTATACATGCTCGGTGAGTCGTTGGGCCACACGCCTATCTGATAGCCGCTGTCGCTCACGATCGTTGACTCAAACGTCAGCACATACTCCCCTGAGCCTGTGGTGGTCAGATTGATATAGCGAAACGACAATCCGGCAGCCAACTCTATATCGTCGGTCGACTCATTATGCACCAAATACTCCTCTCCGGCTTGCGTCGCGGTAAATCCTCCCTTATAGTTCCAATCCCACTCTTGGTTGGTCTTCACCGGAATAAACGACACATATTCCCTCGACGTAAGTGTCACTTCGCGCCCCATATCTATTCGCCACGATCCGGCGCTCTGCCGGGTGAAGTCGGCAAATATATCGCTGCTGCCGCCGAGAGCCGACACTATCGTCGGTGCTGAACTCGCCCACGCGCCTAACTTGTACGACGCATCGTCGTATAACTCTGTCGCATAGCTCATCGTAAAGTCGTTGTCGCCGGCTACAAACAGCGTGATATACCGAAACTGCACTCCCTGCGCAAAAAATATATCGTCCGACCCCTCTGCATGATGGAAAGCCGTGCCAAACATAGCTCCGATATTATCTGCCGTCACCGTATAGCCTCCCTTATAATTCCAATTCCAGCTATCGCCATTCACAATCACAAACGTAGCCTTCTCTTTCGAGCCGGCTATGGTCACAGTCTGCCCAAGGTCAATGCGATAAACGTGTTCGCTCACCTGCTCAAAATAAGCATATTCGCCATCGTGCTGCGCAACCGCGCTTATCGACGGAGCATTACTCCACAAGCCAAGACGATACGGGTCGGCTTTGGCCGCCAACGCCACCAACGCCATAAAAGTCAGTAAGTAAAATTTCTTCATAATGGTTTTCAATGGTTTGTCTGAATTCTTATTCGAGTAATAACTTATTAGGTAATGCAAAGATAAGCGTAAAAACGCTCAATTCGACTCCCTCATCCTCGCAAAGTGGACTCACCATTATCGCCACATACCTATACACCCCTATCCATCAACCTCTTACCCCACCGAAACAGTCATCCTCCCCCATCCAAAAAGTGGACACATCCACCTATGCCCGCCAGGGCATCGTCTAAGGTAACCGGCGGCTTTAGCCGTCGGATAGCCGCCCCCCCACTCGGCGTACCGCTAAGGTACGCCGTCTTCCCACCGCGAAGCCTTATGTCCCTTATGTTCTTATGTCTTAAAAATCTTCCGTCCCTTTGTTCCCTCGCGTCATCCCATTCCAAATTCCTCACTCCTAATTCCTCACTCCAAAACTCTTCCGTGCTATTCTGTGCAATATGTGAGCCCATCTTTCCTCTTTCATCTTAAATAATATAGTTAGCCGCCGCAACACCAAAGCGTTGCGACGGCTGCTAAAATTTAAGAATATGAAACAGATTAATATCCGATAAAGAACAAGCTACCCTGTGCCGTATCCACCAAGAACGAGTAGAAACAGCTTACGAGACCGAGTAGCAAGATACCAGCTACACAAATCCACATACCGATACGTTCGCTACATGCCGAGCGGAATGTCGGTATAACACACTCATCATCCTTGATAAACATTGCCTTCACAACAAGGAGATAGTAGTAGAGCGACGGAATTGTGTTGATCAACGCGATAAGCACCAAAATATAAAGGGCCATCGGGTGAGCGGCCGTTTCGGCCGCATTGATTGCCGAGCCGAAGATGAAGAACTTGCTGAAGAAGCCCGCAAACGGAGGAATACCGGCCAACGAGAACATCGCAAGCATCATCGTGAACGACAAGCGAGGATTTGTCTTATAGAGTCCGTTATAGTCATCCATCGACACGCGACCGGTTGCATTTTCTATCGCTGCAACAACGCCAAATGCTGCAAGGTTAGAGAAAATGTAGACAAGAATATAATACATCATCGAGCCAAGACCTATCGCATTGCATGCCACAATTCCCAGCATGATATATCCGGCTTGTGAAATCGACGAGAACGCCAAGAAGCGCTTCATGTTGCGCTGACGGATGGCAAACAAGTTACCCACGGTAATTGTGAGGATTATCAACGCATAGAGCATCCACTCCCACACTTGGCTATAGAACGAGCCGAAAACTTGCACCATGATCACCATGAACGCAAACGCTGCTGCCCCCTTAGAGATTACCGATAGATATGAAGTGACGATTGTAGGCGCTCCTTGATAGGTGTCGGCAGTCCAAAGGTGGAACGGCACAAGCGACAACTTGAAGCCCACACCGGCCACTACAAATGCGATTGCCACTACCAAAAGTACACTCTCCGATGCCATTACGGCAATGTCAGAGAAGTAGAGCGAACCTGAAAGGGCATACACAAACGACACTCCCATCATGAAAATAGCCGACGAGAACACAGCTGTAAGCATATACTTGATAGCTGCCTCATGGCTTTCGTAGCGCTTCTTGTCGAATGCCACCATCGCAGCCAAAGGCAACGACGCGGTTTCAAGACCGATGATGAAGAGCAAGAAGTGGCGAGCCGAAATCATTAGATACATACCAAACAATGTGGCAAGCAACAATTCGTAGAACTCACCGCGACGCATGATTTGCGCCTCGCAGTTGGCCCACTTCATCGATTGGATAAGCACGATAAACACACCCACATTGAGGATTGTCTTAATGGCCGACATAACCGGCGAGGTGACATACATTCCTGCAAACGCGCTGCCTTCCATCGGGCAGAACGACAAAGCGGTGAAGATGCCGAAGAGCACTACTGTGAACATCGAAAGAGCCGATTGGGCTTTCTTTCCCATGAACACATCAAACAAAAAGACTAATAGAAATACGATTAACAATCCTATTTCTTGACCCATTATCAAAAACTGTGAATAATCCATATTGCTATTATATCTTTATTAGTTGAGCACATCAATTATTGAGCCGAAGCTGAGTACAAACGTATCGCTGATAAGGTCGGCAAAGAAGTTGGGGAAGCAACCGATTGCTGCGACACACACTATCAACGTGATGGTCGAGAAGCGTTCCCACCATGTTGCATCGGTGAGTTGCAAGTGATGATCGTCCTGCACTGGGCCGAAGAGCAACTTGCCCACCACGCGAAGGATATAAACCGCAGTGATCACAATAGAGCAACATGCCACAATGGTAAACACTCTGTGGAACATATCCGTATGCTGGAACGAGCCGACAAAGATAGTCATTTCTGCTACGAAACCACTAAGACCCGGAAGTCCTAACGATGCCATACCGGCTATCACGTAGCACACCGCCAAAAACGGCATTATCTTCATCAAGCCTCCCATTTCGCGGATGTCGCGAGTGTGAGTACGACCGTAGATCATACCAATCAAGGCAAAGAAGAGCGCTGTCATCAAGCCGTGTGAAAGCATCTGCATGATTGCACCGGTCATCGCAGTGGTGTTGAGCATCAAGATGGCAAACAACACCAAGCCACAGTGGCTCACCGACGAATATGCGTTGATATATTTCAAGTCGGTCTGTACGCATGCGCTAAACGCTCCATACACTACCGAAATACCGGTCAATATCAAGAATATCCATGCCAATTCATGAGCAGCCTCAGGCATCAAGTAGATTGCCACACGGAAACAGCCGTAGCCTCCGAGCTTCATCAACACTCCGGCGTGGAGCATCGACACTGCAGTAGGAGCCGAAGCGTGACCATCGGGACTCCATGTGTGGAAGGGGAACATTGCTCCAAGCACACCAAAGCCCACAAATGTGATTACAAACAAGAAGTTTTGCCAGTCGGCATCCACTCCGTTTTGTGCTATCTCAAGGAGATTCATCGAGTGTAGACCGTCAGGACCCACCGAATTGTAATAGATACCGAGAATACCGAGCATCAAGAATGCCGAGCCACCCATAAGCATCAATGTAAGCTTCATGGCCGAATAGTTCTTGCGTCCCGTACCCCAAATACCGATCAACAAATACATCGGGATGAGCGCCACTTCATAGAACATAAACATTGTAAACAAGTCGATCGAAATAAAGAAGCCGAACACTCCGATTGAGAGCAATATCAACCATAGGAAAAATTCCTTGGGAAGAGGAGTGATCTTCCACGATGCAAACGTTCCGGCAAACACTATGATAGCCGAGAGGATTATCATCGCTACTGAAATTCCGTCGACACCGATTGCCAAGTGGATATTCAGCGGTTCAAACCACATCCACGAATCGGTAAACAGCATTGGCGACGCATCGCCGGCTGCACGGAGTTGAAGGAACTGATACAACAATACGAACGATAGCGCTACAAGTGCGGTCGAGCCGATCACTGCCACGGTGCGTATCTGCTTCATATTCCTTGTCAAGGCTAACCCGGCAAGCATTAGCACCGGTATCACCACAAAGTAAATTAATATATTTGAAAACATAATTACTATTTTTACAAATTAGCACCTGTGATTGTTAGAGTACACACACGCATGTCACTGCGCCCAACAACAGCGCACCTATCAAATAGATCCATACATATGCTTGAACATCGCCCGATTGCAAGCCCTTGATGGCATTCGATGCCTTGTGAGTCACAATCGCAAAGCCATCCATTGTGCCGTCAATGATATGGCGGTCAAACCATGCTATCGGCTTGCTGACACAATTGAAGATGATCTTATGAGTGATAAAGATATACAACTCGTCGAAATAGAAGCGACGGTGAGCTGCAGTCCACAAGCCGCGCATGCTGTCGGCCATACGGCTCGGGATGTCGTTTTTCTTGCGATACATCATCGTTGCCAATGCTATTGCTATCACAGCTGTTCCGATGCTCGTACCGGCCACAGTCCAATTGATGTGGATTTCGTAAGCCTCGCGATTCCAAGTCACAAATTCGCCGAACGGCACAAGACCGGCCACCACCGACACTGCTGCAAGGATGATAAGCGGAAGCGACATCGTAAGAGGTGCTTCGTGGGGCTTGTGATGACCATAGTCGGGATTGTCCCACCAGAAGATGCGATAATACAGACGGAACATATAGAATGCGGTAAGACCTGCCACAAATGTCATCCACCATCCCCAGAACGGGCTGTATTCAAACGCTGCCGAAAGGATTTCGTCCTTCGAGAAGAATCCGGCAAACGGAGGTATACCGGCGATTGCAAGACAGCCGATCAAGAATGTGATGTGCGTGATAGGCATATATTTGCGCAAGCCACCCATTGCTGTATAGTCGTTTGAGTGTACGGCATGAATCAACGCACCGGCTCCGAGGAAGAGCAACGCCTTAAACATTGCGTGTGTAAACAAGTGGAACATAGACGCCATGTAGCCCAATCCTTCATGGATTTCGGGGCGAGCAACACCCAATGCCACCATCATAAACGCTATCTGCGAGATGGTCGAGAACGCAAGCACACGCTTGATGTCGATTTGCGTACACGCCACTATCGCTGCATACAACGCTGTCAGCGCACCCACAACAGTCACAACCTCCAAAGCAGCACCATCATTGAGCAGATAGAGCGGGAACAAGCGAGCTACCAAATACACACCTGCCACCACCATCGTTGCGGCGTGGATAAGTGCCGATACGGGGGTAGGACCTTCCATTGCGTCGGGAAGCCAAATGTGGAGCGGCATCATAGCCGACTTACCCATACCTCCCATAAAGATAAGCACCAACGCCCAAGTCACTACCGATGCGCCCATAAATGTTGCGCCGGCTGCGCTTGTCAACACTCCTGCCGGATCGGTTGTCATATCCAAGAAGTTGAATGTCTCGGTGTAGAACGACAATATCAAGATACCGATCAAGAAGCCCAAGTCGGCAAAACGTGTCACGATAAACGCTTTCTTCGACGCTGCCACAGCCGACGGCTTTGTGTAGTAGAAGCCGATCAACAAGTATGACGATGCACCCACAAGCTCCCAGAAGATATACATTTGGAAGATGTTGGTAGCCACCACCAAGCCCAACATTGAGAAGCTGAACAGCGACAAAAATGCATAGTAACGTTGGAATCCCTTTTCGCCGTGCATATAGCCCAAGCTATAGAGATGAACCATAAACGAGATCGTTGTGATCACCACGAGCATCATAGCCGATATAGGATCAAGCATGAAGCCGAGCTTTATCACAAGATTTTTTGTAAACTCAAGCCAGGTCACGTCAAACGCCATATACTGCAAGCGATCGCCTGCCGCATTGATGAAATCGGCGCTGCCACTGAAGAAATAGGTAAACGCTGTGAAATATGCGAGCACCAATGTTGTGCCCATGCCGAGCGTACCAAGGATACCGGCCACCTTGTGGCTCATTCGCATGCCTGCCAATCCTAAGAAGACAAACATACACAAGGGTATCGCTAATATCAATAACGGTATAATATAATCCATAGCGCTTAAAATTTCATTTTATTGACATCTTGCACATCGATGTTCTTCACCGCACGGAACACATTGATGATAATTGCTATCGCCAACGCGGTCTCAGCTGCTGCCAATGCGATGGCAAACAACGTGAAAAACATTCCCTCCATCTGGCCGGGAAACAAGAATCGATTAAACAGCACAAAATTGATGTCGACAGCATTGAGCATCAACTCAAGCGAGATCAACATCCCAATCATATTTTTGCGGGTGATAAATCCGTAGATGCCGCAGCCAAACATCAGAAGGCTGGGGATCAAATACCATAATAGTGTTATCTCCATATCCTACTTATCTTTTGCGAGCGACTACGACGCCTCCGATGATACATGCTAACAACAACACACTGATCGCTTCAAACGGGAGCAAATATTGGAACTTCTCTGTTCCGAGCAAAAACTCCCCTATCTGCGACATCGTAGGGGTCGACATTGCGCCGTCAGCCAATTTGCTGCTCACGATGTCACATTGTGAAATCAACGCATATCCCGACACTCCTACAGCGGCTATCGCTGCTGCCAAGCCGAGCACACGTTTCTTCGAAGCGAGTTGGGCACTCTTGTCACCGGGCTTGCTCGTTAGCAAGATCGAGAACACGATCAGCACCACTATACCGCCTGCATACACTGCAATCTGCACTGCACCTAAAAACTCATAATCGAGCTTGAAATAGAGAGCCGCAGTTGCAAACAATGCAAACAGCAAGTAAGTTGCCGAGCGCAAGATTCTACGAGTAGTGACAGCGAGTACCGAGAATACTGTAATCGACAGCGCGATTACAAGATACATGATGATACTTCCTACTGATTCCATATTTTTTATTGATTTTTATTTTCAGTGTTTTCTGCGTCCCCGGCTTCTCCGGCAGCTGCAACGGCGGCAGCCTTCTTTGCTGCGGCAGCAGCCTTGGCAGCAGCTATCTTCGCCTCGCGTTCGGCAGCAGCCTTGGCAAGTTCCTCAGGGGTAGGTGCCGGCTCTTCCTTCTCGGGGAGATAGTTCAACTTCTTCACAAGCTTTTCGCGTGTGAACACTGCCTGCTCAAAGTCGTTCGAGAACTCAAGCGCATTTTGAGGACAGGTCGACACACACAATTGGCAGAACGTACAGCTACCCAAATCATACATGTATGTGTCAAGTTTGCGTTTCTTCTTTCCGTCAGCCGTATCCACCATCTTTGTGGTGATAGTGATCGTTCCGTTCGGACAGTTGCGCTGACAGATTCCACATGCTATACACTTATGGCCCCCCTCTGCATCATACTTCAATCGCAATTCTGCACGGAAACGTTCCGGTATCTTCACCGTATCGCGATTTTCAGGATAAAGCTCGGTTACCTTTGGTGTCACAAGTTCCTTTCCGGTAATCTGCATTCCCTTAAGCAGACTCCATACGCCGGTCCCTAATGACGAAAAATAATCTTTTACACTACCCATAGATAAGTTGTAATCTTTATTATAATGTATACCGATAATATAATTTCTATTTCGTTGCAAAGCATCGCGAAGATCGGTATGTTACTCCCCGACGCTCTGTTTATTTGTTTCTCTCGCGTTATCTCACCTGACCGCCCACTATATCAAGCAACTCGTTTGTGATGCTCTGCTGACGGAGCTTGTTATATTCAAGTCGGAGCTGTTCGAGCAATTTCTTGGCATTGTCGTTTGCACTCTGCATTGCCATCACACGAGCGGCTTGTTCCGACGCCCGATTTTCGGTAAACACATCATGCATCACTGCCAAAATATACATCGGCAACACCGACGAGAATATCGCATTTGCATCAGGTTCAAACAAATACGGCTTACACTGCGCCACTGCGGTCGCATCGCCGGTCAGTGCCTCCACACTCACCGGGAGCAATTGCTCCTCGCGCAAGCGCTGACGACTCATGCTCTTGAAGTGCATATACACTAAGTCCACCGCATCGACTTCACCCTTGCGGAAGCTGTCCACAAGCGAAAAGGTGAATCGCTTTATCGCCTCGCCATCGCTTTTGGAATCCACATTTTCGGGCAGTTCCACCGCTATGTTTCCACCGGCTATCTTCAGCACTGCCTTTGCCATCTTTGCACCGATAGGATACAGCACAAATTCCGTATCCTGTCCATGCTCTGCTCGCAATGCATCCAACTTTGCCGTCAATGCCTTGAAAATATTGATGTTATACGCACCGCAGAGTCCATCGTCGGAACCAAACACCGCGATTGCCATTCGCTTCACTTCGCGCTTCTCAAGCAGAGGCGACGTAAACTCGCTGTCCGACGACAGCAGATTGCCTATTATCGACTGTATCTGCCCTCTGAACGGCTTCAGACGCGACAACGCCACTTGTGCCTTGTGCATCTTTGCCGAAGAAATCATCTTCATCGCTCCGGTAATCTTCTCCGACGAAGCTACCGACCCGATTCTTCCTTTTAGTTCGCGTAATGTTGCCATTCTATATTTTCAATTAATATCGGCTCGTTATTTCTTCTGCTGCAACCTTTAGCGTTGCCACCACCTCATCGGTCAATTGGCCGCTCTTGATCACATCAAGCACTTCTTTCTGATATTTTGCACGGAGCAATTGCACAAACATCTGCTGGAACTCTCCGATTTTTTCCATCGGCACTCGCTCAAGCAATCCGTTCGTTCCGCAATAGATTACTGCCACTTGCTCTTCTACAGCCCACGGCTCATATTGCGGTTGAATTAGCAATCGCTCGTTCTTGCGACCTTTGTCGATTACACGCGCAGTCACCGGGTCGATGTCTCCACCGAATTTGGTGAACGATTCCAACTCACGGAACTGTGCTTGGTCGATTTTTAGCGTACCGGCCACCTTCTTCATCGACTTGATCTGTGCATTACCGCCCACACGCGACACCGATATACCCACATTGATTGCAGGACGAATACCGCGGTTGAACAATGCCGTTTCCAAGAATATCTGACCATCGGTTATAGAGATTACATTGGTCGGGATATATGCCGACACGTCGCCCGCCTGCGTCTCGATGATAGGAAGCGCCGTAAGCGATCCGCCACCCTTCACCATAGGCTTCAACACCTCCGGAAGGTCGTTCATCTTCGATGCCACTTCCTGATTGTCGATGATCTTGGCCGCACGCTCCAGCAGACGAGAGTGTAGATAGAAAATATCTCCCGGATATGCTTCACGTCCCGACGGACGCTTCAAAATCAATGAAATCTCACGATATGCCACGGCTTGCTTCGACAAGTCGTCGTACACGATCAATGCATCGCGACCGGTATCGCGGAAATACTCACCGATAGCCACACCCGCAAATGGTGCGTAGTAGCGCATCGCTGCCGAGTCGGCTGCCGTTGCTGCCACCACCACTGTGTAGTCGAGTGCACCATGCTGACGCAATTCCTCTACAATCGATGCCACCGACGATGCTTTCTGGCCGATAGCCACATAGATACAATACACCGGCTTGCCTGCTGCATAGTTGCTGCGTTGGTTGATGATTGTATCGATTGCTATTGCTGTTTTTCCAATCTGACGGTCTCCGATGATCAACTCACGCTGGCCGCGACCGATGGGCACCATCGAGTCTACAGCCTTGATACCGGTCTGAAGCGGCTGCTTCACCGGCTGACGGAATATTACACCGGGAGCCTTGCGCTCAAGAGGCATATTATACAGCTTGCCCGATATCGGACCTTGGCCGTCAATTGCCTCGCCAAGCACATTGATTACGCGACCAAGCAGACCTTCGCCCACCGGTATTGAGGCTATCTCGCCGGTGCGTCGCACGGTCATATTTTCGGTCACTTTGGCTACGTTGTTTAGCAATATCACGCCGACGTTGCTCTCCTCAAGGTTCATCGCAACGCCCTTTACGCCATTCTCAAACTCTACGAGTTCGTTGGCGCATACTTTTTCGAGTCCATAGACGTGAGCAACTCCGTCGCCTACCTCAAGGACCGTACCCACCTCTTCAAACGACACCTTGGAGTTGACGTTTGCGAGCTGTTGTTTCAATACTTCCGAAATCTCGCTTGGGTTAATCATTATTTATTTACTTAATAATTTCAATCGCAATTGTTTCAACTCATTGCTCACCGAGGCATCAAGGCGCTCCGAGTTGATGTTTATCACAAAGCCTCCGATTACCGACTCATCGATATGCCACGAAAACTCCATCGTGCCGCCGCCCAAATGGCTCTCTACGACCTTTTTCAAGCGGTCAAGCGTTGCCTGTGGCAACTCTGTTGCAGTCGTGATGTCTACCAAATAGATATTGTTGGCCTCACGATATATCTCAAGATACGACAACGCTATGTCGCGCACCATCGACAATCGCTTGTTGCGACTCAACAATTTCACCACATCGGCAAACGTGGTGTCGGCCGCCGTAGCGCCCGAAGCCGTCATTAGCAACGACGACTTATCGCTGTCGCTCACAAACGGATTTGCCATCACTTGCTGCAATGTGCCTTCTGAGGCAAATCCACTCACTACCGACTGCATCATCGCATAGAGTCGTTCCGTCTGCCCCTTTTCCAAGGCAAACTGATAGATTGCCTTTGCATATCGACGTGGTATAAGACCTTCGTTCATTGCGTTTTAGTTTTTATTCTCAATTTCATCAAGCAACGTGTCTACCAACTTGGCTTGCACTTTGTCATCGGCCATTCGGGTTCTCACGACCTTCGTCGCAATATCCAATGCAAACGCGCTCACCTCATCGCGGAAGCGCAACTGCGCTTCCTTGCGCGACTGTTCGATCGACACCTTTGCCGCATCCATCACCTTCTGAGCCTCCACTGATGCTGCCGCACGTGCCTCCTCGATGATCTGCGTCTTCATCTTGTCGGCTTCGCGGAGCATGTCGGCTTGTTGGCGACGTGCTTCTGCTATATATTTATCCGCCTCTTCACGGGCATGGTCAAGCTGCTCCTTAGCATTTTGAGCGTACTCCACACCCTTATCGATGAGGTCGGCTCGGTCGTCGATACTCTTCATGATGATTGGCCATGCAAACTTTGCCAACACTACAAAGAGTATGGCAAACACCAAAAACATCCAGAATATCAACCCGAAATCAGGCGTGAACAGTTCCATTCGCTTTGCTCGTTTTTTAGAGGAAGAGAGCCAAGATACAAACGATTACAGCAAACAAGGCTACACCTTCTACAAGTGCTGCAATTACAATCATGTTACTACGGATATCTCCGGTCGATTCCGGTTGACGTGCGATAGCTTCCATTGCCGACGAACCGATTTTACCAATACCGATACCTGCACCAATTGCTGCGATGGCAGCTCCTACACATGCGCCAAAACCAACGAGGCCGGCCATTTCTGCTAAAATCATTGCTAACATAATTCTAATTTTTTAGAGTGTTAATATTTTTTTGTTGTTAAATTATTTTTCTGTTTCAACTGTCGGATGCTCCTCATGACCGCCCTCTTGGGCAAGCGAGATGAAGATGGTCGACAGCATCGTAAATACGTAGGCTTGTATGAAGCTCACCAATACGTCGATAAGCAACATAAACAATGAGAACATCACCGACACCACGGTTGTGGCTCCGGTCACTACCGGTCCCATTGCCGCAAAGATGAAGATGAGCAAAGTCAACACGATTACGATCATGTGGCCTCCCATCATGTTGGCAAACAGACGCACGGTCAACGCCGCCGGCTTGGTAAACATACCAAACACCTCTATCACAGGCATGATGGGTATCGGGAATTTCAACCAGATAGGCACATCCGGCCAGAAAATATCTTTCCAATAATGCTTAGTGCCGAAAATGTTTGTCACCAAGAAAGTCATCAGAGCCAACACAAGTGTCACCGAGATATTACCCGTCAAGTTAGCTCCTCCGGGGAATATCACGATAAGCCCCAACAAGTTCATGATGAAGATGAAGAAGAACACCGTAAGAAGATACGGACCGAATTTACGAGCCTTATCCTTTAGCGTAGCCACTACCACACCCTTATAGATAAATTCGATAAGCATCTCAATAAATCCCACCGTCTTGCGCGGTGCTTTATAGCCATGACGACGATGCCAGCGCGCTACACTCATTATGCACCACAGCACACATAGTGCCGACACCAACGTTGCCATCACATTTTTTGTTATCGAAAAGTCGAGCGGTCGATATTCCTCCATAGTGCCATCGGCGCCTTGGCGCATACCTACCACTTTCCCTTTATATGCACTATCTTCTCCTCCGATATGGAATCCGGCATACTCCTCACCATGCGCTATTCGCGACGAGCTGAACACATGCCAACTCCCCTCATTATCACACACAATGATGGGCGACGGGATACGCACATGATGATTGAATGGCACCTCCCATCCATACGCATCTCCAAGATGGTCGAAAATGATAGCCTTTGGATCTACCTTTCCCGACTCCTCGCCTTCAGTCGACGCCGACACCTGCGTGGGAACCGCTACGGCCGCCATCAACATCGCTATTATGAGGAATATTCTTTTCATATCAATAAATACACACCGACACTACATTATTATCGACATCTACCAAGCCGCCCTCTACCATGAGCTCATGCTTCTCGCCTTTGTCGGCATAGACCACGCGCCCCGACTCCAAAGTCGAAATCAGCGAGGCGTGATTGTTAAGCACCGTGAAACTACCTTTCACTCCGGGTAGTGTCACCGAGTCAACCTCGCCCTCAAAGAGCACCTCAGCCGCCGATATAATCTTTAGTATCATAGTTCTTATTATTCTTTTCTGTTTATCCGATTACTTTACCTCGGCAAGCATCTTCTTACCCTTAGCGATAGCTTCATCTATCGTACCGACGTTCAAGAACGCTTGCTCGGGATATTCATCCATCTCTCCACTGAGAATCATCTTGAAGCCACGGATTGTCTCGCTTAGCGGAACCATCACACCGGGTAGACCGGTAAACTGCTCTGCCACGTTGAACGGCTGCGACAAGAAGCGTTGCGCTCTACGTGCGCGTGCCACCACGAGCTTGTCCTCATCCGACAATTCGTCCACACCAAGAATGGCGATGATGTCTTGAAGCTCATTATACTTCTGAAGCAACTGCTTCACCGATTGAGCCACATTATAGTGCTCCTCACCGATGATATGCGGGTCGAGAATACGCGAAGTCGATTCCAACGGGTCTACCGCAGGATAGATACCGAGTTCGGCAATCTTACGGCTCAACACTGTGGTTGCATCCAAGAAGCTGAATGTTGTAGCCGGAGCCGGGTCGGTCAAGTCGTCGGCAGGCACATAGATAGCCTGTACTGAGGTGATTGAACCGTTCTTGGTAGAGGTGATACGCTCTTGCAACGTACCCATTTCAGAAGCAAGTGTAGGCTGATAACCCACTGCCGACGGCATACGACCCAACAAAGCCGACACCTCGCTACCTG